>CAYVOW010000004.1:0-75670 GCA_964453585.1 uncultured Micropruina sp.
GGCCTGATGGAGGTGTTCGAGCAGAAGGTCGACGAGGTGATCGACCTGAAGCGCAACCAGGCCAACGGCCAGGACGACCTGTTCGCCGACTTCGGCGGCGACTCCGGTCCGCAGTTGGTGAGCAGCCCGATCCCCACGGTCGATGAGTGGGACAAGCAGGTCCGGCTGGCCTTCGAGCGGGAGATGCTCGGGCTCTACGTGTCGGACCACCCGCTGCTGGGGCTGGAGCACGTCCTGCACGCCAACCGTGAACTCAGCATCGGCGCGCTGATCGGCGAGGACGGCCCGCGCGACACCCAGGTCGTCATCGCAGGGATGATCACCGCCGTCCAACGCAAACAGACCAAGGCGGGCGAGCTCTGGGCGATGGTCACCGTCGAGGATCTGGAAGCCTCGATCGAGGTGCTGCTCTTCCCGAAGGTGTACCAACTGGTCGCCGTCAGCCTGGCCACCGACACCATCGTCCGGATCCGGGGCCGGGTCCGGACCAAGGACGAAAGCGTGGAGGTCCAGGGAAACGAGGTGTTGTTCCCGGACGTGACCGAGGGTCCATCCGGGCCGGTGGTGATCTCGCTGCCGGCAGCCCGCTGCACCCCGGCGGTGGTGCAGCAATTGCGCAGCGTGCTGAGCAACCACCCCGGCGTCACCGAGGTCCGGCTGCGACTGTCCTCGGGCGAAAAGGTGACTACCTGGCGCCTCGAGGAGCAACTCCGGGTGATGCCCTCGCCGCCGCTGATGGCCGACCTCAAGGCCTTGCTCGGCCCCTCCTGCGTCAACGTGTGAAGGGCAGCGCCACTAAGGTGGGCGGGTGACCAGCGAGCCAGTCGCCGACCAGGTGGCCGAGACCGAGGAAGAGCAGCGGTCCGTCCCGGCCTGGCTGGTCATCACCGGACTCGGCTCTTTGTTGATAGGCGGTCTGACCGGCATCGTCTGGTCCCGGGTCGTGACCCTTCCCTCCTACACCGTTCAAGCCGACGGCTCGGCCACGGTGGACGAGCGGGCGCTCACCCAGTTCTTCTCCGCCGACGCCTGGTTCGTCATCTGCGGCGCCGTGGTCGGACTCCTGCTGGGCGTCGCGGCCTGGGGGATCTTCAAGAAGGTCGGCTGGCCGGTGGCGTTCATCGCCGCCGCCTCCGGCCTGATCGCCGGCGTGACCTGCTGGCAGGTGGGTCAGCTGTTCGGGCCGGGCCCGTTCGCGGAGCGGCTGGCCGCTGCTCGTCCCACCGACCAGGTGCCGATCGCTTTGGAGTTGCATTCGACCTCCGCGCTGGCCGTCTGGGCGTTCGTCGCGGTGGCGCCGGTGCTGCTCGGTGCGGCGCTGGGTCCGGACGAGGAGGCACCCCGGCCACCGAAGCGTCGTCGGCGTGAGGTGGACGGCTCGGTCACCGAGCAGGTCGACGACCGTGGCGTGCTGACCACCGAAAGCGCCGCCGAGGTGACCGAATGACCCGGGCCGCGGCCGTCGTCCTGCGCTACCTGGCCACCCAGCGCGATGTCCTGGCTGGCCGCGAGCAGGACGTCCGCAACGACGGCCCGGACGCCGTCCATCGTTCACGGGTCGCCACCCGCCGTTCCCGCAGCCTGCTGCGCACCTACGGTCGGCTGTTCGACCAGGACGCCACCGTGGGCCTGCGCTCGAATCTGGCCTGGCACGCCGACCACCTCGGCGCGCCCCGGGACACCGAGGTCCTGCTGGAGCGCCTGTTGGCGTCGCTGGATCGGCTGCCGTCGAGCGAACGCCTGGGGCCGGTCAAGGATCGGCTCACTGCCGAGTTGGGGCGCAGTCACGACAGCGCCCACGCCAGCCTGGTGGCGTCGATGGACGAGCCTCGCTACGCCGACCTGCGCGAAAGTCTGGACAAGTTTTTGGCCCAGCCGCCGCTTCGTGGCCGGGCCAAGCGGCCGGCCGAGACGGTGTTGCCGGCGCTGTTCGATCGAGCGGTGGACCGGGTTCGCGGTCTGGTCGACCGGGCCGAAGACCTGCCGAGTGACCTCACCCACTGGCACGAGGTGCGCAAGGCGGCCAAGGCCGCGCGCTACTGCGCCGAGGCTTTGGAGGCGGAGTTTCCGATCGCCGAGGAACTGGCCGAGGCCTGGGAGGCGGTGACCGAGGGGCTCGGCGAGGTCCAGGACAGCGTGGTCGCCGAGGGGGTGCTGGTTCGACTCACCGATGCGGCCCGTCGAGCCGACGAGCCGGTCGAGCCCTACCTGGCGATGCAGTCGGCCGAACTGGCGGCCTGCGACGCCGCCCTGCAGCGCGGACGCGCCGCCTTGACCCAAGCGCTGGATCGGTCGGCGCAATGGGCGGCGGTCCGAGGCTCGTCCGGGTCCTCCTGACCGACGTCCCAGGACGAGCGGAAGGGCGCACTGCGCTCCCTCAGCGGGCGATGTCCGCGGACCTCGCGTCCGTTACCCGCAGCAGATCGTCGGGCGCCAACTCCACCTGCAGCCCGCGCCGCCCGGCTGAGACGAGGATCGTGTCGAAGAGCCAGGCCGACTCGTCAATCAGGGTGGGTAGCGCGGTCTTCTGCGCGATCGGTGAGATGCCGCCCACGACGTAGCCGCTGCTCCGCGCGGCAACGTCCGGCTTGGCCAGGGCGACCTTCTTCACCCCTAGCGCCTCCGCCATCGCCTTGAGGTCGAGTTGGGAGGCCACCGGAACGATCGCGACGGCGAGGTCAGGGCGACCCGAGCCCGCGTCCACCACCAGGGTCTTGAAGATTCGCAACGGATCCACGCCCAACTCGCGCGCCGCCTCGTCCCCGAAGTTCCGGTTGTCGTCGTGATGGGTGTAGGGGTGCAGGTCATGTTTGACCCCGGCAGCCACCAGCACGTCGATGGCCGGCGTTCCGCCCTCACTCTTGCGTGCCACAACGCCACCGTAGTGGGACGGGTCCGAACGGGCTTCGGTAGCGGCTCACCAGACCGCGCACAACGTCCCCAACTCCAATCGAGTGGCGGACGAGGCTCCCGGCGGTGGTCTGGATGTCTAGCCTGGCCGGGTGCACCCCGACGAGTTCCGCCGCCACGCCCATGCGTTGATTGACTGGGTGATCGACTACCGCGAGTCGCTCACCGAGCGACCAGTGACCAGTGGACGACGCCCTGGCGACATCCTCGACCAACTCCCCGAGCATCCGCCGGCAGAGCCGGACGGCTTCGCCGCCCTGCTTTCCGATCTGAACGACATCGTGGTCCCGGGCCTGACCCACTGGCAGCACCCGGACTTCTTCGCCTACTTCCCGGCCAACGCGGGCTACTCCTCGGTGCTGGCCGATCTGGTCAGTACCGGCCTGGGCGTGCAAGGCATGAGCTGGGTGACCAGCCCGGCCACCACCGAGGTGGAGATCCGGATGATGGACTGGATGGCCGAGCTGTTGGCGCTGCCCGGTCGCTTCCGCCATGACCAGGGCACCGGCGGCGGGGTGATCCATGGCTCGGCGTCGGAGGCGACCCTGGCGTCGATCCTTGCGGCCCGCTGGCGGGCAACTGGCGGGGGCGTGAACTCCGACGGCGACACCGCCAAGCTGGTGGCCTACTCCACCAGTGAGGCGCATTCCAGCGTTGAGAAGGGCCTTCGGGTCGCCGGGATCGGCACCGACCGGCTCCGGATCGTCCCCCACGATGCCGAGATGGCGATGCGGCCGGACCTGCTCGCGGCCATGATCGAGGCGGATCGAGCGGCCGGACTCATCCCGTTCTGGGTCGTCGCGACCCGTGGCACCACCTCCTCGCAGGCCTTCGATCCGGTACCCGAGATCGCCGCGATCACCGCCCCGGCCGGGATCTGGTTGCACGTGGACGCGGCGATGAGCGGGACGGCGGCGCTCGTGCCGGAGTACCGCTGGGTCAACGACGGGCTGGACCAGGTCGACAGTTTCGCCACCAATCCGCACAAGTGGATGGGTGTCGCCTTCGACTGCACGCTCTTCTATACCGCTGACCGAAGTGCCCTGCTGGGAGCGCTCAGCATCCTGCCCGAGTACCTCCGCTCGGCGGCCGCGCAGGAACAGGCCGCCGTCGACTTCCGCGACTGGCAGGTGCCCCTGGGCAGGCGCTTCCGCTCGCTGAAGCTGTGGTTCACGCTGCGGCTGGACGGCATCGCCGAGGCGCAGCGGATGATTCGACGGCACGTGGAGCTGACCCAGGAGCTCGCCGGCTGGGTGGCGGCCGACCCGCGGTTCGAGATCGTGGCTCCGCATCCGCTGAACCTGCTCTGCCTGCGGGTGGGCGACGACGATGACGCTGCGGCCGATCGGCGGACCGAGGAGCTGATCGAGGCGGCCAACGCCTCGGCCGAGGCCTACTTCACCCGGACCGTCCTCGATGGACGCCCCGCGCTCAGGTTCAGCATCGGCGCCCAAGCGACCCAGCGGGTGCACGTCGAGCAGGGCTGGGCGTTGCTCCAGCGGCTGGTCGAGCGCTGACAGACTCGGGACGCGTCCGGGCCGGGCCGCGACCCGAAATAGAATCCTCGGGTGCTGAGAACCCTCGACCTACGCGAGGCGGGCGGCGACTACCGCCGGCTGGTGCCGCGGGCCGCCTTGGACGTGGAGGCCGCCACCGAGCTGGTCCGGCCGGTCAGTCACGCGGTCGCCGAACGCGGAGTTGATGCTCTGCGAGAGTTCTCCGAGCGCTTCGACCATTGCGTTCCCCCTTCCTTCCGGGTTCCGGACGAGGTCGTGCGGGCCAGCCTGGATGGCCTCGACCCCGATCTCAGAGCCGCCTTCGTCGAGTCGATCCGACGCCGTCGGGCTGTCGCCGAGGCCGAACGGGGAGCCGACCGGGTCCGGGTCGAGACCGCGCCGGGCGCGGTGGTGGAGCAGCGTTCGATCGCGATCGGCCGGGTCGGGCTCTACGTGCCCGGCGGGTTGGCGCCGTTGGCGTCCTCGGTGTTGATGAACGTGATTCCGGCCCAGGTGGCCGGGGTGCCGTCGATCGCGGTGGCGTCCCCGCCCCAACGCGACTTCGGAGGTTGGCCGCACCCGAGCATCCTCGCCGTCTGTGCGCTGCTGGGCGTGGACGAGGTGTACGCCGTCGGCGGCGCCCAGGCGATCGCGATGTTCGCCCACGGGGTGCCGGACGTCTGCCCGCCGGTCGACCTGGTGACCGGCCCGGGGAACATCTACGTGGTCGCCGCCAAGCGGCTGCTGCGCGGCAAGATCGGCATCGACTCCGAGGCGGGGCCGACCGAGATCGCGATCCTGGCCGACGATTCCGCCGATCCCCGGTTCGTCGCCGCGGACCTGATCTCCCAGGCCGAGCACGACCCGATGGCGGGCGCGGTGCTGGTCACCCCCAGCCCGGACCTGGCGGACGCTGTCCGGGCGGAACTCGCCCCGCAAGTCGCCGCCACCAAGCACGCCGACCGGATCCGAACCGCGCTGGCCGGTCCGCAGTCGGCGATCGTCCTGGTCCGCGACCTCGACCAGGGCATCGACGTGGTCAACGCCTACGCCGCCGAACACTTGGAGCTCCACACCCGGGACGCACGGGCGGTCGCGGCGCGCGTCCGCAATGCCGGCGCGATCTTCGTCGGGCCATGGTCGCCGGTGTCGCTGGGCGACTACAGCGCCGGCAGCACCCACGTGCTGCCCACCGGCGGCTGCGCCTGTCACTCGTCCGGGCTGAACGTGCCGAGCTTCCTCAAGCAGGTCCACGTGATCGACTACAGCCGCGACGCGCTGCTCGAGGTGGCCGACGTGGTCGAAACCTTCGCCGCCGCCGAGGATCTGCCGGCCCACGGGGGCGCGGTCACCATCCGGCGTCCCGCGGTGGGGGAGGACGTCCGATGAGGCCCGACCCGACCCTCGACGACCTGCCGCTTCGTCCCGAACTGGTCGGCGAAGAGCCGTACGGCGCGCCGCAACTGGACGTCCCGGTGCGGCTCAACGTGAACGAGAACCCCTACCCGCCTTCGGCCGACATCGCCCGCGAGATGGCCGAGGCGGTGGCGGCGGCCGCAACGCAGGTGAATCGGTACCCCGATCGTGAGGCGCTGACTCTGCGCCAGGGTCTGGCTGCCTACCTGGGCCACGGGCTGACGGCCGACCACATCTGGGTGGCGAACGGGTCCAACGAGGTGATGACCCACGTGCTGGGTGCCTTCGGCGGCCCAGGCCGGACCGCCCTCTCGTTCAGCCCCACCTACTCGATGTACCCCGAGTACGCCCGCAACACCCACACCGGGTGGGTCACCGTGCCGCGGTGGCCGGACTTCACCCTCGATGCCCGGTTGGTGTTGGACGCGATCGCCGAGCACCGGCCGACCGTCGTGCTGATCACCACGCCGAACAACCCCACCGGCACCAGCACCGCCCTGGACGTGATCGAGGAGGTGCTGGCGTCCACCGACGCGATGGTCGTGGTGGACGAGGCCTACCAGGAGTTCGCTCGCCACCCCGAGCGGACCGCGCTCACCTTGCTGCCGCGGTTCGGCAACCTGATCGTCAGCCGCACGATGAGCAAGGCGTTCGCGCTGGCCGGTGGGCGGGTCGGCTACCTGGCCGCCGCGCCCGCGGTGGTGGACGCCTGCCGGATTGTCCGGTTGCCCTACCACCTCTCGGCGCAGACCCAGGCGGTCGCCGAGGTCGCCCTGCGCCACGCCGACTACCTGCTCGGCCAGGTGGACGCGCTGCGCGGCGTCCGGGACCGGCTGCTGGTCGAACTGCCTCAACTCGGGGTCGAGGTGATCGACTCCGACGCCAACTTCGTGTTGTTCGGCCCGTTCGCCGATCGGCATGATGTCTGGCAACGCCTGCTCGACCAGGGGGTTCTCGTCCGCGAGACCGGGCCGGCCGGCTGGCTGCGGGTCTCGGCCGGGACCCCCGCCGAGCACCAGGCGTTCACCACTGCCCTGGCCGAGGTACTGAAGGAGTCGCGATGACCGCCAAGCGCGTGGACGAATCGCGCCGCGCCCGGGTGGAACGGGTCACCAGCGAGTCCAGCGTCCGGGTCGAGGTGAACCTGGACGGAACGGGCGAGTCGTCGATCTCCACCGGGGTCGGCTTCTACGACCACATGCTCACCGCCTTGTCGAAGCACTCGCTGATCGACCTCACCGTGGAAACGACGGGCGACCTGCACATCGACGGCCACCACACCATCGAGGACACCGCCATCGTGCTGGGCCAGGCGATCGCCCAGGCCCTGGGAGACAAGCGCGGGATCAACCGGTTCGGTGACGCCCTCGTCCCGCTGGACGAGGCGCTGGCGCAGGCCGTGGTCGACGTGGCCGGCCGCCCGTACGCGCACTGCTCGGGAGAGCCGGACGCTCAGGTGTACGCCTTGATCGGGGGTTCCGGGGTGCCCTACGCGGGGTCGATGACCTACCACGTGATGGAGTCGCTGGCGCTCAACGCCGGCATCTGCCTGCACCTGCGGCTGCTCGCCGGACGAGACCCGCACCACATCGTGGAGGCCCAGTTCAAGGCGGTGGCCCGCGCCCTGCGCCAGGCGGTGGCCCTCGATCCGAGGATTGCGGATCGGATCCCGTCCACCAAGGGCTCCCTGTGACCCCTGCCAAGGTCGCCGTCCTCGACTACGGGTCGGGCAACGTTCACTCGGCGACCCGCGCCTTGGCGGCCACCGGGGCGGACGTCGTCCTGACCGCCGAGCCGGCCGAACTGGGGTCCGCGGACGGCCTGGTGGTCCCGGGGGTAGGAGCGTTCGCCGCCTGCATGGCCGGGCTGACCGCGGTCGGAGGGGCCGAGTTGATCGCCGGAGCGCTGGCGCGCGGGGTGCCGGTCCTCGGGATCTGCGTGGGTTTCCAGGTGCTGTTCACCGACGGCACCGAGCACGGCGAACGCACCCCGGGCCTGGGCCTGCTGCCGGGTTCGGTGACCAGGCTGCCGGCTGAGCGGCTGCCCCACATGGGCTGGAATCACGTCCGGCCGGGCACCGGCAGCCGGTTGTTCGACGGCGTCGGCGCGGAGCGTTTCTACTTCGTCCACTCCTACGGGGTGCTCAGTGGCGACCTGCCGGAGTCGTCGCTGGCCACCTGGACCGACCATGACGGGGCCCAGTTCCTGGCAGCCGTCGAGCACGGGCTGCTGTCCGGCACGCAGTTCCATCCGGAGAAGTCCGGCGCAGCCGGGGGGCGCCTGTTGCGGAACTGGGTCAGCACGCTGTGACCACCGACGAGCGCAGCACCTAGCCGTGGACCGCATTCCCGGGTTGGCGGCTGCGATCGCCGACGGCGCGTTCAGCGGTGCCATCAGGGTTGATCGGGGCGCGGAGTGCCTGGTCAGCCAGGCATCGGGTCTCGCCGATCGAGCCCACCGGGTGCCGAACACGCCGGACACCCGGTTCGCCATGGCCAGCGGGTCCAAGGGATTCACTGCGCTTGCCGCACTGTCGCTGGTCGAGGACGGCACCCTCAGCCTGGACGACACCGTTCGACGGTGGCTGGGCGACGATCTCCCGCTGGTGGACGACCGGGTGACCCTTCGCCAGTTGCTCAGTCACACCTCCGGCGTGGGGGAGTACCTCGACGACGACGCCGACTCGGCGGAGTACCTGATGCCCGGGAGCATGCACACCTACCTGACCCCAGACGACTTCCTGCCGCTGCTCAACCAGCCCCCCTTGGCCGAGCCCGGCACGACCTTCGCCTACAGCAACGCCGGATTCGTGCTGCTCGGCCTGATCATCCAGCGGGCGTCCGGCGTGCGGTATCAGGACGTGATCCGACAGCGCGTGCTCGGTCCCGCCGGTCTCAGCGAGACCGATTTCCTGCGCTCCGACGAACTGCCCGGTTCGGCGGCGGTCGGATACCTGTGGCCCGATCGTCCCCGGACGAACGTGTTCCACCTGCCGATCGAGGGCAGCGCCGACGGGGGCGCCTACACCACGGTGGGTGACCTTCATCGCTTCTGGGTGGCTCTGCAACAGGGGCGAATCGTCGGCCCCGAGGTGGTCCGGCAGTTCACCACGCCAGCGCCCGGGCATCACCCCGACGAGCCGTACGGGCTCGGTGTTTGGCTGCCACGTCCGGGGGTCTGGACGCTGGTCGGCGCCGATGCCGGGGTGTCCATGCAGACCCAGCACCACCCCGAGCTGGGTTTGACCTGGTCGGTGCTCAGCAACGACTCCGACGGCGCCTGGCCACTCGCTCGGGTGATCAGGGACTGGGCGACCACCCTCGGCTGACCGGTCCCGCCGCTCGGGCAGCGCCGCGGAGGTGGTCCGCGACGATCTAGGGTCAGGGCCCGTGACCCGACTGACCCTGCTGCCCGCCGTCGATGTCCAAGGCGGCCAGGCCGTCCAGCTCGTCCAGGGCGTGGCCGGAAGCGAGAAGACCTTCGGCGACCCACTGACCGCGGCCCGTCGCTGGCAGGACGCGGGCGCCGAATGGCTGCATTTGGTCGACCTGGACGCCGCCTTCGGTCGCGGCTCCAACGCCAGCCTGCTGGCGTCGATGATCGGCCAACTCGACCTCAAGGTCGAACTCTCCGGCGGCATCCGCGACGACGAATCGCTGGCGCGGGCCCTGGCCACCGGGTGTCGCCGGGTCAACATCGGCACCGCGGCCTTGGAGAACCCTGCCTGGTGTGAGCGGGTGATCGGGGAGTACGGCGATCGGATCGGGATCGCGATCGACGTCAAGGGCACCCGGCTGGCGGCCCGCGGCTGGGTCCGCGAGGGCGGTGACTGGGCCGAGGCCGTCGACCGGCTGTCGGCCGCCGGTTGCAGCGTGTTCGTGGTCACCGACGTGGCCTCGGACGGGATGCTGACCGGGCCCAACCTGACCCTGCTGGCCGAGGTCTGCCGGCGCACCGACGCCGACGTGATCGCCTCCGGCGGGATCGCCCGACTAGACGACCTGATCGCCCTGCGCGGGCTGGTCGATGCCGGGGTCGAGGGGGCGATCATCGGCACCGCCCTCTACGTCGGCAACTTCACCTTGGAGGACGCCCTGGCGGTGGCCTCCGGGGAGGGTGCCGCGTAGATTGGGGGTGCGGGCGACGTCGAGGGAGGCAGCATGCCGATCCCGGAGAGAACATTCGGATGTTCGTGGGAGCCGCTCAGCGCCGACGACCTGCCCGACCTGGCCAACCTGATCTCGGCGATCGAGTACATGGACGGCGCGTCTCACCGGCACACCCTGCTGGATCTCGCCGCGGCCCTCGCCGATCCGAGCCTGAACCTGGCCGAGGACACGGTTCTGCTGCGCGCGGACGGGTCCCCGGTAGCCTTCGGCTGGAATCGCGTCCCGGCGCTGGACGATCCGGTCCGCACGGTGCAACTGGTCGGTGGCTGCCATCCCAGTTGGCGCCACCGGGGCGTTGGTGCCGTGCTCCTCGATTGGCAACAGCGGCGGGCCGCCGAATGGGACGCCCACACCCGGCGCCCCGGGTTCGGCAGCCTGCACCTGGTCGGGGTGGCCCCGTTGGAGAACGTCCGCGAGAACACGCTGTTCCGCCAGGCGGGCTTCGTGCCGCAGCGGTGGTTCCACGACCTGCATCAGAACTTCGACCCGCAGGCCGAGGCGTGGCACGTGGTGCCGGTGGACGGGGTGACGTTGCAGCCGTGGAGCGACGAGGTCGCCTCCCGGGTCCAGCGGGTACACCTGGAAATCGACCAGGAGACCCGACCGCCGTCACCACCCGACCCCACCGCCTGGCGTGACCCCCACGACCTTCCCGAGTTTCGCGAGGACCTCTCCTGGGTCGCGTTGGCCGGCGACCAGGTGGTCGGCTACGCGTTGAACAACGCCCCGGACGCCGACGACGAGATCGGCTGGACCGAACGGCTCGCCGCCCGGAATCCGTGGCGGCGACACGGCCTGATGGGCGCACTGCTGGCGACCTCGCTGAACAGCATGCGCGACGCCGGTCTGGTCGGCGCCGGGATCAGCGTCGACACCGACTCCGAGACCGGGGTTCGTCCCTACCGCGCACTCGGTTACGGGGTGGCCGAGACCCACGTCTGGTACGTCCGCAACGGGGTGTCCGGTTAGAGTGGTCCCCGCAAATCGCCCCCCAACCAGGACGGACGTAGATGAGCGGTCATTCCAAATGGGCCACCACCAAGCACAAGAAGGCAGCGATCGATGCCAAGCGCGGCAAGCTGTTCGCCAAGCTGATCAAGAACATCGAGGTAGCCGCCCGGACTGGCGGCGGTGACCCCGGCGGGAACCCGACGCTCTACGACGCGATCCAGAAGGCGCGCAAGAACTCGGTGCCGATCGACAACATCGACCGCGCAGTGAAGCGTGGCTCGGGTGAGGGCGGCGACGGCGCCGACTACATCACGATCATGTACGAGGCTTACGGCCCGGCCGGCGTGGCGATCCTGATCGAATGCCTGACCGACAACCGCAACCGCTCCGCGTCCGACGTGAAGGTGGCTGTCACCCGTAACGGCGGGACGATGGCCGACGTCGGGTCCGTGTCACGAATCTTCGACCGCAAGGGCGTTGTCGAGGTCGCCAAGGACCAGGGCGGCAAGTCCCTGACCGAGGACGACCTGCTGGAAGCCACCATCGACGCCGGTCCCGAAGACGTCGCCGATGACGGCGAGACCTTCCGGGTGCTGTCCGACCCCAGCCTGGTGGTCGACGTCCGCAAGGCCGTCCAGGACGCCGGGCTGGACTACGAGTCGGCCGAGGTGCAGTTCGTTCCCCAGTACACCCAGGGCGTGGACGAGGCCGAGGTCGCCGAGAAGCTGTTCAAGCTGCTGGAGGCGATCGAGGACGTCGACGACGTCCAGACCGTCTACTCCAACGAGGACGTGCCCGACGCCATCCTGGAATCGCTGGACGCCTGAGCCCGGGCGCGCCGCGGCCCACTTCCGGGGCGTTGGCCGGTTACGATCCGAACATCTGTTCGGACTCAGGAGTTGGTTCATGCGCGTGCTCGGGATCGACCCGGGGCTGACCCGGTGCGGCGTGGGCGTCATCGACGGAGCACCCGGACGACCGCCTCGGCTGGTCGCGGCCGGCGTCATTCGGACCGCAGCCACCGATGATCTCAGCCGCCGCCTGGTCGAGCTGGAACGGGGCCTGGAGGAGTGGCTGGGAGAGCACCGGCCGGACGTGGTGGCGGTGGAACGGGTGTTCAGCCAGCACAACACGATGACCGTGATCGGCACCGCGCAGGCGTCCGGTGTGGCGGTGCTGGTGGCGGCCCGGCGGGGGATCCCGGTTCACCAGCACACCCCGAGCGAGGTGAAGGCCGCCATCTCCGGCTCTGGCCGCGCCGACAAGGCTCAGGTGGGGGTGATGGTCAGCCGGGTGCTGCGGCTCGCCGAACCGCCTAAGCCGGCCGACGCAGCCGATGCGGTCGCCTTGGCCATCTGCCAACTGTGGCGCGGTGCCGGGCAGGCCAGGATCGCGGCGGCCTTGCGGAGGTACGGGTGATTTCCCAGATCAGTGGGACGGTGGTGGCGGCGGGCGGCACCTGGGTGGTCCTCGACCTGCACGGCTTCGGGGTGAAGGCGCTGTGCACCCCGGCGACCGCGGCCGGCGTCCGGCTGGGACAGCCAGCCACCCTGATCACCTCGCTGGTCGTCCGGGAGGACTCGCTGACCCTGTTCGGCTTCGCCGACACCCAGGAGCGGGACTGTTTCGATCTGGTCCAGTCGGTCAGCGGCATCGGGCCCAAGATCGCCCAGGCGATCGTCTCGGTGCTCCCGCCGGCCGACCTGCGGACGGCGATCTCCTCGGGCAACGTGGCCGCCCTGACGAAGGTGCCCGGGATCGGCGCCAAGGGCGCCCAACGGCTGATCCTCGAACTCAAGGACAAGGTGGGCGTGCTGGCCGCCGGTGCGGCGACGGCCGCGGTCTCCGCGTCCGGCTGGCGCGATCAGGTCCGGGAGGGGCTGGAAGGCCTGGGTTGGTCGTCGCGGGACGCCGATAAGGCCTGCGACGCTGTCGAGCCGCTGGCCATGGCCGAACCGACCCCGCCGGTGGCGACGCTGCTCCGCGCGGCACTGCGGAGCCTGGCGAGATGAGCGGCCGAGGCACCGAGGATCCGCTGGACCCGTTCCCGCACGGCGACGAACTGGTGGCCGAGTCGGCCCTTCGTCCCGGACGTCTGGCCGAGTTCGAGGGCCAATCCCGCGTCCGCGATCAGTTGGGGCTGGTCCTGGACGCCGCTCGGCATCGCGGCACGGTGCCCGACCACGTCCTGCTCTCCGGTCCTCCAGGGCTGGGCAAGACCACCTTGGCGATGATCATCGCGGCCGAGGTCGGCGCCCCCATCCGGATCTCCAGCGGTCCCGCCATCCAGCACGCCGGCGACCTGGCGGCGATCTTGTCCGGACTGTCGGAGGGGGAGGTGTTCTTCCTCGACGAGATCCATCGGATGAGCCGTCCCGCCGAAGAGATGTTGTACCTGGCGATGGAGGACTTCCGGGTGGACGTGGTGGTCGGCAAGGGCCCAGGTGCGACCGCGATTCCGTTGGAGATCCCGCCGTTCACCCTGGTCGGAGCCACCACCCGGGCCGGCCTGCTGCCCGGGCCGTTGCGGGACCGGTTCGGGTTCACCGCGCAGCTCGACTTCTACGGCACCGAGGCGCTGGAGTCGATCGTCACCCGCTCGGCCGGCTTGTTGGGCGCGGCGCTGCGCCCCGGCACCGCTGCCGAGATCGCTTCGCGGTCACGAGGGACGCCCCGGATCGCCAACCGGCTGCTGCGCCGGGTTCGCGACTACGCCCAGGTCCGCTCCGACGGCGTGTTGACCCGGGCCCTGGCCGCTGATGCGCTCGACCTGTACGAGGTGGACGCGTTGGGCCTGGACCGGCTGGATCGCGCCGTGCTGGAGGCGCTGTGCCGCAAGTTCGGTGGTGGCCCGGTCGGGGTGTCCACGCTTGCCATGGCGGTCGGTGAGGAGCGGGAAACCGTCGAGGAGGTGGCCGAACCCTTCCTGGTCCGGCAGGGCTTCTTGATGCGCACTCCTCGGGGCCGGGTGGCCACCCCGCGCGGCTGGGCGCACCTGGGCCTGCGGCCTCCGCAGCAGGTGCCGGGACTGTTCGACGACGACTAAGGCCCATCGGGTGGGGCGAATCTTGGTTCCCACATGCCTGGCGCTACAGTTTGGCGGTGGCGCTTGACCGCCACCTGCCAGCGACTCAAGGACTTACAACCTCATGCCTTTCGATTACTCCAGCATCCTGCTCTTTGTGGCAATTGGTGCCGTCTTCTACTTCATGCTGATCCGGCCGCAGCAGAAGCGGGCCAAGGAGCAGCAGGAGATGAACAGCACTCTGGCCCCTGGCGCTCGGGTGATGACCTCGGCGGGCATCCTGGCCACCGTGAAGCACGTCGGCGAGCGCCAACTGATCCTGGAGATCGCCCCCGGAGTCGAGATGACCGTGGTCAAGCAGGCCGTGTTGAAGACGCTCAAGGCCGACGACGACGAGTTCGAGTACGCCGACGACGACCAGCCGGCCGACCACGAACCGCTGCCGTCGACCGACCCGGTGCCCGACACCGTCGCTGACGACGTTTCGCCGGCGGCGGCCGCCGCCGCTGAGCGGGACGCGGTGGCAGCCCCCGAGGAGTTCATCGACGACGAGGCGACCGGCCGGGATCAGGCGAAGAACTGAACCGTGGCCACCACCAGTAAGAACCTCACCCATCCGCTGAGGACGTTGACCGTCTTCGGCCTGGTGATCGCTTCCCTGTTCGTGATCATGGCGTTCGCCAACAGCTGGGCGCCGAAACTCGGCCTCGACCTGCGCGGCGGCACCACGATCACGCTGACCGCGAGCAACACCACCGGCGGCGGTTCGGTTGATCCGGCCAGCCTGGAATTGGCGCGGACCATCATCGGGCAGCGGGTGGACTCCCTTGGCGTGGGCGAAACCGAGGTGACCACCAGCGGCGACCGGCAGATCGTGGTCAGCGTGCCCAACGTCCAGCGCGACGAACTGGTCCGGATGGTCGGTCAGACCGCCCAGCTCTACTTCCGCCCGGTGTGGTCCCAGTCGGCGTCCGCGGCCCCGGTGCCGACCATCGCGCCGACCGGCTCGGCCAGCCCCAGCGCGTCCACCAGTCCGTCCGCCGAGCCGTCGGTGAGCCCCAGCCCCACCGAGTCGGTGAACCGTCGGCCGGCCCCGGCCCCGGCGCTGCCGACCCCGGTGGCCAGCCCCCGGCCCACCACCCCGGCGGCCGTCCAGCCGACCATCGACCAGATCATCGCCTGGAAGCCCAGCGACCGCGATCTGGCCGACTTCGAGAACTTCACCTGCGGCGACTCGTTCCCCGACGTCCCGGATCAACCGCTGATCGCCTGCGACCAGGACAACACCACCAAGTTCCTGCTGGGACCGGCGGCGATCTCGGGCAGCAACCTGACCAACGCCAGCTCCGGCGTCCCGCAGGGCCAGGTGTCCTGGATCGTCACGCTGCAGTTCAACAGCCAGGGCGCGGCGCTGTTCGAGACCATGACCAAGGCGCTGGCCACCCGGGCCACCCCGCAGAACGAGTTCGGCATCGTCTTGGACGGGCGGGTGATCTCCTGGCCCTACGTCCGGGCCGCGATCCCGGGCGGCAGCGCCCAGATCGAGGGCTCGTTCAACCAGAAGACCGCCGCAGAGCTGGCCAACGTGCTGAAGTACGGTGCCTTGCCGCTCACCTTCGAGGTGTCGAGCGTGGACAACGTCTCGGCCAAGCTGGGCGGTGAGCAGTTGCAGGCGGGCATCATCGCCGGGCTGATCGGACTGCTGCTGGTGGTGGCCTACAGCATCCTCTACTACCGTGGCCTGGCGATCGTGGTGGTGGCCAGCCTGGCCATCGCCGCCGCGATCACCTACGCCCTGGTCGTCCTGCTCGGGCAGTCGATGGGGTTCGCGCTGAACCTGCCCGGTGTCGCCGGCATGATCGTCGCCATCGGCGTCACCGCCGACTCGTTCATCATCTACTTCGAGCGAATCCGCGACGAGGTCCGCGAGGGCCGGACGCTGCGGACGGCGATCGAGACCGGCTGGCAGCGTTCCCGCAGCACCATCCTGATCGCCGATGGGGTGTCCCTGCTGTCGGCCGTGGTGCTGTTCATCCTGGCGATCGGCGCGGTCAAGGGATTCGCGTTCACCCTGGGTCTGACCACCCTGATCGACATCGCGGTGGTGTTCTTCTTCACCAAGCCGCTGATGACCCTGCTCGGCCGGACCAGATTCTTCGGTGAGGGACGCCGGTTCTCCGGTTTCGAGCCCGAGCACATGGGGGCCCGGACCCCGCTGCACAGCGGGGCGCCCCGCAAGACCCGCACCGTCGCCGGGGAGGCGTGATGAGCACCGACACCAAGACCCGCGCCAGCGGTAGCCTCGCCCACCGCCTGTACACCGGGGACATCTCCTACGACTTCATCGGCAAACGGAACCGTTGGTACCTGGTCTCCGGCGCGTTGATGCTGATCTCGGTGCTCTCCCTGGTCTTTCTGGGGCTCAAGCTCGGCATCGAGTTCAAGGGCGGCGCCGACTTCTCGGTGCCGACGCAGGTCACCGCCACCACCGTCGATGACTACCGCGAGGTCGTCCAGGCGCTGAAGTTACCCGAGACCGACGACGTCAGTGTGACCACGATCGGCGATCAGACGGTGCGGGTGCAGACCCGCTCCCTCTCGGTGGAGGAGGTCACCGCGGTCAAGGCGGCCCTGGCGGCCAAGGCGGGCGTCCAGCCCGATCAGGTCGCCTACAGCCTGATCGGCGCCTCCTGGGGGTCTCAGATCACCCAGCAAGGCGTGATCGCCCTGGGCGTCTTCCTGTTGCTGGTGATGCTGCTGATCTGGGCCTACTTCCGCGACTTCAAGATGTCGATCGCGGCCATCGTCGCCCTGCTGCACGACCTCGTCCTGACCGTCGGCATCTATGCAATCTCCGGGTTCACCGTCACCCCGGCGACGCTGATCGGCGTCCTGACCATCCTCGGCTACTCGCTCTACGACACCGTGGTGGTCTTCGACAAGGTTCGCGAGAACGTTCACGACCTGACCAACGGCCGGCGCAGCTACACAGAGGCGGCCAACGCCGCGGTCAACCAGGTGTTGGTCCGCTCGCTCAACACGACGGTGATCGGCGTGCTGCCGGTGGCGGCACTGCTGATCGCCGGCGCGTTCATCCTGGGTGTCGGGCCGCTGAAGGACCTCGGCCTCGCCCTGTTCGTCGGAATGGTGGCCGGTGCCTACTCCTCGATCTTCATCGCCACCCCGCTGCTGGCCCAGATGAAGGAGGCCGAACCCGAGATGCAGGAGCACCGGGCTCGGCTCGCCCGGCGGAGCGCGCGGACCACCGCCAAGACCGCCACGCCGACCAAGACCCGCACCGTGGTGATCGAGGACGGGGACGGACCGCTGGCCGAGGGGCCGCCGGTCGAGGCGTCCACACTGGGCCTGGTGTCAGCCGAAGAACTTCAACGTCGGGCCGCCAGCCGCGTCCAGCCCCACCGATCGTCCCGCAGCCAACGGAAGAAGTGAGCCATGAGCGCCGACCAGCAGCAGTTGATCCTCGACCTGATTCGCGACGTCCCGGACTTCCCTAAGCCGGGGGTGGTGTTCAAGGACATCACGCCGCTGCTGGCTTCGGCCGAGGGCTATCGGGCCGCAATCGACGCCCTGGCCGCGACCGCACCGCCGAACATCGACATGGTGGTCGGGATGGAGGCCCGCGGCTTCATCTTCGCGGGCCCGGTGGCGCTCCAACTCGGCGCCGGTTTCGTGCCGGTGCGTAAGCCCGGCAAACTGCCCGGCGACGTCTACACCCAGACCTTCTCGCTCGAGTACGGCCACGAGACGCTGGCCATCCACACCGACGCGATGCTGCCCGGCGCCCGGGTGCTGGTGGTGGACGACGTGCTGGCCACGGGCGGGACGATCGGGGCCACCGCGGCGCTGGTGAAGAGGCTGGGCGCCGAACTCGTCCACGTCTCGGTGCTGATGGAACTGAGCTTCCTCAACGGCCGGGCCGTGCTCGCCGAGCACGGCATCGACACCTGCTCGGCCGTGGTCACGGTCTGACCAGAGGTCGGCGCCTCCGGTCTAGACTGGCCTGTCTAGAGAGGGGGTTGGGTGAGCGAAGGGGTCCACGGTCCCTACGGATCCGGTGACGGACTGCCGGGGAGCGCCCTGCCCGCGGCACCCCTGCCGCGCACCGGCGGCGGCACCGACGTCCCGCGGGCCCGGATGCGGCAGTACCTCGCCCGCCTCGGCGCCACCCGCAGCCCTCAGGCG
The DNA here is from genome assembly GCA_964453585.1 of uncultured Micropruina sp. Taxonomy (GTDB): domain Bacteria; phylum Actinomycetota; class Actinomycetes; order Propionibacteriales; family Propionibacteriaceae; genus Micropruina. The sequence continues at coordinate 18,171 of CAYVOW010000004.1, forward strand.
GTGGTCCTCGATCCGCTGGTGCGGGTCCTCAAGGCGAACCATCCCAAGGCCGACCTGGCGGTGATCGAGCGGGCTTACCGGACTGCCGAGCATTACCACTCAGGCCAGACCCGCAAGAGCGGGGACCCTTACATCACTCACCCCTTGGCGGTGGCGACGATCCTTGCCGAGCTCGGCATGGACGAGCCGACGCTGTGCGCGGCGTTGCTGCACGACACGGTTGAGGACACCTCCTACACCATGCCGCAATTGCGGGCCGACTTCGGTGACGAGGTGGCCAGAATGGTCGACGGCGTCACCAAGCTGGACAAGATCGTTTACGGCGACGCGGCCAAGGCCGAATCCCTGCGCAAGATGGTGTTGGCGATGAGCCGGGAGATCCGCGTCCTGGTGATCAAGCTCGCCGACCGGCTGCACAACATGCGCACGATCGGGGTCCTGCGTCACGACAAGCAGGAACGAATCGCCCGCGAAACCCTGGAGATCTTCGCCCCGCTGGCGCATCGGCTGGGCATGAACGCGATCAAGTGGGAGCTGGAGGACCTGTCGTTCTCGGTGATGCACCCCAAGATCTACGACGAGATCGTCCGGCTGGTGGCGCAGCGGGCCCCGCTGCGGGAGCAGTACCTGCGTACCGTGATCGATCAGGTTCGAGAAGATCTGGCCGCCGCGAAGATCAAGGCGACCGTGTACGGCCGGCCGAAGCACTACTACTCCATCTACCAAAAGATGGTGGTCCGCGGCCGGGATTTCTTCGATATCTACGACCTGGTCGGGTTGCGGATCCTGGTCGAGAACAAACAGGAATGCTACGGCGTCCTGGGCATCCTGCATGCGCGGTGGAACCCGCTTCCGGGGCGGTTCAAGGATTACATCGCGATCCCGAAGTTCAACCTCTACCAATCGCTGCACACCACCGTCCTGGGGCCTGACGGCAAGCCGGTCGAGTTGCAAATCCGCACCTACGAGATGCACCGGCAGGCCGAGTACGGCGTGGCCGCGCACTGGAAGTACAAGGAGGGCAGCCCCCCCGACGCCAACGACCTGGCCTGGGTCCACCAGATCAGCGAATGGCAGCGGGAAACCGAGGATCCAGGTGAGTTTCTGGACACCCTGCGGTTCGAGATCAGCACCGACAAGGTGTTCGTGTACACGCCGAAGGGCGAAATCACCAGCCTGCCCAAGGGCGCCACCCCGGTGGACTTCGCCTACACCGTCCACACCGAGGTGGGCCATCGCTCCATCGGTGCCCGGGTCAACGGACGCCTGGTGCCGCTGGATTCCAAGCTGGAGAACGGCGACTCGGTCGAGATGCTCACCTCCAAGGCGCTCAACGCCGGCCCCAGCCGCGACTGGCTGTCGTTCGTCCAGAGCCCCCGGGCCCGGACGAAGATCCGGCAGTACTTCACCCGCGAGCGCCGCGAGGAGTCGATCGAGTCCGGCAAGGAGGCGCTGGCCAAGCAGTTGCGGCGAAGCGGCGTCGCCGTCCACCGGCTACTCACCGTTGAGCATCTGGCGGAGGTGGCCAGCCATTTCCGGCTGTCCGACGTCAACTCGCTCTACGCCGCGGTGGGGGAGAGCTTGATCAGCGCGCAGGCTGTCGTCCAGCGCCTGATCGCCACCGAGGGTGGGGTGGAGGCGGCCGCCGAGGCCAGTTCCGAGGACCACCCGAACCTCAACGGTCGGCGCCGGCAGAGCACCCAGGCCGGCGAGTCCGGGGTGATCGTGGCCGGCCACAGCGACCTGTGGGTGAAATTGGCCAAGTGCTGCACCCCCGTCCCCGGTGACCAGATTCTCGGCTTCATCACCAGGGAGGACGGGGTCTCGGTGCATCGCACCGATTGCACCAACGCGGCGAACCTGCGGGAGAAGCCCGATCGGCTGATCGACGTGACCTGGGCCCCGTCAGGGACGTCCGGGGCGACCTTCCTGGTGGCCCTGCAGATCGAGGGGCTGGATCGCGAGGGGCTGCTCGCCGACGTGAGCAACGTGATGAAGGAGCACCGGGCCAACATCTTGTCGATGTCGGCCAACACTCACAAGACTCGGGTCTTTCAGATGAGGCTCACCTTCGAGACCCCGGACCCCACCCATTTGGACAGCCTGACCAACGCGCTGAAGAGGATCGACAACGTCTACGACGCCTACCGGATCAAGTCCTGACCCGATTTCGGACTCCGCTCGCAGGCTGGCTCAGCGGCTGAAGTCGGCCAGCGTCGCCTTCGCCTGGTCCAGCCAGGTCTGGTAGGTCTTGATCGAGTCGTTCGCTTTGGCTGCCGCCTTGGCGTCGCCGCGAGCCTCGGCCTTGGCCGCCTTCTCGGTGAGCTCGGCGATCTCGGTCGACAGCATCGACACGGTGCCCTCGGCCCGGGCACGAGCTTCGGGGTCGGTTCGGCGCCACTCGTCGTCCTCGGCCTTGCGGACCGCCTGCTCCAGCGAGCGAACCCGGTTCTCCAGTGGCCGGATCGCGTCGCGGGGCACCTTGCCGAGGGCGTTGAACTGCTCCAGGAAGGTGCGGAACGCATTGCGGGCAGCCGCCAGATCGGAGACCGGCAGGATCTGGGCCTCGGCCTTGTCGAGGAGCGCCTGCTTGGCGTCCAGGTTGCCCTTGAACTCGGCGTCCTGCTCGCTCAGCGTCGCCTGGCGGGCCGAGAAGAACTGGTCTTGGACCGCGCGGAACTCCGCCCACAGTGCGGCGTCGACTTCTCGCGGCGCGGACCCCGCGGCCTTCCACCGCGTCATCAGCTCGCGGAACGCCCCAGCGGTTTGTCCCCAGTCGGTGGAGTTCGCCAGGGCTTTCGCCTCGGCGATGATCTGCTCCTTGGCGCGCAGGGAGTCGCCGCGGCGTTGGGCCTGCTCGGCGAACTGCGACTTGCGACGCCGGGTATAGGTGGTGCGGGCGGTGGAGAAGCGGTGCCACAGGGCGTCGTCGCTGGCCCGGTCGATCCGAGGCAGCGCCTTCCACTCGTCGAGCAGCGCGCGGAAGCGGTTGACCCCGCCGCGCCAGTCGTTGCTCTCGGCCAGGGTTTCGGCCTCGACGACCATCTTCTCCTTGGCTGCGCGGGCCTCGTCGTGCTGGCGGGCCCGTTCGGCCTTGCGCGCCTCGGACTGCTCCGCCAGCGCAGGGGTCAGGGCGTCCAACCGGGCCCCGAGTGAGTCCAGATCACCGACCGCGTTGGCTGTTGCCACGGTCTTCTTCACCGAGGCGATCCGGCCGCGGGCATCATCGGGGGACAGGGCGCCAGACTTCACCCGGGTCTCCAGCAGGGAGACCTCCACCTCCAGCGATTCGAAGCGGCGGGTGTAGAAGGCCAGAGCTTCCGCTGGCGCAACATCTGGAATCTGACCGACGCTGCGTTCGCCGGAGGCGGTTCGCACATAGACCGTGCCGTCCGCCTCCACGCGACCGAAGGCGTCCGGCCCTGCGGTGGGAGTCATGGGGACCATCTTGCCCCATGAAAATGACCGCGTGGATCACGGATAGGGTGACGGTCGTGTTCCTCGCCTCCTTTCCCGCAGGCCCGTGGCAGGCCAACTGCTACCTCGCGGCACTGGACCGGGGGGCCGACTGCCTGATCGTCGACCCGGGAATGGACGCCATCGCGGCGGTCCGGGACCTGGTCGAGGAGCATCACCTGGTCCCGGCCGGGGTGCTGCTGACCCATGGACACCTGGATCACGTGGCCAGCGCGGCGCTGCTCGCCGACGGGTTCGGGGTGCCCTGTTGGATCCATCCCGCCGATCGCGAACTCCTGACCGACCCGGCAGCAGGATTGGGCGCGATGGGCCGACAGATCGCCGCCCAATTACCGCCGATGAGCGAGCCGGGCGACCTGCGACTGCTGGCCGAGGGTGATCGGGTCGAGGCGGGCGGGCTGTCCTTGGCGGTGACCCATGCCCCCGGGCATCGTCCCGGCTGCGTGCTGTTCACCCTCGACTACCCCGACCATCCAGAGGTCGACCGGGTGGTGTTCACCGGTGACGTCGTCTTCGCCGGCTCGATCGGAAGAACCGACCTGCCGGGCGGTGACCCGGAGCAGATGGTCGATACGCTTCGCCGGACCGTGCTGGCGCTGCCCGACTCGGCCGCCCTGCTCCCCGGCCACGGACCCCAAACGGTGATGGGGCACGAGCGGGCCAACAATCCCTACCTGCAACCTGATTTCCTGAGGACCTGATGAGTCGCCCCAAGCCCCTGTCCGGCTTCCCCGAGTTCCTGCCCGCCGGCCGGATCGTCGAGCAGCGCGTGATCGAGTCGCTGTCGTCCACTTTCGAGTTGCACGGGTTCGCGTCCATCGAAACCCGCGCGGTCGAGACGATGGACCAGTTGACCCGCAAGGGCGAGATCGAGAAGGAGGTGTATGGCGTTCGCCGGATCCACGCCCCGGAATCGGAGCGCGCCGAACTCGGCCTGCACTTCGACCTGACCGTGCCGTTCGCGCGGTACGTGTTGGAGAACTCCGGGCACCTCGACTTCCCGTTCCGGCGCTACCAGTTGCAGAAGGTGTGGCGTGGTGAGCGTCCCCAGGAGGGCCGCTATCGGGAGTTCCTGCAGGCCGACATTGACGTGGTGGGGGAGAACGCCCTGGCCGAGCACCACGACGTCGAGGTGGCGCTGGTGATCCTGGAGGCGCTGGAGCGGCTGCACCGCGACTTCGGGATCCCACCGGTGGTGATGCACGTCAACAACCGCAAGCTGGCCGAGGGGTTCTACCGCGGGCTCGGGGTGGACGATCACCTGGCCGTCCTCCAGCGGGTCGACAAACTCGACAAGATCGGCCGCGACGCCGTCGCCCGGCTGCTGGTGGACGAGGTCCAGATGACCCCGTCCGCGGCGAACGCCTGCCTGGAACTGGCCACGATCCAAAGCTTTGACGAGTCGTTCGTGGATCGGGTTCGGGCGCTGGGGGTGACGCATCCGCTGCTCGACCAGGGACTGGCCGAACTGACCGCGCTGGTCCGGGCGGCCGGCCGAGCGGTGCCCGGACGGCTGGTGGCGGACCTCAAGATCGCCCGCGGCCTCGACTACTACACCGGCACCGTCTACGAGACCGTGATGGAGGGCTTCGAACGGCTGGGGTCGATCTGTTCGGGCGGGCGGTACGACTCGCTGGCCACCGACGGTCGGACGACCTATCCCGGGGTGGGGCTGTCGATCGGGGTGACCCGCATTCTGGTGCCCCTGATCGCCAAGGGAGCGCTCACCGCGAGCCGTTCGGTGCCGACGGTGGTGCTGGTCGCGGTGGATTCGGAGGAGACCCGGGGCCGGGCGGACGAGGTGGCGACGGCGTTGCGCGCTCGCGGGATCGCCACCGAGGTCGCCCCGCGGGCCGACCGGTTCGGCAAGCAGATCCGGCACGCAGATCGGCGCGGCATTCCGTTCGTCTGGTTCTGCGGAGCCGAGGGGTCAGCCGATCAGGTCAAGGACATCCGCAGTGGCGTCCAGGTGACGTCCGACGCCGCCGACTGGACCCCGCCGTCGGACGACCTTCGTCCGGTGGTGATCGCCGGTCCCTGACCGAGGCGCCTCAGCCGATTGCCTTGGCGAGCAGCGCCGACACCTGCGAGGCCACCTCGGGCGTCCACTCGGTGACGGCGAACGCGGTCGGCCAGAGCGCCCCGTCGTCCAACTGTGCGTTGGGCTGGAAGCCGAGGGTGGCGTAGCGCACCTTGAACTTGGACGCCGGCTGAACGAAGCAGAGCACCTCGCCGTCCAGGGCGTAGGCGGGCATCCCGTACCAGGTCCGCGGCGCCAGACTGGGCGCCTGCTGGCGGATCAACGCGTGGATGGCGCCGGCCAGGGTGCGATCCGGCTCGGGCAGGGCGGCGATCGCGTCCACCACTGCCTGCTCGGCCTCGGCGCCCTTCTCGGCTGCCTTCAACTCCTTGGCGCGCTCGCGCATCGCCGCCCGCTCCTCAGCGGTGAAGCCCTTGGTGTTGCTGCTTCGGCTGGTCGCCACGGACGTCCCTTCGTCGAGTCGGATCCGGGTGTGCTCGGCCGCGATCCTGGGGCCAACCTAGCGGGGGTCCACCCGATCCGCGCCCCTCGATCGTGAGGCCGCGCGGCACAATGGACCGATGCGCGACTTGGACCTTCTCCCGAAAGCGCATCTTCACCTGCACTTCACCGGGTCGCTGGACGTGGTCACGCTGCAGGCCCTGGCGATGGAATCCGATCTCGACCTGCCCGACGAACTCCTCGACACCCGCGCCCTCGAGGTGCCCGCGGACGAACGCGGCTGGTTCCGGTTCCAGCGGCTCTACGAGTCGGCGCGGCGGGTGGTCAACAGCGAGGCGGCGATGCGGACCGTGCTGCGCCGCGCCGCTCTCCACGACGTCGCCGAGGGATCGCGGCGAATGGAGATCCAGGTCGACCCGAGCGGGTATGTCGAGGCCGCCGGTTCGCTGCAGAACGCGTTGGAGATCGTGATCGACGAGGCCCGGGCGGTGGGACGAGAGACCGGGCTGTCGATCGGGGTGATCGTGGCCGCGTCGCGGCGACGCCATCCCCTCGACGCCCGGACCTTGGCCCGGCTGGCGGCGCGCTACGCCGGGGACGGCCAGGGTGACGTGATCGCGTTCGGCCTGTCGAACGACGAGCGGGCCGGGGTCACCGCCGATTGGGAGCACGCCTTTGGGATCGCCCGCCGGGCGGGTTTGCCGGGCGTCCCGCACGCGGGGGAGTTGCGGGACGCGGCCCACGTCCGCGACGTCATCCGGCACCTCGATCCGGTCCGGATCGGCCACGGCGTCCGGTCGGCATCCGACCCGGAGCTGTTGGATGAGTTGGCCGGCAGGGGGATCGCGGTCGAGATCTGCCCCACCTCCAACGTCCACCTCGGCGTGTTCGAGCACGTCCGCGACGTCCCGGTGCGGGCGTTCCGCGAGGCAGGGGTCCGGGTGGCGCTGAGCGCGGACGACCCGCTGCTGTTCCTGTCCCGGCTGACTGCCCAGTACCGAGCCGCCCGCGAGCACCTCGGCTTCACCGACGCCGAGCTCGCCGACCTGGCCCGCAATTCGATCGAAGCCTCGCTGGCGGCCCCGGGCGACAAGGCGCGTTGGCTGGCCGAGGTGGCCGACTGGCTGGCGACCGAGCCCCAGCAGGCGACCACCCGCCCCGACCACGCCGAGGTCGCCTGATGAACGCGCTGCGCACGCTGAGGGCCTGGATCGCGGAGTCGGGGTCGGCGGTGTTCTTCGGCGGTGCCGGAGTCTCCACCGAGTCCGGCATCCCGGACTTCCGGTCGGCCAGCGGGCTGTACTCGATCGGCGACGGCCGCTATCCACCCGAGTTCATGCTCAGCCACAGCTGCCTCGTCCAGCACCCGGAGGAGTTCTTCGCCTTCCACCGCGAACACCTGCTTTACCCCGACGCCAAGCCCAACGCCGCTCACCTCGCCCTCGCCGAGTTGGAGCGCCGTGGACAGCTGGCCGGGGTGGTCACCCAGAACGTCGACGGCCTGCACCAGCTGGCCGGGTCGAGGGTGGTCCACGAACTGCACGGGTCGGTTCATCGCAATTACTGCCTTGACTGCGGCCGCACGCATCCGATGGGCCTGCTGCTGGCCACGACCGGCGTGCCTCGTTGTGAGTGTGGCGGGGTCGTCCGGCCTGACGTGGTGCTGTACCAGGAGTTGCTCGACCTTGACGTTCTCGACGCGGCCACCCGGCTGATCGCCGACGCTGACCTGTTGATCGTCGGCGGCACCTCGTTGAACGTGTACCCCGCTGCCGGGCTGATCGACTACTACCGGGGTGACCGGTTGGTCCTGATCAACCTCACCGCCACGCCGTTCGACCACCGCGCAGACCTGGTGATCCACGAATCGGTGGGTCGGACGTTGGCCGACGCCGTCAGTTGAGGCATGGTGTTGGCCGCCTGGGGGTGCTGGCGAGCCATGGCCCGCTCGCTTACACCCTCGTTGGGCTCTGCGCCGCTCGACCCCCCAATCCCGGCATCCGTGCGGTAAACCAGCGGCTCACGGTCCCCCGGGGCCACGGCCCGCGTCGGACGACCCCGCCGGCAACCCCTAGACTCGCCTTCGCACCCGCACCGTCTATGCGGGGCTGAGAAAGGAAGATCGTCATGTTGCGCACACATTCGGCCGGCAGTCTGCGAGCCGAGAACGTCGGCGAGCAGGTCACCCTCACTGGCTGGGTCGGCCGACGGCGCGATCATGGCGGGGTCGCCTTCATCGATCTGCGTGATTCCTCCGGGGTCTGCCAGGTGGTCGTCCGCGACGAGGTGCTGGCCGCGTCCGGCGCCCACGAGCTCCGCAACGAGTACTGCATCAAGGTGGACGGCGTCGTCGAACGCCGCCCCGAGGGAAATGCCAACTCCGACCTGCCGACCGGCGAAATCGAGGTCGCGATCCGGGAGCTCGAGGTGCTCAACCCGTCCGCTCCGCTGCCCTTCCAGATCGACGAGCGGGTCACCGTGGGAGAAGAGACCCGACTCCGGCACCGCTACCTGGACCTGCGACGTCCGGCCCCCGGGGCGGCGATCCGGCTGCGCTCCAAGGTGAACGCGGCCGCTCGGCAGGTGCTGGGGGAGCGCGACTTCGTCGAGATCGAAACCCCCACGATGACCCGCTCCACCCCCGAGGGCGCCCGTGACTTCGTCGTGCCGGCCCGGCTGGCGCCGGGCTCCTGGTACGCGCTGCCGCAGAGCCCGCAGCTGTTCAAGCAACTGCTGATGGTGGCCGGCATGGAGCGCTACTACCAGATCGCCCGCTGCTACCGGGACGAGGACTTCCGCGCCGACCGGCAGCCCGAGTTCACCCAGCTCGACATCGAGATGAGCTTCGTCACCCAAGACGACATCATCGAGTTGGGCGAGACGATCCTCACCGAGATCTGGAAGCTGATCGGGGTCACCCTGGACACCCCCTTCGCTCGGCTGACCTTCGCCGACGCGATGAACCGCTACGGCTCCGACAAGCCGGATCTGCGCTTCGACCTGGAGCTGACCGAGCTGACCGCCTACTTCGCCGACACCGAGTTTCGGGTGTTCCAGGCGCCCTACGTCGGCGCCGTGGTGATGCCGGGCGGAGCCTCCCAACCCCGGCGCACCTTCGACGCCTGGCAGGAGTGGGCCAAGCAGCGGGGAGCCCGCGGGTTGGCCTACGTCACGGTGGGCGAGGACGGCGAACTCGGCGGTCCAGTGGCCAAGAACATCACCGAGGGTGAGCGCACCGGCCTGGCCGCGGCCACCGGTGCCAAGCCGGGCGACTGCATCTTCTTCGCCGCCGGCGCCCGGACGGCCTCCCAGAACCTGCTCGGCGCCGCCCGCAACGAGATCGCCAAGCGCTGCGACCTGATCCCCGATGGATCCTGGTCGTTCCTGTGGGTGGTGGACGCGCCGCTGTTCAAGCCGACCAACGAGGCGGTCGACGAAGGCGACGTGGCCGTCGGTGCGGGCGCTTGGACGGCGGTCCACCACGCCTTCACCTCGCCCCAGGATGTCGACACCTTTGACCAGGACCCGGGCAACGCCCTGGCCTGGGCTTACGACGTCGTCTGCAACGGCAACGAGATTGGTGGAGGATCGATCCGTATTCATCGGCGCGACGTCCAGGAGCGGGTGTTCGCGATCATGGGGCTCGGCCCGGAGGAGGCTCAGGAGAAGTTCGGCTTCCTGCTGGACGCGTTCCAGTACGGGGCCCCGCCGCACGGCGGGATCGCCTTCGGCTGGGACCGGATTGTCGCGCTGCTGGCGGGCTCCGATTCGATCCGCGACGTGATCGCCTTCCCCAAGACAGGCGGCGGCTACGACCCGCTGACCGGAGCCCCGGCCCCGATCAGTGCCCAGCAGCGCAAGGAAGCGGGCGTCGACACCTCACCGGTGACCAAGCCCGCGCACTGATCCTGGGGACTCCGCGTCCGGCACGTAGGCTCAAAGCCTGACCGAGGGGGACGCGATGGGCAGGCGGGGGTTGATGCGGCGCACGCTGCTGGCCCTGGCCGGGGTCTCGACTCTGCTCGGCGCGGGTTGCGGACAGGTCCAGCCCTCATCGTCGGCGGCGGCGCCTAGCCCGGCTTCTTCGTCCTCGACGCCCTCCGCCAGCCACACGACGGCATCGGCCTCGTCCAGCCCTGCCGGGTGTCCGACGGCGGATCGGCCACCGGCTGGCCCGTCGGTGCGGCTGCGGCAGGTCGGCAGCACCACCGACGGACGGCCGATCAGGGCTGCGGTCTACCCGCGTCCGGACTACCCCGGGACCCTGTGGACTCAGTGGGGTCAGGGTGTGCTGCTGCCGGACGGGCGTCTGCTGTCTGCGCTGGGCGATCACGGGCTGATCGACGCCAACTCCTTCCTGTTCGTGTACGACCCCACCACCGGAACGTTGACCCGGTTCGCCGATGTGAACTCGGTCGTGGGTCATCGGGCCGGTGAGATCGGGTACGGCAAGGTGCACGCCCAGATGGTGCGGGTGGGCTGCCAGGTGGTGCTGGGCACGTTCTGGGGTACCCGGAAGGGACTGGCCTACGGCTCCGGCTACACCGGCGACCACCTGCTCGCGGTGAGTTCCGAGTTGGCGGTGCGCGACCTGGGCGTGCCGGTGCCAGAGCACGGAGTCCCGTCGCTGGCGGGCTTCGGGGACCTGATCTACGGCGAGGCGACCGATCCTCGCGGACGCGCTGGTCAGTCGGCCGATGTCGGCGCCTTCTTTGTCTTTGACCTCAGCACCGGGAAGGTCACCTTCCGCAGTGACGATCAGAGTCACACCGGTTTCCGGGCGATGGCAGTGACCGGCTCCGGGCAGGCCCTGGTGGCTCGGGGCGACCGGGGGCTGCTGAGCTACACCCCCGGTGGAGTGCTCCAGCCGTCGCCGAGCCAACTTTCCGCTGGTTGGCTGCGGGCCGCCACCCAACCGGCGCCCGATGGCACCGTCTATCTCGTCACCCGGCAGCCCGAGCGCTACCTGGCCGTCCGGGCCAGTGGGCGGATCGACGACCTTGGGCCGGCGTCGGGCTACATCACCTCGGCCGCCCTGGCGTCCTCGGGCAACGAGTTCTACGTGGTGCCGGACGCCCACGGGCTGGCCTGGCGACGGCAGGCGCCACTGCTGGCGGTGGACGTCCACACCGGTGCCGAGCGCGTGGTGGCGAACCTCGGCCCGATGGTCGAACAACACCTCGGACTGGTGCTGGGCGGCTCCTACAACGTGGTGGTGTCGGCCGACGGGACCCGAGTCATGGTCGGCTTCAACGCCGGCGCCACCACCGACAACCCGTGGGGTGAGGTCGTACTAGTTGAGGTGCCGGTGTGAGGTGGTCGATGCGCCTCGCCGTCGGCGCGGTTTTGCTCGCCCTGGTCGGCTGTGGCACGCAGCCTCCGGCGTCCACCCCGTCGCCCTCGCTGTCGCCCAGCGTCAGCACCGTTGGTCCCACCGGACCGAACCGGCCGGTGGTGACGGCCTGTTGGTCGGCCACGAAGCCGGCTGACGGCACGCTCCGGTTCGCCGACCAGACGGTGGCGACCGGCCTCGAATCGCCGCTGGTCGGAATGATGGCGCACGCGGTCGCGGCCGGGGACGTGAACAACGACGGGTGGGTCGACCTGTTCGTCGGCACCTTCGCCGATCGCCCTCTCGCGGACTACGCCACCCGGGGGGCTTCCGGCCCGACGCCGGATCGCCTGCTGTGGGGCTCTGCGCAGGGCTTCCGCGTCGATCCGTCCTTCCCGGGGTCTTTGGGCCGGACGTCGGGGGCGGCGTTCGCCGATCTTGACGCCGACGGTGACCTGGACCTGGTGATCAGTCGGAACCCCCGCTCCGGCCAGAATCAGTCAGCCCCCTCACAGATCCTGCGCAACGACGGCGGCTCGTTCACGGTGGCCGCGGTCTTGGACCCGCGTCGGGGCGGCCGCTCGGTGGGCGTCGCCGACTTCGATCAGGACGGGCTGCTCGACATCGTCCTGATCGAGGATCGCTGGACGGGCGGTTCCAGCGCGATCTTCCGCAACCGCGGCGCCCTGACGTTCGAGGAGGCCACCGGACGTTTCGGCCTGCCCGCCGGTGTCCATGGCCTCGGCGTGGCTACCGCCGACCTCGATCAGGACGGTCATCCGGACCTTTTCGTCGCGGGTTCCAATCGCCTCTTCCTGCACGTCGAGGGCCGGCTGGTCGAGCAGGACGGGGCGACGTTCAGCTGGCCGGTCTACGGTGACGAGGACGATCCAGCCGGGGTCGCGATCGCCGATCTCGATCGGGACGGCCGACCCGACCTGGTGGTGGGCGAGCACTACGGAAGCACCGTGGACAAGGCCCAGCCGGTGCCGATCCGGGTCTACCTCAACCGTGGCCCCGGGGACGGCCAACGGGTCCGGTTCGCCGACGTCACCGCTGAGGCCGGACTCCCCGGACTGCTGTCGAAGGCTCCCCACGTGGACATTGCGGACGTCGACGCCGACGGCCGTCCGGATCTGATCACCAGCGCGGTTGCGGCCGACGGACGATCCCCGCTGGTGCTGCTGAACGACACCGAGCGGCCGGGCGCGCTTCGCTTTCGGGCGGCCTCCGGCGTCGGCCGGGCCCGCTACTGGGTGACCGGCGTCAGTTCCGACGTCGACCACGACGGGACGCTCGACCTGTTGTTCGCCGAGTGGGACCCCGCGCTGCCCAGTCCGCTGCTGAGCGTCCTCGGGGGCCCAGGGCGCTGGCTCTCGGTTCAGGTGGGTCCGGCCGGGAGCCTCGGGGTCGGCGCGGTGGTGGAGGTGTTCGCCGCCGGACACCTCGGCGAGTCGGCCGGGCGACTGGGCTCGATCGAGATCACCGCGTCCTCCGGCTTCGGCGCCGGCCGGGAGCCGGTGGCCAGGTTCGGGGTGGGCGAGCATCCACTGGTCGACCTGCGGGTGCACCCGCCCGGCGGGGGTGACCCGATCGACGCGGCGGGCGTCCCAACCGACAGCTTCGTCAGCGTCCAAGCCGCCTGCCCCTAGCCAGCCGAAGCGGGGCCAATCCTTGCCCAGGGGGCGAGCGGGACGCCCCACGCACCGCACTACAAAGTCGCCGTTGGCTACCATCGACACCGATGTCTGCCAAACGTTCCGCTCCGCTGCGCGGCCCCGACGACCCCTGGTTCCGGATCGGTCGCCTCGACGTGACCACCACCGTTGCGGTGGTCGCAACCGTCCTGGTCGGCTGGCTGGTCTGGGTGATCCAGCCGTCCATCGTCAACGCCCTCTACCTGAGCACCACCGACCTGCTCCGGGGCCAGGTGTGGCGGTTGGTCAGTTGGCCGTTGGCCGAAGGGCTCAGCCTGTGGTCGGCGATCAGCCTGTTCTTCTTCTGGTACTTCGGCAGCGAGTTGGAGCGAGCGACCGGCCGGGTTCAGATGGGCGGTCTGCTGATCGGCATCTGGGCCAGCCTGACCGTCCCGGCGGTGCTGTTGTCACTACTTCTTCGGGTCGATCTGCCGTTGGGCGGCATGAACCTGCCGCAGTTCATCGTCTTGCTGCTGTGGATCGCGGAGTACCCGACCCGGCGGTTCTTCTTCAACATCCCGGCCTGGGTGCTGGGCCTGGTGCTGCTCGGCATCCAGGTGCTGACGCTGCTTGCCGCGCGCGGTTGGGGGAGCCTGCTGGTGCTGCTGTTCGGGCTGGTCGGCACCGCCCTGATCGCCCGCCAGGTCGGGCTGCTGACCGAGGCCTCCTGGCTGCCCCGGTTCCGCCGAAAGCCGCGTGCGGCCCAACCCTCCCGGGAGCAGGTGCGGCGGCAGGGCGATCGGGAGCGGCTGGACGCCCTGCTGGACAAGATCAACACGGTCGGCATCGGTGGGCTGACCGCCGGTGAGAAGCGCGAGTTGCACGCGCTGCGGGATCGCCTTCGCGGCCAGCGGTAGCCGCCGCAGCGGATCGCCAGAAACCCCAGGGACGACCGAAGGCCGGACCCGTGGTGGGCCCGGCCTCGTTCGTGGGGATGATTACCGCTGCTCGTCCGACTGCTCGGGACGGGGATCGCCGGCGAGGATGCCGTAGAGCCGACGCTTGGCCTGGTCAAGGAATTCGGAGGCTGCGGCCACCTGGCTGGCGTCGCCGCTGCGCATGACCGCCTTGGCGGCCATGGCCAGGTCACCGAAGGACTTCCACATCGCCCCGGCGGCCTGAGGGTCGCGCGGTGCGTTGTCGGCGTTGATCGCCTCCCACGGCTTCTCGGCTCCCGCCGCCTCGGCCTTGCCGGCCTCGGTCAGCCGGAAGGCGCGCTGGCCCTCGTTGTCGTATTGCTCGACCAGGCCCTCGTCCTCCAGTTGCGCCAGGGCGGGGTAGACCGCTCCCGGGCTGGGCTTCCAGACGCCGTTGGTCTTCTCCTCCAGCGATCGGATCACCTGGTAGCCGTTGAGCGGCTCCTCGGCGAGCAGAGCGAGGATCGCCTGGCGGACGTCGCCGCGCCGGGCTCGCCCGCCACGGTGACCACCGCGTCCACCGAACGGGCCACCGGGACCCATCGGGCCACCAGGGCCGAACGGACCGCCGGGGCCGAACGGTCCTGTGGGCCAGCCCTGCGGTCCGAACGGACCCTCGGGGCCGCCCTCGCCGCCGGCGCCGAACGGCGGCCGGGGGCCGCGCCCGCGACGGTGCCCGCGAGGCCGGGGGTCGCCCATCATCATCCAGACCGGTTTGTTCATTGCGTACTCCATCGGAGTCTCCTTTCGTATGTCGTTACTACTAAAGATATATCGCTAACGCAGAGTGCGCAAGTCCTGTCGGGACGGCGGTGTAGCGTCCCTGGGGTGGAGGACCTGTTCGGCAACGACGACGCCCCGGCGCCCGCCGCCACCGGGTCGCTGACCAGCGCAGCCCACGCCCACCTCCCGCTGGCGGTGCGAATGCGCCCCCGCACGCTGGACGAGATCGTCGGCCAGCAGCACCTGCTGGGCCCCGGGTCGCCGCTGCGGCGGCTGGCGGCGGGGGATTCGGCGATGTCGGTCTTCTTGTGGGGACCACCCGGGGTCGGGAAAACCACCATCGCCGCCGTGGTCTCCCAGGCCACCGAGCGGCGCTTCGTTGAGCTCTCCGCGGTCACCGCCGGCGTCCGGGAGGTTCGGGCCGAACTGGAGACCGCCCGGCGGGAGTTGGCCCGAGGCCGGGCCACCGTGCTCTTCGTCGACGAGGTGCATCGGTTCTCCAAGACCCAGCAGGACGTCCTGCTGCCGGCGGTCGAGAACCGACTGGTCACCCTGATCGCCGCGACCACCGAGAACCCGTCCTTCTCGGTGATCTCGCCGCTGCTGTCGCGGTCGTTGTTGCTCACCCTCAAACCCCTGACCGACGACGACCTGGGTCAGTTGGTCGACCGGGCGCTCACCGACCAACGGGGTCTGAGCGGCCGCTTCGTCCTGCACCCGGACGCTCGCGCTGCCCTGCTGCGGTTGGCCGGCGGTGATGCGCGGCGCACCCTCACCTATCTGGAGGAGTCCGCCGCCGGCGCGGCGGCGCTCGGGGTGTCCGAGATCTCCCCGGCCATCGTCGAATCCGCGGTGGACAAGGCAGCCGTCCGCTACGACCGCGACGGCGACCAGCACTACGACGTGATCAGCGCCTTCATCAAGTCGATGCGGGGTTCCGACGTCCAGGCGTCGCTGCACTACCTGGCCCGGATGATCGAAGCGGGGGAGGACCCACGGTTCATCGCCCGGCGGCTGGTCATCCTGGCCAGCGAGGACATTGGGATGGCGGCCCCCTCGGTGTTGCAGACCTGTGTGGCGGCGGCCCAGGCCGTCCAACTGCTCGGAATGCCCGAGGCGAGGATCAACCTCGCCCACGCGGTCATCGCCTGCGCGCTGGCGCCGAAGTCGAACGCGGTGATCACGGCGATCGACGCCGCGTTGGCCGACGTCCGCGCGGGCAGAATCGGCACCGTCCCGCCGCACCTGCGCGACGCCCACTACTCGTCCGCCGCCTCCTTGGGTCACGGGAAGGGTTATAGGTACGCCCACGCTCACCCGCATGGAGTGGCCGCTCAGCAGTACCTGCCGGACGAGCTGGCCGGGGCGGACTACTACCAGCCGACCGACCACGGCCACGAGGCTGCGATGGCGGACCGGCTGGCCGCCCTGCGGGAGTTGCTGGGTCGCGACGACCCGCCGAAGCGTTGAGCAACCCCGCGGCTACCGCCTCCGGCTGGATCGACCGTCAGCGGCGTGCACTAGGCTGCGGCTGTTGTCGTGAACCAGGCAGTGAGGGAGACCATGTCCGTTGGAGAGATCGCCGGTCTGATCGCCGCGCTCGCGGCGCTGGTGCTGGTCGCCCTGCTCGCCGTCCCGTTGCTGAAACTGGGCCGGGTGCTGGAGGAACTGCGCCTGACCATCCGCGACGTCGGTCACAACTCGGTGCCCATCCTTCAGGAGTTGAAGGGGACCGTGGTCGCCACCAACGGCGAGATCGAGAAGCTGAGCGTGGTCACCGAGGACGTCGCCAAGGTGTCCAATCACGCCACCGTGGTCAGCGAGAACGCGGCCCAACTGTCCACGCTGTTCGCCGCGACCCTGGGCGGTCCGCTGGTGAAGACGGCGGCGTTCACCCATGGCGTCCGGCAGGCGATCTCGGGCAAGCGGAAGGCTCGCCGCTGATGGGTAAGCGATTCTTCTGGTTCGCCGTCGGTATCGGCGTGGCCGCGGTCGTGGTGCTCAAGGGCAAGGAGTACTACCACCGGTTCACCCCGGCCGGCGTCACCGAACAGATCGACCGGACCAGCCGCAACGTCGGTGCCTGGGTGGGCGACTTCGTCGACACCCTGACCGAGGCGATGGCCGACCGGGAAGCGGAACTGCGTGAAGCTCTCGGCCTGGACGAGGCCACCGTGCCCGTCCAGGAGTCCCGACACTGACCAACGTTCCGAGAACCACATCGAAGGACAACCCATGAAAACCGCCGAGATCCGGCGTCGCTTCCTCGACTTCTTCGTCGAGCGCGGACACGTCGAGGTGCCCAGCGCCCCGCTGATCTACAACGATCCGACCCTGCTGTTCGTCAACGCCGGCATGGTTCCGTTCAAGCCGTACTTCACCGGGGCCGAAGACGCCCCCTACGACCGCGCCACCAGCGTCCAGAAGTGCGTGCGCACCCTCGACATCGAGGAGGTGGGCAAGACCACCCGGCACGGCACCTTCTTCCAGATGAACGGCAACTTCTCCTTCGGCGACTACTTCAAGGAAGGCGCGATCAAGTTCGCCTGGGAGTTGGTCACCGGAGCCGTTAGTGACGGCGGTTACGGGCTCGACCCTGATCGGATCTGGGTCACCGTGCTCGGCCCCGGCTACCATCCCGACTTCCCCGAAGGGGACGTCGAGGCGGTCGAGCTGTGGCGGGCGATGGGGCTGCCGGACGAAAAGATCCAGCGCCGCGACCTCAAGGACAACTACTGGAACATGGGGGTGCCCGGTCCCGGCGGCCCCTGCTCGGAGATCTACCTCGATCGCGGCCCCGAGTATGGTCCCGACGGCGGCCCGATCGTCGATGAGGACCGCTTCCTGGAGTTCTGGAACCTGGTGTTCATGCAGCAGGAACTGTCCAGCGTCCGGGCCAAGGACGACTTCGAGGTGCTCCGGCCGCTGCCGCGTCCCAACATCGACACCGGGATGGGCCTCGAGCGCGTTGCCTTCCTGCTCCAGGGGGTCGACAACCTGTACGAGATCGACGAGGTCTACCCGGTGATCGCCAAGGCGTCGGAGTTGTCCGGTCGCCGCTACGGGGCCAGCGCCGAGGACGACATCCGGATGCGGGTGGTGGCCGACCACGTCCGTTCGGGCCTGATGCTGATGACCGACGGGGTCACCCCTGGCAACGAGGCCCGCGGCTACGTGCTGCGTCGGCTGCTGCGTCGCTCCGTTCGGGCGATGCGGCTGCTGGGCGTGATGGATCCGGTGCTGCCCGAACTGTTGCCGGTCAGCAAGGCGC
Organism: uncultured Micropruina sp.; assembly: GCA_964453585.1. GTDB lineage: Bacteria > Actinomycetota > Actinomycetes > Propionibacteriales > Propionibacteriaceae > Micropruina. The sequence continues at coordinate 36,070 of CAYVOW010000004.1, forward strand.
TGATGGAGCAGTCCTACCCCGAGGTGACCTCGCAGTGGGAGCGGGTGTCGCAGATCGCCTATGGCGAGGAGGAGAGCTTCCGGCGCACCCTTGCCCAGGGCACTCAGATCTTCGACCTCGCGGTCAAGGCGGCCAAGGACGCCGCGCAGACGACGCTGCCCGGTGACCAGGCGTTCCAGTTGCACGACACCTACGGCTTTCCGATCGACCTCACCCTGGAGATGGCCGGCGAAGCGGGGCTCAACGTCGATCAGGTCGAGTTCCGGCGGTTGATGCAGGAGCAGCGCGACCGGGCCAAGGCGGACGCGCGTTCCAAGAAGGGCGGCGCGGTCAACACCGACGCCTACCGCGCGCTGCGCTCCTCGGGCGAGACGCCGTTCCTCGGTTTCACCGAGCTCAGCGTGCCGACCCGGGTCCGCGGCATCGTCGCCGACGGAGCGTTGGTCAAGGTGGCGCGTCCTGGTGACGTGGTCGAGGTGGTGCTCAACGAGACCCCCTTCTACGCCGAGGCCGGCGGTCAGGACGCCGACTCGGGGACGCTGTCCGGCAACGGGATCAGCCTCGAGGTGCTGGACGTGCAGCGGCCCATTCAGGGCCTCGTCGTGCACAAGGTGCTGGTCGGCGAGGGTGAACTAGCCCCGGAGGTCGAGGTGCTGGCCCAGGTGGACGCGGCCAGCCGGTTCGCCGCCTGCCAGGCGCACACGGCGACCCACATCGTGAACGCGGCGCTGCGCCAGATGCTCGGCAAGGGCACCCACCAGGCCGGCTCCTACAACAAACCGGGCTACCTGCGGTTCGACTTCAATGCGGCGTCCGCGCTGTCGCCGGCGATGAAGTCGGAGCTGGAGGCGATCGCCAACGCGGCGATCAGGGACGACTTCGAGGTGACCGACCGCGAGCTGCCGATCCACGAGGCCAAGGCTCTGGGCGCCCAGGCCATGTTCGGCGAGAAGTACGGCAACGTGGTCCGGATGGTCGAACTGGCCGGTCCCTGGTCGCGGGAGCTGTGCGGCGGCACGCACGTCGCCCGGACCTCCCAGATCGGCCTGGTGAACTTGCTCGGTGAGGGGTCGGTCGGCTCGGGCATCCGTCGGGTCGAGGCGTTGGTCAGCCAAGACGCCTTTGATCGGTTTGCGGCCGAGCGGGCGCTGGTCGCCACCCTGGCCGACACGCTGAAGACCCAACCCGACCAACTGGCCGAGCGGGTGGAGAAGCTGTTGGCGCAGTTGAGGTCGGCGGAGAAGGAGATCGAGTCCTTCCGCACCCGGGAACTCCTCGGCAATGTGGGTGCGCTGGCGGCGAAGGCGGAGACTGCCGGCGCCGTCCAGCTGATCGCGCAGCAGTTGCCGGGGGTCGCCGGCGGCGACCTACGGACGCTGGCGATGGAGCTGCGCGGTGCCCAGCCCGGACCCGTGGTGGTGGCCCTGATCGGTGGACCTGACGCCAAGCCGGTGCTGACCGTGGCCACCAACGACGCCTCCCGAGCGCTCGGCGCCAAGGCCGGCGCCCTGGTCGGCATCGGCGCTCAGCCGCTCGGTGGCCGTGGCGGTGGGTCGGACGACCTGGCACAGGGCGGCGGCTCCAACGCCGCCGGTGCCGACGCCGCCCTGGCCGCGATCAAGGCCGCGGTTTCGGCGCTGCATGGCTGAGGGCTTCCGCCGAGGCGTCCGGCTGGCGCTCGACTGGGGGCAGGCTCGGATCGGCGTGGCGGCCTGCGACGCCGACGGACTCCTCTGCTTCCCGGTCGAGACGGTGGCGGCCCGCCCCGACCCGGCTGCCCGGCTGGCCGTCCTGATCGAGGACTACCAGCCGATCGAGGTGATCGTGGGCCTACCGAGAACCCTGCAGGGCGGCGAGGGAGTCGCCGCCGCCACCGTCCGGGAACAGGTGGCTGCCGCGCTGCCCGCGAGCGCGCCTCTCCGGTTCGTCGACGAGCGGCTGTCGACCGTCACCGCCTCCCGGCAACTACGCGGGGCGGGCCGGAGCGCGCGGCGGCAGCGTGCCATCATTGACCAGGCAGCGGCCGTGGCAATCTTGGAGCAGGCGCTGGCCTTCGAGCGATCGACCGGCGAACCTCCCGGCGTTCCCGCCCGACCCCACCGAGAGGACCAGTGATGGAGAACCCGTTCACCAAGGGGATCAAGGATCCCGAGACCGGTGGGTGGGACGGCCGAGAAATCGCCTCCCGGATCAAGGGAGGGGTCGCCGTCCTGCTGTCGCTGGCTGTGCTGCTTGGCGGCGGCTTCCTGATCGCGTCCAAGGTGAAGGACGCCTGGGAGCAGTCGCGGACCGTCGAGGACTACGGCGACCCCGCCGGCAAGGCCGACGTCACGGTGACCATCCCCAAGGGCACCTCGCTGTCGGGCATCGCCGACATCCTCGTCCAGAACGACGTGGTGAAGACGGCGAAGGCCTTTGACCGGGCCGTTGCGGGCAACTCCGAGGCGAAGAAGATCCAGGCCGGCCAGTACAAGCTGCGCACTCAAATCCCGGCCGCGACCGCCCTGGAGATGCTGCTCGACTCGAAGCGGATGGTTCGCAACTTCTTCCAGGTGGCGGAGGGGCTTCGGCTCTCGGAGGTGCTGACCTCGCTGTCGAAGGGCACCAAGATCAAGGTCAAGGATTTCCAGGCGGCCTTGAAGAATCGCAAGGACCTCGAGTTACCCGCCTGGGTGACCGGCAAGAGCAACGAAGGCTTCCTCTTCCCCGACACCTACGAGCTTGCGGCCAAGCCCACTGCGGCCAACGTGCTGCACCAATTGGTGGCGCGGTTCACCGATGTCACCGACGAACTGAAGTTCGCCGACACGGCCAAGGCCAACACCGGTTACTCCGCATATCAGGTGCTTATCGTGGCCAGCATCGTCGAGCGCGAGGTGTTCCGCGATGAGGACCGGGCCAAGGTGGCGCGGGTCTTCTACAACCGGCTGAAGCAGCGGATGGCGCTCCAATCGGACGCCACCGTCGCCTACGCCAACAACATCACCGGCCGGATCTTCACCACGCCCAAGGAACGCCAGATCAACTCGCCGTACAACACCTACCGCTTCCCGGGCCTGCCCCCGGGCCCGATCACGGCACCGGCCAAGAAGGCGCTGGAGGCGGCGCTGAACCCGGCCGAGGGTGACTGGCTCTACTTCATGCCGATCAACCTCGACAGCGGCGAAACCGCCTTCGCCACCACCTTGGCCGAGCACAACCAGAACGCCCAGAAGCTGCAGCAGTGGTGCCTGGCCAGTCAGGCCAACCGGGACAAGTGCAACGGGCGGTGACCCGCCGCTGTGCGGTGATCGGGCACCCGGTCGGGCACTCGCTGTCGCCGGCGTTGCATCAGGCGGCCTACCAGGTGCTGGGCCTGGACTGGCACTACGGGCGCGTCGACGTGCCCCCAGGCGGCGCGACCGCCTTCCTGGCCGGACTGGACGCGTCGTGGGTGGGCATCTCGGCCACCATGCCGCACAAGGAGGAGGTGGCCGCCAACGGCGAACCGGACGAGATCGTCCGGCTCACCGGGGTGGCCAACACCTGGGTGCGCACCGCCAACGGGCCGATCGTCCGTAACACCGACGTGTCGGGGTTCCAGCGGGCGCTGCGGGCCCATGGCGTGTCCAGCGTCTCGGACGCGGTGATCGTGGGCAGCGGTGCCACCGCCCGATCGTCCATGGTTGCCGTGGCTCGACTCGGCGCCCGCGCGGTCACGATCCTGGCCCGGAATCCGGACCGGGCCGCCGCGCTGGTCGAGCTGGGACACAGGCTCAATATTTCGGTGGCCACTCAGCCGCTGGATGAGACAGTGCCGTCAGCGGCGATCGCGATCTCGACGATCCCGGTCGCCGGGTCGCAGGCGCTGGCCGGGGGTTTGGCCGGTGCCGCCCCGGTGGTCTTCGACGCGATCTACGATCCATGGCCGACCCCGCTGGCCGAGGCCGGAGCAGAAGAAGGGTGCCTGGTTCTGAACGGCCTGGACCTGTTGGCGGGTCAGGCAGTCGAGCAGGTTCGGCTGATGACCGGCCAGCTGGTGACCTTCGAGTTGCTGCGTTCGGCAGCGGCTGTGGCGATCGCCGAACGAGGCACACCGGCAATGACCGGGCCGGCGGAGTCTGCCGACCGGTCGGACGGCTTCAAGGGTGGAAAGTCGTGACACACTCTCCGCCATGCTCCGCTACCTGACCGCCGGCGAGTCCCACGGACCTGCCCTGGTGGCCGTGATCGAGGGCATCCCGGCACACGTCGCGATCACCACCGCCGACCTGGCCGCGGCGCTTGCCCGACGGCGGCTCGGTGCCGGACGGGGTGCCCGGATGAAGTTCGAAGCCGACCAGGTGACCCTGCTGGCCGGGGTCCGGCACGGCGCGACGCTGGGCTCACCGATCGCGGTGATGATCGGTAACAGCGAGTGGCCGAAGTGGGAAACGGTGATGGCCGCCGACCCGGTGTCGGCCGAGGAGTTGGCCGCCCAAGCCCGCAACGCCCCCCTGACCCGGCCCCGTCCCGGCCACGCCGATCTGGCCGGCATGCAGAAGTACGACTTCGACGAGGCCCGCCCAATCCTCGAGAGAGCCTCCGCCAGGGAGACCGCGGCCCGGGTGGCGCTGGGCGCGATCGCCGGCAACTTCCTTGAGCAGGCGTTCGGCATCTCGGTGGTCTCGCACGTGGTGGCACTCGGCGGCGTCAAGTCCAGCTCCGGGGTTCTGCCGACGCCGGACGATGTCGCCGCGCTCGACGCCGACCCCGTCCGCTGTCTGGACCCCGAAGCCTCCCGCGCGATGCAGGACGAGGTGGCCGCCGCCAAAGCAGACGGGGACACCCTCGGTGGCGTGGTCGAGGTGGTGGCGTACGGCCTGCCGCCGGGACTGGGCTCGCACACCCAGGGTGACCGCCGGCTGGACGCAAAGCTGGCCGGGGCGCTGATGGGCATTCAAGCGATCAAGGGCGTCGAGGTGGGCGACGGTTTCGCCCTGGCCGCCACGCGGGGCAGCCTCGCCCACGACGAGATCGTCCCCGACGCCCACGGGCCGCAGCGGCTGAGCAACCGCTCCGGCGGCACCGAGGGCGGGATGAGCAACGGCGAGCCGCTGCGCGTCCGGGCCGCGATGAAACCGATCGCCACCGTTCCCCGCGCCCTGCGCACGATCGACGTTTCGTCTGGGGAGGCGGCCGTCGCCCACCACCAACGCTCGGACGTCTGCGCGGTTCCGGCCGCCGGTGTGGTGGCCGAGGCGATGGTCAGGCTGGTGCTGGCGGAGGCCTGTCTGGAGAAGTTCGGCGGCGACTCGCTGGCGGAGAGCCGACGCAACCATCGGGCCTACCTGGCCCGCCTGTCCGAAAGGCAGCTGGGTTGAGCGTCACCACGGTTGCCATCGTCGGCGCCCCCGGAGCAGGCAAGAGCACCGTGGGACGACAGCTGGCGCGCCGCCTGGGGCTGCCCCTGGTCGACGTGGACCTGTTGATCGAGGAGCAGCAGGGCAAATTGATCCGCGAGATCTTTGCCGATCACGGCGAGGAGCACTTCCGGGAACTGGAACGCGTCGCCACCTTGCAGGCGCTCAGCCGGCCGGGAGTGATCTCGATGGGCGGGGGAGCGGTGATGAACCCGGCGATCCGCGAAGAGCTTGGCCGACACGAGGTGGTCTGGCTGCAGGTATCGGTCACCCAGTCGACCCGTCGGATCGGCCTGAACCAGGCCCGTCCCTTGTTGTTGGGCAATCTGCGGGCCCAGTTGATCAAGCTGCTGGAGGAGCGGACGCCGCTCTACGCCTCGGTGGCCACGGTCACCGTCGACACCGATAAGAAGTCCCCGGGGCAGGTGGTCGAGGCGATCGTCGATCAGTTGAGAGGCTGTTCGGCGTGAGGCTGGAGACTGTCGACGTCAACGCCGAGAAGCCCTACCAGGTGGTGATCGGGGAGGGTGCCAGCACGTTGCTGCCCGGCTACCTGGCCGACTCGTCCCGGGTTGCGGTGATTCACCCCGAGGCGCTGACCGGCGAGGTGGCTGCCCTGACCGCAGGGCTGGACACCCAGGTGATCTCGATCCCGGTGCCTGCGGCCGAGAACGCCAAGACCGGCCAGGTCCTCCAGTACTGCTGGGAACAGCTCGCTGACGCCGGGTTCACCCGCAGCGACACGGTGATCGGCTTCGGCGGCGGCGCCACCACCGACCTGGCCGGTTTCGTGGCTGCCACCTGGCTGCGCGGCGTCCGTTACGTGTCCGTCCCCACGTCCGTACTGGCCATGGTGGACGCGGCGGTCGGCGGTAAGACCGGGATCAACCTGAGCGCCGGCAAGAATCTGGTGGGTGCCTTCTACGAGCCCTTCGTCGTGTTGTGTGACTTGAACTATCTGCCGACGTTGCCGGTCGAGGAGTGCCGTTCGGGAATGGCCGAGGTGGTGAAGGCTGGCTTCATCGCCGACCCGTTCATCCTGTCCGCCGTGGAGGACGACCCGGTCGCCGCGCTTGACCCGGCCGGCGACACCCTGTGCGTGCTGATCCGGCGGGCGATCGCGGTCAAGGCGGCGGTGGTCGGGGCCGACCTACGGGAGCGCACCTCGACCGGCCGGGATCTGGGCCGCGAGTTGCTCAACTACGGCCACACCCTCGGTCACGCGATCGAGCGGCACCAGGACTACACCTGGCGGCACGGCGAGGCGATCAGCGTGGGGATGTGCTTCGTGGCCGAGGTGGCTCGGCGCAGCGGCTTCCTCGACGACGAGACGGCGCACCGGCACGCCCGGGTGCTGGCGTCGGTCGGACTGCCCACCCAGTACCCGGCGGCGGCGTGGCCCGAACTGCGCGAGGCGATGAATCTGGACAAGAAGACCCGGGGGTCGTCGCTTCGGCTGGTCGTCTTGGAGGGCCTCGCCCAGGCGCGGGTGTTGGAGGCGCCGGACGAGACTCTGATGGCTGAGTCGTTCGGGTCCCTGGCCGAGCGGGGTTGAGGTGTACGTCCCGCGACACTTCGCCCTACCCGAGGAGTTGGCGAGCGAACTGCTGGCCGCCCCCGGCGCCGGCGAGTTGATCACCCAACACGCCGACGGGCTGGTCGCCACTCACCTGCCGTACCTGCACGACCCGGAGGCGAACCGGCTGATCCTGCACGTGGCCCGCAACAACAGCCAGTGCCGGGAACCGGCGCTGGGGGAGTCGCTGTTCCTGATCACCACCGCCAGCGAGTACATCTCCTCGACCTGGTACCCCTCGGCTCCGCGGGAGGGCACCTGGGTGCCGACCTGGGACTACCTGACCATCCACCTCTACGGCGATCTGATCGTTCACGACGACCCTGCCTGGACCCGGCAAGCCGTCGACGTTCTGATGGCTCGGCACGAGACGTCGATCGGGCTGGGCGACATGGATCCGACCTATCTGGCTGGGCAGTTGCGGGCCATCGTCGGACTGGAGTTGCGGATCCGTCGGATCGAGGGCAAGGCGAAACTCAGCCAGAACCGCAGCGTTGAAGACGTGCTCGGAGCCATCGACGGGCTGCGCGCCGCGGGAGCGATCCAGATGGCCGAGCTGGTCGAGCGCTACGCGCTCCCGGCCGCCCGGGCCAAGGCGGAGCTGGTCGACACGGTGGCACGACGCCATCGCGGCCTCGGCTAGACTGAGCGGTCGCACAATCAAGTTGAGGGGTTGCCGAGCGTGGCGTCGACGAACGATCTGAAGAATGGCATGGTGCTGGACCTGGACGGCCAGCTGTGGCAGGTGCTGTGGTTCCAGCACCACAAGCCTGGCAAGGGCAACACCGTCGTCCGGACCAAGTTGAAGCACGTGCTGAGCGGCAAGGTCGTCGATCGCACCTTCAACTCCGACACCAAGGTCGACACCGCCAACGTGGACCGGCGCGAAATGCAGTACCTCTACCACGACGGCGACGGCTTCGTGTTCATGGACACCACCACCTACGACCAACTGACCATCAGCGATGCCACTGTTGGCGAGGCGAAGAACTACTTGCTGGAGAACCAGAACGCCACCGTGGCGCTGCACGCCGGCAATCCGCTCTACGTGGATCTGCCCGCCTCGGTCGAACTGGAGATCACCTATACCGAGCCCGGCCTGCAGGGCGACCGGAGCACCGGGGGCACCAAGCCCGCCACCGTCGAGACGGGCCTGCAGATCCAGGTGCCGTTGTTCATCACCACCGGTGAGCGGGTCAAGGTCGACACCCGCGACGGCAGCTATCTCGGCCGGGTCTGAGTGCCCGAACTGATCACCCGGCCCGATGGCACCGTCCTTGAACTGATCGAGACGGTGCCGGTCGATCTCACCCCGGAGGGTCGCCGCCCGGCCCGAACCAAGGCGCGCAAGCAGGCGCTGGACGTGCTGTACGCGGCCGAGTTGCGCGGCGTCCCCGCTGCCGAGGTGTTGGCGGAGCTGGCCACGGATCCCGAGGTCACCGTCCGTCCCTTCGCTCGGGAGCTGGTCAGCGGGGTGGTCGAGGGACAAGCCCGCTACGACGCTGCGATCGAGGCGGCACTGTCCCCGGGCTGGACGCTGGACAGGATGCCCAGGATCGACCGCTGCCTGGCCCGGCTGGCCGTGCATGAGTTGTCGCGGGGCGAGACTGACGCCGGCGTGGTGATCGCGGAAGCCGTCCGGCTTGCCCAGGAGTTCTCCACCGACGATTCCGGAGCCTTCCTCAACGGCGTCCTTGCCCAGGTGCTCCGCCAGCGCTCCTGAAGACCTCGCCGCGCCCCCCAGCCCTGAGATTGGTGATCCCAAGCCCCGCCTGCCCAGGTTCACCCCCTTCAGGACATCGTGCGATCACCAGAACCCGGCGTGAGGCGCAGTGCCTCGTGAACAAGGGCAATCATTCTGGGGAGGTCCGCGGTAACCGATCCGGCGAAAGGCATCACCCGCCAGCCGTGCGCGAGCAACTCGGCCATCCGCCAACGATCCTCGACGAACGCACGATGATTTCCGTGGTGCTCCCAACCGTCGATCTCGATCACCAGGCGGTGCCGAGGAAAGGCGATGTCGGCGAACACCACCCGGCTCGCCAGGCGGATCCGGTAGTTCGTTCGCCAGCCCTCGATCGAGGCTGACCGGAGGGCTCGGTGGACGAGGCGTTCCGCCTCCGACCACGGTTCATCGCGCGAGTCGACCAGGAGTTCGCGGCGCAGCCGATTGCCGGGCCGCTTAGGAACTGCGGCCAAGGCTTGCCAGAGGCCGTCGAGGGAGACCACGCGGCGCCGCAGTGCCTCATCGATCACCGCGCCGCCAAGCTCGGGGATGAGGTCCAGCGTGGACAGGGTGGGCGAGGCCAGCTGGACCGCGTCCCGCTCAACCACCAACTCGGGCGGGATCGCCCGTCGCTCGACCCCGACCCCTGGGGTTGGGCGCCAACGCTGCGGGCTCGCCACCGTAATGCTGGGGACGCGAAGCTCGGGCCACCACAGCAGGCGGGCCGCAGCCGCCCCCACGATGACCGCGTCGGGGTCCCAGCGGGAGATCGCGAGCGCCCGAGTTGGCAACGTGGGGTCGGGGGCGGTGTAGATGCCGGGGTGGGCCGACACCAACTGTCCGGTGCGGCGCCAATGGTCCAGGCTTCCCTGCAACTGCGGATGATCCCGCCGGGCCAGCACTCCGCCGTGGGCGGTCAGCAACTCATTGAGGTGGGTCATACCTGAAGAAGGCCGATTTCGAGGCGCCTTTGTGAGCCCCGTACCTGAGCGATCGCCGGGATTTGGTGATCTCGCGGAGTTGCACGCGGCGTGGGCCGGTTCGTCGGCCTCAACGAGATCACCAGTCTCAGCGTGGTCCACGGGCGAGCAGGGTTGCCGGGGAGGGCCGGACCCTTTGGTAGGGTCTCGGGAGTTTGAACTGGCCCCTGTGGAGCCGAAAGGACGTCCATGCCCTCCAGCTACAACGCCTCCCCTCGGATTCCGGCACTGTTGGTCCTCGAGGATGGGCGGTCGTTCGCTGGGGTCTCCTTCGGTGCCACCGGTGAGGCGTTCGGGGAGGCCGTTTTCTCCACCGGGATGTCGGGCTATCAAGAAACCCTGACTGACCCGAGCTATCACAGGCAGGTCGTGATCGCGACCGCCCCGCACATCGGCAATACCGGCTGGAACGACGAGGACGACGAGTCGTCGCGGATCTGGGTGGCCGGCTACGTGGTTCGCGACCTGTCCCGGGTCCGGTCGAACTGGCGCTCCAACCGCTCCCTGGACGAGGAGCTGCGCGCCCAGGGGGTAGTCGGGATCGCCGAACTCGACACCCGCGCCCTGACCCGGCACCTGCGCGAGCGGGGGGCGATGCGGGTGGGGATCTCAACTACTCAGCTTGACCCGACGAAGCTTCTCAACCAGGTGTTGGCCACACCGACGATGTCCGGGGCCAACCTGGTCGCCGACGTCACCGTCGCGGAACCACAGGTGATCGCGGCGGTGGGGGAGAAGCGCTTCACGGTCGCCGCGATCGATCTCGGGATCAAGGACATGACGCCGACCCGGATGGCGGAGCGGGGCATCGACGTGCACGTACTGCCGGCCAATACCACCCTTGACGACATCCGCCGGATCGGCGCGGACGGCGTCTTCTTCTCCAACGGTCCCGGCGACCCCGCCACGGCGGACGAGCCGATGCGGTTGTTGCAGGACGTGCTGGACGCCGGACTGCCCTACTTCGGGATCTGCTTCGGCAACCAGATCTTCGGCCGGGCGCTGGGCTTCGGGACGTTCAAGTTGAAGTACGGCCACCGCGGAATCAACCAGCCGGTGATGGACCTGCGGACGCGCAAGGTGGAGATCACGGCCCAGAATCACGGGTTTGCGGTGGACGCTCCGCTCGGCCTCGACACGCCCACCCGTTGGGGCAAGGCCAGGGTCAGCCACGTCTGCCTCAACGACGACGTGGTGGAGGGCTTGGAGTTGACCGACGAAGCCGGGCAGCTCAAGGCGTTCAGCGTCCAGTACCACCCCGAAGCCGCTGCCGGTCCGCACGATTCGGCTTATCTGTTCGACCGGTTCATCCAGGTATTGGCCGCCCATCGCGACGGCCGATCCGCGATTCCGCACTCGACGGCTGACGTTGAGGCGGCCACTACCGCGGAGAGGAGCAACTGACGTGCCGCGACGCAGCGACATCTCCTCGATCCTGGTGATCGGCTCCGGGCCGATCGTGATCGGCCAGGCCTGCGAGTTCGACTACTCCGGGACGCAGGCCTGCCGGGTGCTTCGGGAGGAGGGGTTCCGGGTGATCCTGGTGAACTCCAACCCGGCCACGATCATGACCGACCCGGAGTTCGCCGACGCCACCTACATCGAGCCGATCCAGCCCGAGTTCCTGGAAAAGGTGATCGCGGCCGAGCGCCCCGACGCCCTGCTGGCCACCCTCGGCGGCCAAACCGCGTTGAACGCAGCGGTCACGCTGCATGAGCGCGGGATCCTGGACAAGTACGGCGTCGAGTTGATCGGGGCCTCCTTCGAGGCGATCCAGAAGGGCGAGGACCGCGAGAAGTTCAAGGAGATCGTCACCTCCCTGGACGTCGCGGGCGCATCCCCCGAGGTGGCCCGCTCCGCGATCTGCCACACCATGGACGAGGTGCTGGCCGCCGCCGCCGACCTCGGCTACCCGCTGGTGGTACGGCCGTCTTTCACCATGGGCGGGGTCGGCTCGGGCTTCGCCCACGACGAGGACGAGTTGCGTCGAATCGCCGGCACCGGCCTGTCGGCGAGCCCGGTCACCGAAGTGCTGATCGAGGAGTCGATCCTCGGCTGGAAGGAGTATGAGCTGGAGGTGATGCGCGACAAGTCGGACAACGTGGTGATCGTCTGCTCGATCGAGAACCTCGACCCGATGGGCGTGCACACCGGCGACTCGATCACCGTCGCGCCTGCGATGACCCTCACCGACCGCGAATACCAGGCGATGCGCGACGTCGGGATCGCGGTGATCCGGGCGGTCGGCGTGGACACCGGCGGCTGCAACATCCAGTTCGCGATCAACCCCGACAACGGCCGGATGATCGTGATCGAGATGAACCCGCGGGTGTCCCGGTCCTCGGCGCTCGCCTCCAAGGCGACCGGTTTTCCGATCGCCAAGATCGCTGCGAAGGTGGCGGTCGGCTACACCCTGGACGAGATCCCCAACGACATCACCGAGGTGACCCCGGCCTCGTTCGAGCCGACCCTCGACTACGTGGTGGTCAAGGCGCCCCGGTTTGCCTTCGAGAAGTTCCCGACCGCCGAATCGACCCTGACCACCCACATGAAGTCGGTCGGCGAGGCGATGGCGATCGGTCGCAACTTCACCGAGGCACTGGGCAAGGCGTTGCGTTCCCTGGAGGACCCCAAGGCGGCCTTCGACTTCACCTCCCCGATCAACGAATCTCTGGACGAACTCCTGGCGGCGGCGGCGCGGCCCCACGACGGGCGGCTGAACGTGGTGATGCGGGCGCTGCGCGCCGGAGCGACCGATAAGCAGTTGTTCCAGGCCACCAAGATCGACCCCTGGTTCCTCGACGAACTGCGGCTCATCGCCGAGGTCGCCGACCAGGTGGAGACCGCCCCCGACCTGACGCCCGAGGTGCTGCGGCTGGCCAAGCGGCACGGGCTCTCCGACGCGCAGATCGCCGGGCTGCGGCACCTCTCCACTGACGTCGTCCGGGGGGTCCGCTGGGCGCTCGGCATCCGGCCGGTGTACAAGACTGTCGACACCTGTGCCGCCGAGTTCGCCGCCAGCACCCCCTACCACTACTCGTCCTACGACTTGGAGACGGAGGTGGCCCCGCGGACCAAGCCCGCGGTGCTGATCCTGGGCAGCGGCCCGAACCGGATCGGCCAGGGGATCGAGTTCGACTACTCCTGCGTCCACGCCGCGATGACCCTGCGCGAGGCCGGGTACGAGACGGTGATGGTGAACTGCAACCCCGAGACCGTGTCCACCGACTACGACACCTCCGATCGGCTCTATTTCGAGCCGCTGACCCTGGAGGACGTGCTGGAGGTGTACCACGCCGAGTTGGCCGCCGGCCCGGTTGCCGGGGTGATCGTCCAGCTTGGCGGGCAAACGCCGCTGAAGTTGGCCCAGGCGCTGAAGGACGCCGGGGTGCCGGTGGTCGGGACGTCCCCGGAGGCGATTCACCTGGCCGAGGAGCGGGGCGCCTTCGGCGAGATCCTGGCCGCCAACGGCCTGCCGGCGCCGCAGTACGGGATGGCGGTGTCCTCGACCGACGCCCTGCGGATCGCCCACGACATCGGCTATCCGGTGCTGGTCCGGCCGTCCTATGTGCTCGGCGGTCGCGGCATGGAGATCGTCTACGACGACGCCTCCCTGGTCGGCTACATCGACCGTGCCACCCAGATCACGCCCAGCGCGCCGGTGATGGTCGACCGGTTCCTCGACGACTGCATCGAGATTGACGTGGACGCTCTCTTCGACGGCACCGAGCTGTACCTCGGTGGCGTGATGGAACACATCGAGGAGGCCGGCATCCACTCCGGCGACTCAGCCTGCACCCTGCCGCCGATCACCCTCGGCTCGGCGACCATCGACAAGATCCGTGAGTCGACCCACCGGATCGCGGCGGGCATCGGGGTGCGCGGGCTGATCAACATCCAGTACGGCCTGCTCGGCGACACGCTCTACGTCTTGGAGGCGAATCCACGGGCCTCGCGGACCGTGCCCTTCGTGTCCAAGGCCACCGACACCCCGCTGGCCAAGGCGGCCGCCCGGATCATGCTGGGCGCGAGTATCGCCGACCTGCGTGCCGCGGGTCTGCTCCGAGCCAGCGGCGACGGGACCCAGACCCTGCCCCGGGCACCGATCGCGGTGAAGGAGGCGGTGATGCCGTTCAACCGCTTCCGGACCGCCGACGGCGCCTGGGTCGACACCTTGCTGGGTCCGGAGATGAAGTCCACCGGAGAGGTGATGGGTCTCGACGTCACCTTCGGCACCGCTTTCTCCAAGAGCCAGTCGTCCTCCTACGGCAACGTGCCGACCTCGGGTTCGGTGTTCGTGTCGGTGGCCAATCGGGACAAGCGGCACGCCATCTTCCCGGTGAAGCGGCTGGCGGACCTGGGCTTCACCATCTACGCCACCGAGGGCACCGCCCAGGTGCTGCGCCGCCACGACGTCGAGGTGACAGTGCTCCGCAAGGAGATGCAAGGCCCAGGCGAGGACGGCACCAAAACCGTTGTCCAGGCGATCATGGACGGCGAGATCGACCTAATCTTCAACACCCCGATCGGGGTCAGCGAGGGCGGTGACCCACGCCGCGACGGCTGGCAGATCCGGTCCGCGGCGATCCTGTGCGACGTGCCCTGCGTGACCACCGTGCAGGGCCTCTCGGCCTGCGTTCAGGGGATCGAGGCGCTGCGTCGTGGACGAGTCGGCGTCCGGTCCCTCCAGGAGTGGAGCTCCGACATTCGGGCGGATCTGGCCGGCAGCTGATGAACCTGCGCACCGGGGCCGCGCGGATCGGCTACGACCGCCTGCTGCGGCCGATGCTGTTTGGGGCCCGGTCCGGTGACCCGGAGCGGATCCACGAGTCGATGATCCAGACGCTGGCCCGGGTCGGGCACTCACCGGCCGCGGTCCGCTCGCTGCGCGCGGTGGGTGGCAGCCGGGGAGCGCCGACCGTGGTCGCCGGCATCCGTTTTCCGGGACGCGTCGGCCTGGCCGCCGGGATGGACAAGGACGGGGTCGCTGCCGGCGCCTGGCAGGCGCTCGGGTTCGGCTTCGCCGAGCTGGGCACCGTGACCGCCCTGCCCCAGCCGGGAAACGACCGGCCCCGGGTCTTCCGATTGCGGTCGTCGAAGGCGCTGATCAACCGGATGGGATTCAACAACCACGGCGCCGCGGCCCTGCACCGCACCCTGTCGATCGCCGGGGTCTATCGGGGCAACGGCGCGGCCGGAATCCCGCTGGGCATCTCGATCGGCAAGAGCAAGGTGGTCGCGCTCGACGACGCGGTCGATGACTATCTGGCGAGTTTCCGGTTGGTCGCACCGCACGCCGACTACATCGCAGTCAACGTCTCCAGCCCGAACACTCCTGGCCTGCGCTCCCTGCAGGACGGACAGGCGCTCCGCACGATCATCGAAGCGTTGGTTCGCGAAAGCCGCCAGGACGCCTCCCCGACGCCGCTGTTCGTCAAGGTCGCGCCCGATCTGGAGTGGTCCCAGTTGGACGAGGTGATCGAGGTGGCGACCAGGACCGGCGTTGCCGGGCTGATCGCCACCAACACCACCCTGGCCCGCGACGGCCTTCATCCCCGGGATCAGCCGTTGGCAAGCGAGGCCGGCGGGCTGTCCGGGGCCCCGCTGACCCACCGGGCCAGACAGGTGGTCGGCTATCTCGTCCAGCACGCCGGGCTGCCGGTGATCGGCTCGGGCGGAGTGATGACCCTGGCTGACGCGACGGCGCTGTTCGACCTCGGAGCGGCGCTGGTGCAGCTTTACACTGGCTTCGTCTACGCCGGGCCGGCGCTGCCGGCGCAGATTAACGAGTGGACGAGGAGGTCCGGGCAGTGACCACCTACTGGAGACGGCTCAAGGCGACCACCGCCGAGCGCGGGAACCTCTGCGTGGGTATCGATCCGCATCCCTCGGTGCTGCGGGCCTGGGGCGAGCCCACCGACCCGCACGGCCTGGAGCGGTGCGCCCGCGGGCTGATCGCCGCCACCGCCGATCTGGTCGCGGTCTACAAGCCGCAGTCGGCGTTTTTCGAGACCTACGGCTCGGCAGGCATCGCTGTCTTGGAGAGGGTGCTGGCCGACATCCGCGGTGCCGGGGCATTGAGCATTCTGGACGCCAAACGCGGTGACATCGGCAGCACCATGGAGGCCTACGCAGCGGCGTACCTCTGTGACGGAGCCCCGCTCGCCGCGGACGCGTTGACCATCTCGCCCTTCCTGGGGTTCGGCTCGCTGGCACCCGCCTACGAGTTGGCCCACCGGTTCGAGCGCGGCGTCTACGTGCTGGCCCGGACGTCCAACCCCGAGGGCGGTCAGGTCCAGCTTGCGCTGTGCAGCGACGGCGAGGGCTCGGTTGCCCAAGAGATCATCGACCAGGCGAAGGCGCTCAATCACCAGTCACGGCAGCGCGCGATCGGTCTGGTCGTCGGCGGCACGCACCAGAATCTCGGCTGCGACGTCTCGGACTTCAACGGCTCGATCCTGGTGCCCGGAATCGGTGCTCAGGGGGCCCAGCTCGCTGACCTGCCGGCCCTCTTCGGCGACGCCATCGACCAGGTGCTGCCGATGGTGGGACGAGCCGTGATCGGCGCCGGACCGGATCGCGAGGCGCTGCGGGCGGCGGTCATTCGGTTCAGCAAAACCCCTTGACTTGCCTTGTTCGTTCGGTTCCGTGGGCGCGGAATCCCCGGTAAGTTGAGCCGCAGGTTTGGCGCGGTCTGGACGCGGAAGGGGTACCGTGACGATTCCTCAGCTCACCACCGAGCAGTTGGAAGCTGCCCGCGCGGCGGCCACGTCCGCCCGCCGAGCCCGCGCTGCGCTGAAGGCCCAGGTCCGGTCCGGGCAGTTGTCGCTGGCCTCGGCTCTCGATCAGGCAGCCGAGGACGAGATCCTCGCCCACGTCAAGGTGGTGGATCTGCTGAAGGCCTTGCCGCGGGTCGGCGAGAAGCGTGCCGCGCTGGTGATGGAGCGGTTCGACATCGCCGCCAACCGGCGAATCCGTGGCCTCGGCCGGCATCAGCTGGCGGGCCTGAAGGCCGAGTTTCGTGATCGGTGACGTCACCGTCATCTCTGGGCCTACCGCCGTTGGAAAAGGAACGGTTGTCGCTGCGCTGAAACAGCGTTTTCCCGAGGTCTGGGTTTCCGTCTCGGCAACCACGAGATCGCCACGGGCGGGCGAAGTGGACGGCCAGCACTACTTCTTCGTCAGCGAGGAAGAGTTCGATGAGCTGATCGCCACCGGGGGACTGTTGGAGTGGGCCGTCGTCCACCGGCGGCACCGCTACGGCACCCCGGCGGCGCCGGTCGCTGCCGCGGTCGCCGAAGGGCATCGGGTGATCCTGGAGATTGACCTGCAGGGCGCGCGACAGATCCGCCAGCATCTCCCGGGCGCACGGTTCGTCTTCATCGCGCCGCCATCGCGGCAGGCGCTGCTCGATCGGCTGTCGGCCCGAGGGACCGAGGGTGCCGAAGAGCAGGCTCGGCGGATGGTCACCGCTGACGCCGAGCTCGCCGCCCAGGCCGAGTTCGACCATGTCGTGGTCAACGACGATTTGGGCCAAGCGGTACAGGACTTGGTAGGCTTACTCGGCTTGTGAAAACACCCGCGCACTCGGCGCGGAGTTCTCCCCATCGTGAAGGCACCAACCTTGAGCACACACATTCCCGAAGGCATCACCCATCCGCCGATCGACGAACTGCTGACCCAGGTCGACTCCAAGTACCGCCTGGTGCTGTTCGCCGCCAAGCGCGCCCGCCAGATCAACGCCTACTACAGCCAACTCGGCGAGGGGCTGCTGGAGAACGTGGGCCCGCTGGTTGACACTGCGGTTCAGGAGAAGCCGCTGTCGATCGCCCTGCGCGAGGTGAACGCCGGCGTGTTGGAGTGCACCCAGATCGATCCCGAGGCCGAGGCCGCTGCGCGCGCCGAGGCCGAAGCCGATCCCGGTTTCGACGACCTCGACCCGTTCTCGGACGACCTCGCCTGAGCACACGCCGATGAGCCGGATTCTGCTCGGTGTGGCCGGCGGGATCGCGGCCTACAAAGCCTGCCTGCTGCTGCGGTTGTTCACCGAAGCCGGTCACGACGTGACCGTCGTGCCGACCGAGAGCGCCCTCAACTTCGTGGGTGAGACCACCTGGGCGGCGCTGTCCGGGCGACCGGTGCGTACCCAGGTGTGGCAGGACGCCGATCAGGTGCCGCATGTCCGCCTGGGCCGCGAGGCGGAGCTGGTCGTGGTGGCTCCGGCCACCGCGGATCTGCTGGCCCGGGCGGCCTCCGGCCGGGCCGACGACCTGCTCACCAACGTCCTGCTCACCGCGAGTTGCCCGGTGCTGATGGTTCCGGCGATGCACACCGAAATGTGGCAACACCCGGCGACAAGGGCCAATGTGGCCACCTTGCGCGAGCGCGGGGTGGTGGTGATGGATCCCGATTCGGGACGCCTGACCGGGGCTGACACCGGACCGGGCCGGTTGCCCGAGCCGGACGACATCGAACAGGTGGCGCTCTCCCTGCTGGGCGACCCGGCGGTGGCCACCTCCACCCGAAACCGCGACCTGCTGGGCAAGCGGGTCGTGGTCAGTGCGGGGGGCACCCGGGAACACCTCGACCCCGTCCGCTTCATCGGCAACTCGTCGTCGGGCCGAATGGGTCTGGCGATCGCCCGCGCCGCGAGCCTGCGCGGGGCGCAGGTCACGGTGGTGGCAGCGAACCTCCATCTGCCCGCGCCCAGCGGCGTCCGGGTGGTCGAGGTTTCGTCCACCGCTGACCTGGCTGGCGCCATGGCCGAATTGGCCCCCGAGGCCGACCTGATCGTGATGGCGGCCGCGCCCGCCGATTTCACCCCGGTCACGGCCAGCGAGGGCAAGTTGAAGAAGGAGGGCGATGCCGGCCTGGTGCTGGACCTCCGCCAAACCACCGACGTGCTCGCGTCGCTGACCGCATCCCGGGTGGGTGATCAAGTGATCGTCGGTTTCGCTGCCGAAACCGCGGCGGACCCCGACCGACTGCTGGAACTGGGCCGGGCGAAGCTGGCCCGCAAGGGCTGCGACCTGCTCGTCCTCAACGACGTCAGCGGGGGCCGGGTTTTCGGCTCCCTCAGTAACCAGGTGACCATCCTCGACCGCCACGGGGTGGTCGAGTCGGTGGCCGCCGACAAGAACGTGGTGGCGCACCGCATCCTGGATGCTGCCCGCGCCGTCCACGAAGGAAGGAACTCCCAGGCATGAGCCGCCTGTTCACCTCTGAGTCGGTCACCGAGGGCCACCCCGACAAGGTCGCGGACTCTGTTTCGGACACCGTCCTCGACGCCCTGCTGACCGACGATCCGGGCAGCCGGGTGGCCGTCGAGACGCTGGTCACCACCGGTCTGGTGGCGGTGGCCGGCGAGGTCACCACGAACACCTATGCCGACATTGCCCGGCTGGCTCGCGACCGGATCCTGCAGATCGGCTACGACTCCTCGGAGAAGAGTTTCGACGGGGCGTCCTGCGGCGTGGTGGTGTCGCTGGGCTCGCAGTCGCCCGACATCGCCCAAGGCGTCAACCACGCCGGCGAGCAGCGGACCGGTTCGGCCGACGACCTGGACGCCCAGGGCGCCGGCGACCAGGGGCTGATGTTCGGCTATGCCTGCACCGACACGCCGACGATGATGCCGCTCCCGATCGACATCGCCCACCGGCTGGCCGAACGACTGGCCCAGGTGCGCCGGGACGGGGTGCTCGACTTCCTGCTGCCCGACGGCAAGACCCAGGTGACCATCGAGTACGACGGCGACCGGCCGGTGCGGATCGACACGGTCGTGGTCTCGACGCAGCACCGGGCCGACGCCGACCTCGAGTCCGAGATCGCGCCGGGGGTGATTCGCGAGGTGATCGAGCCGGTGCTGGCCGGCTACGACATCTCTCACCAGGGGCTGAAGACCTTCGTCAACCCGACCGGCAAGTTCGTGATCGGTGGCCCGATGGGCGACGCCGGGGTCACCGGACGCAAGATCATCGTCGACACCTACGGCGGCATGGCCCGGCACGGCGGCGGCGCCTTCTCCGGCAAGGATCCCTCCAAGGTGGATCGTTCCGCCGCCTACGCGATGCGCTGGGTGGCCAAGAACGTGGTTGCTGCCGGGTTGGCCGGACGCTGCGAGGTCCAGGTGGCCTACGCGATCGGCCGGGCGCACCCGGTCGGCTTCTACACCGACTGCTTCGGCACCGAAACCTTGCCGCTGGAGCAGATCACCGACGCTGTGTTGCGCGTTTTTGACCTCCGGCCAGCGGCCATCATCCGCGACCTCGACCTACTCCGGCCGATCTACAGCCAGGTCACCAACTACGGCCACTTCGGTCGCGAACTGGACGTGATGACCTGGGAGCGCACCGATCGCGCCGAGGCACTGGCCGCCGCGGTCAGGGGCTGAGTCCTCCGCCGCTGCGTAACTGAGGCCCGGCCGGGCTTGGCCCAGCCGGAGCTGTCAGGGGCACCCCCTAGCATCACTGACATGGACGCAGCGCGGGTGGCCCGGGTGGCGGTCGACCTGCCGTTGGCGCACCTCGACCGCCCCTTCGACTACGCCATCGGTGACGAACTCGTCGATCTGGTCAAGCCCGGCGTGCGCGTCCGGGTCCGGTTCGCCGGACGCCTGCGCGACGGGTTCGTCCTATCGGTCGGGGCCGCCAGCGACGCCGACCGGGAACTGGCCCCGCTGCAGCGAGTGATCTCGGAGGAGGTCGTGCTCACCCCCGAGGTGGCGGCCCTCGTCCGGCAGGTGGCCGATCACTACGGCGGCACCTTCGCCGATGTCGTCAGGCTCGCCGTCCCGCCCCGTCACGGGATCACCGAGAAGGCAGCGCCGCCGGTCCATCCGGCACCCACCGTGGAACGCAGCGCTGCGTGTTTGGGTGACTATCCGGGTGGGGACGGGTTGCTGAGGTTGCTCGCCGACGGTGGACGGCCGCGGGCGGCGATCACCCTGGCCCCGGTCTCGGAGGCGCGCGGCGACTGGGTCACCGCACTGGTGGAACTGGCGTCGGCCACCTTGGCCGGTGATCGGGGAGTGCTGCTGCTGGTTCCGGACCAGCGCGACCTCGATCGGCTCTCCGCGGCGTGCGTCGCGCGTTTCGGACGCGGCTCCTTCGTCACGCTCACCTCGGAGGTGGGCCCGGCGGCACGGTACCGCGCCTTCCTTGCGGTCAGCCGAGGGTCGGTTCGGCTGGTGCTCGGCACCCGCGCGGCCGCCTTCGCCCCGGTCCACAACCTGGGCCTGATCGCCTTGCTGGACGACGGCGACGATTCGTGGGCCGAGCCCCGGGCGCCGTACCCACACGCCCGCGAGGTGGTCGCGCTGCGCGCGTCCAGCCAACGGTGCGCGCTGGCGTACCTCGGTTATGGGCGGACCGCCGAGGTTCAGGATCTGGTCGAGCGGGAGTGGCTGGCCGGTCTCACCCTGCCGCCCGCCGCGCGGCGGGAGCTGTGCCCCGTCATCCGGGTCGCCGCCGACACCGATCGAGCCCGGGAGCGCGATCCGGGCCACGCCAGCCGATTACCGCACGACGTTTTCGATGCCATTCGAGCGGGCTTGGCCGTTGGTCCGGTGCTGCTGCAGGTGCCGCGGGCCGGCTACCTCGCCTCGCTGGCCTGCGCCCGCTGCCGTCAGTCGGCCCGCTGCCCGCGCTGTCAGCAGCCGTTGGCCGGAACTCCCAGTGGCCCGACGATCCGGCCCAGTTGCCGGTGGTGCGGGGAGCAGCCAGGCTGGCAATGTCCGTCCTGCGCGAGCGTGGAGTTGCGGGCGCCCCGGGTGGGCGTCCAACGAACCGCCGAGGAGCTGGGGCGAGCCTTCCCGCAGACGCGGGTGATCTCGTCGTCGGCCGAGCGCCTGGTGGCCGAGGTCGCCGACGAGCCGGCGATTGTGTTGGCCACTCCCGGGGCTGAACCGTTCTGTGCCCAGGGATACGCGGCGGCGGTGCTGCTGGACGGCGATCAACTCCTGGCTCGTCCAGATCTGCGGGCCGGCGAGGAGGCGTTGAGACGTTGGCTGGTGGCCACCGCGTTGGTGCGTCCGGCCGTCGTTGGCGGGACCGTGGTGATCGTCGCCGAGCCTTCGGCGAGGGCGGTCCAGGCGCTGGTCCGGCTCGACCCGGTCGGCTTCGCGGAGCGGGAACTGGCCGACCGGGCGGCTGCCGGGTTCCCGCCCGCCGCCGCCCTGGTGTCGGTGGAGGGGGCGCCAGGCCTGGTGACCGAGGTGTCCGGACGCATCCAGGTGCCGGGGCTGGACCGTCTTGGCCCCACCCCCATCGCCGGAGCCGACGGGGCTGTGCGACTCAGTCTCCGGGTGCCACGAACCTCTGCTCGGACGCTGGTGGACGCGGTCAAGGCCGAGCAGGCCGCCCGGTCCGCACGCAAGGCCGACGGCCGGTTGCGCGTCCAACTCGACCCGATGGTGTTGTAGTTCCCTGGCGCGGTGGCGGTTAGCGTTCGTTCAGCCGTTCCCTGGCCCGGATCACCAGATCGGGCGGGACGACGGTGTCGGGATCACGCAGCCGGGTGAGCGCGACCTGCACGCCGACCAGCGCCGCGTACAGCCCGGGGCAGGTGGGACAGGTGGCCAGATGCCGCTCCACCAGGGTGCGACGGGGGTCGTCCAACTCCCCGTCGAGGTAGTCGCTGACCAGGGCCCGGGCGTCAACGCAGGTCATGGGAACCCCCTTGGTCGCCTTCCGGCGGTCGTCCTCGGTGTCCAACGCGCTGACCAGGGCGGCCCGGCCCCGGCGGATGCGCTGCTTGGCTGCCGCCAGGCTGATCTCGTGGATGGCGGCGATCTCGGCTGCCGTGCGCCCTTCGGCGTCGTGCAGAATGACCGCCGATCGCAGGTCATAGGGAAGCCGGACCAGGGCGTCCAGCAACGACGCCCGATCACTGGCTCGATCCACCACCCGCTCCGGGCTGACGGTGTAGTCGGCGTCGGCCCACCACCGGTCGACGGCGGGCATCAGGATCTCGTCCGGGGTCGGCAGCGAGTGCCGTCGGCGCCGGTCGTCCACGAAGGCGCGGTACAAAATCCGATGCAGCCAGGTGGCCGGCGACGACTCGCCCCGAAAGGTGTCGGCCTTCGCCAACGCCTTGACGATGGTGTCTTGGACCAACTCGTCGGCCGCGTCCCCGGAGCGGGTCAGCGCCAACGCGTACCGGTGCAAACCCGGAACGGCGGCGACGAGTTGGTCCTCGGTGAGCAAGGTCAGGCTCGCTTGACCGGGCAGGTGTTGAGGCCCAGCAACTGGTAGATCGGGCAGGTGCCGACCGCCGCGGTCGCTCCCAGCACCAGCGCGACGATCACCAGGACGATGCCGCCGATACTGCCGAAGCCCAGCATGGAGGCGCCCCACAGTGCCGCCACCGCGCCAACCCCGCGGACCACGCGATCAACAGCTCCCACGTTCTTGATCATTTCAGTCTCCTTTGTTGAGGTCTGTGTGACATGGACGGGCGAACAGCCGCCAGGGATACACCTGACTAGGCTGATCCGGTGCGCCTGGTCTTCGCCGGAACCCCCGAGGTTGCGATCCCGTCCCTGGAGGCCGTGGCCGCGTCCCGCCATGAACTCGTGGCGGTGGTCAGTCGTCCGGACGCCCCCCTCGGACGATCGAAGCGGCCGGTGCCCAGCCCGGTGGCGCAGTGGGCGCTGGACCACGGGGTGGAGCTTCTGCGTCCGAGCCGGGTGGCTGAGCCTGACTTCGTCGACCGGCTGGTCGCGCTCGCTCCAGACTGCTGCCCGGTGGTCGCCTACGGGGCGCTGATTCCGCCGCGGGTGCTCGCAATTCCTCGGCACGGCTGGGTTAACGTCCACTTCTCCTTGTTGCCTGCCTATCGGGGGGCAGCGCCGGTGCAGCGGGCGATTCTCGCCGGCGATTCGGTCACCGGGGTGACCATCTTCGATCTTGTACCTGAGCTGGATGCGGGGCCGATCTACCGGCAGGACGCCGTCAACCTGGGGCCGGACGAGACCAGCGGCGAGGTGTTGGCCCGGCTGGCGGTGTCCGGGGCCGCGACCCTGGTCGAGGTGCTGGACGACCTGGACGCGGGAATCGCCCGGGCCATCGCTCAGCCGACGCAGGGGGTCAGCCACGCACCGAAGCTCACCGTCGCCGACGGCCAGCTCGATTGGGACCGTCCGGCGATCGAGCTGGACCGGCGGATCCGGGCCTGCAACCCGTCACCGATGAGCTGGACGACGCTGGCCGGCGAACGTTTCCGGGTGCTGTTGGCTCGGCCGGCGACGTCGGCCAACCTACCGCCCGGTCAGGTTTCGGCCGGTCGCCGGGAAGTGGTGGTGGGTACCGGCGCGGGTGACCTGGAGCTGCTCACGGTCCAACCGGCCGGGCGGCGCTCGATGGCCGCCGCGGACTGGGGGAGGGGGCTCGGCGGAGCCACCCCGGTGCTCGGCCGATGAGCCGGCGACCGGCCGATCCGGCCCGACGGGCCGCGTTCGCGGTGCTCCGCCAGGTGACTGCATCGGGTGCCTACGCCAACCTTGCCCTCGCCGATCACCTGTCTTCAGCCCGGCTCGACTCGCGCGACGCGTCCTTCGTCACCGAACTCGTCTACGGCACCTGCCGCTCGCTCGGTCTCTATGACGCGATCATCGCCAGCGCTTCGGGCAGAGCCCTGAAGAGCCTGCAACCCGCCGTGGTGGACGTGCTCCGGTTGGGGGTGCACCAGCTGCTCGAGTTGCGGATCCCCACTCATGCCGCGGTGGCGGCGTCGGTCGACCTGGCCCGGCAGGCCCTCTCCGAACGGGTCACCGGCGTGGTGAACGCGATCCTCCGCAAGGTCGCCGCGCTGGACTTCGACGGTTGGGCCGAGCGCCTGCTGGCGGAACTGCCCGACGAGGAAGCGGCCGCGTTGGTGGCGCGCCATCCGCGCTGGATCGTGGACGCGCTGGCGGAGGTGTTGCCGGCGTCGGAGTTGGCCGATGCCCTGGCCGCGGACAACGTGGCCCCGACTACGCATGTGGTGGTGCGTCCTGGGCTGGCTGAGCGTGCCGAGCTGGGTGGCACGCCGGCCCGGTTCTCGCCGTTCGGTGCCTCCTGGTCCGGCGATCCGGGACGCCTCCCGGCGGTTCGGGACGGTAGGGCCGGCGTTCAGGACGAGGGGTCTCAACTGGTGGCGCTGGCCTTGGCCCGCGCGGAGGCGCCGGACGGCCCCTGGCTGGACGTGTGCGCCGGCCCGGGTGGCAAGGCGGCGCTGCTGGCCGGGCTGGCCCGTCAAGCCGGGCAGCCATTCCTGGCCTCGGAGTTGCAGCCGCACCGGGCCCGGTTGGTGTCCCAGGCGCTGCGTGCCTATCCCGAACCCCGGCCCGGGGTGATCTGCGCGGACGGCACCCGTCCCGCCTGGCCGTACCAGCGGTTCGCCCGAGTGATGCTCGACGCCCCCTGCTCTGGAATCGGCTCGCTGCGCCGACGCCCGGAATCCCGCTGGCGACGTCGCCCCGAGGACCTGCCCGGCTTGGTCGGGCTGCAGAGCGATCTCCTGCGCGGCGCGCTCGCGTCGACCGCCCCAGGCGGCGTGGTCGCCTACGTCACGTGTTCGCCGTTGCGGGCCGAGACCGAGGCGGTGATCGCCGGGGTGCTGGCGGATGTTCCCGCCTCGGTGATCCCCGCGGCCCCGCTGCTGCCCGAGGTGCCGGACGCCGCCCGGGGCGATTTCGTCCAGCTCTGGCCGCACCGCCACGGCACCGACGCGATGTTCCTCGCGTTACTCCGCAGCCCTGCCTGACGCCGCTAAGGTCGAGGCGTGGCGATGAGAATCACACCCAGCATCCTGAATGCCGACCTGGCCAATCTGGCCGGCGAGATCGCTCGCATCCCGAGTGCTGACGGCGTCCATGTCGACGTGATGGACAACCACTTCGTGCCCAACCTGACCTTGGGGCTGCCCATGGTCGAATGCCTCCGCAAGGCGACCACCATGTTCCTCGACATCCATCTGATGATCGAGGACGCCGATCGCTGGGCGCCTGCCTACGCCGAGGCGGGGGCGGAGTCGGTCACGTTCCACATCGAGGCCTCCCAGGCACCGATCAAACTGGCCCGGGAACTGCGCGCCCTGGGGGCCCGGGCCAGCATGGCGTTGCGCCCGGCAACGCCGATTGAGCCCTACGCGGACCTGCTGTCCGAACTCGACATGGTGCTGTTGATGACCGTCGAGCCCGGCTTCGGGGGGCAGGCCTTCCTCGACCTCGTCCTGCCCAAGCTTCGGCGCACCCGAGCCCTGGTCAAGGATCTGGGCAAGGACATCTGGATCCAGGTCGACGGCGGCGTTTCCGCAGACACCATCGATCGGTGCGTCGACGCCGGCGCCGACACGTTCGTGGCCGGATCGGCGGTGTACCGGGCCGAGGACGCCGACGCCATGGTGGTGGCGCTGCGCGACCAGGCGATCAGCCGTTGCGGTCATCGATGACCGAACAACTGGTCGCCGTCATCGGGGTGGGCGTGCTGCCCCCCGACGCTCTAATCGTCTCCGCCGATGACGTCGGCCTGGTCAGGGGCGATGGCTGCTTCGACGCCACCCGGATCGTGGTCGACGGGGAACGCCGAACCGTCGATCACCTGCACCGGCACCTCGAGCGGTTCGCGGCCTCGTCCGCGGCGATGGATCTGCCCCCCTTGGATCACGCCGCCTGGGCGGCCCTGGTCGCAGCAGCGCTGGCCGCGTGGGACACCGAGGGCGAGGCGGTGCTCAAGCTGGTGCGCACCCGCGGCCTGGAGCACGGTGGCCACGCCGCCACCGAGTTCTTCACGATCACCGCGGTCGATCCGGCACTGCTGGCCGCGAGGGCGGGGATCGCCGTGATCAGCCTGGCCCGAGGTTACGGGTCGAACGCGTTCGCCGCCGCCCCCTGGCTGCTCGGCGGGGTGAAGACGCTCTCCTACGCGGTCAACTCCGCCGCCAAACGCCTCGCCCAACGGCAGGGTGCCGACGACGCCCTGTTCGTCAGCTCGGACGGGTTCGCCCTGGAGGGCCCGACGTCGGCACTGATCGCCCGCTTCGGTGATCGGCTGGTCACCACGCCGGTCGGTGCCACCGGGATCCTCGCCTCGGTGACCCAGGAAGTCGTCTTCGCCGCCGCCCGGGAGCAAGGGCTGTCAACGGCAGCGCAGTTGCTCACCCTGGCCCAGGTGCGCGAGGCCGACGGCGCCTGGCTGGCCTCGTCCATTCGCGGCGTGTGCCCGATCCTCACCCTGGACGGCCAGCCGTTGCGACACGATGCCGGGTGGTCGGCCCGGCTCTCGGAGTGGGGCGGCTTCGGCTCCGGCACCCCGGACGATTAACCGGGGCCCGGCAGCTGACCGGCTGGCGACACCACGTGGCGGCGGGTTGGTGGCTGGGACGACGGACTCGCCGCCACGTACCGCAACCACGTCGGACTCTTTCGCGACCACAGGCCGCTTCGATGTCCGGCCGGGGCGGCTCCAGGGGTCAGCGGCTCTGGTCGCGGCGCCGCAGGTAGCGGGCGAACTCCGCCGCGATCGCCTCGCCCTGGGGCTCGGGAGTGTCGGAGTCGCGGCGCTCCTCCAGAGCGGCGATGTAGGCGCTGATGTCGGAGTCCTCGGACGCCAACTCGTTCACCTGGCTCTCCCACTCCTCGGCCCGCGACTGCAGGTCCCCGGTCTCCAAGGGGGTGTCCAACAGCTCCTCGAGTCGCTGCAGCAACGCCAGCGTGGCCTTCGGGTTGGGTGGGTCCGCGACGTAGTGCGGGACCGACGCCCACAACGATGCGACCGGGAGTCCAATCACCGTGCACTCGGCGGCCAGGACGCCGACGATGCCGGTCGGGCCCTCGTAGGTGGACAGCGGGAGATCCAGCCGTTCACCCAACTCCGCGGTGGCGGCAGCGCCGTTCACCGGCACCGGACGTGAGTGCGGCGCGTCGGTCAACAACGCCCCGAGCAGGACGATCAACTCCGGGTCAACCGAACGGATCGCCGAGACCAGCTTCGAGCAGAAGGACCGCCAGCGCATGTTGGGCTCGGGCCCACCGATCAACACCAGGTCCCGTTCCGGCAGGCGTGCCACCAAGATCTCGGTCGAGGGCCAACGCAACGTCCGTTCGCCACCCTCGGACGAGCCGATGGTCGGCCGATTCACCTGGAAGTCGTAGAACTCGTCGGGGTCGAGAGCGAAGACCAGATCGGCGTCGGTCAGGTCGGCCAGATGGTCGATCACCCCGCTGGCAGCCTCGCCGGCGTCGTTCCAGCCGCCGAACGCGGCCACGATCGCCGGCCGACGCAGGTTGCGCAGACCACCGCCCCCAGACACCATGGCGACCACCCTACCCACGCCTCCGGACGCCCACGGTTCGCCACGGCCGATCGCCTATGGTGGGCCCTTATGACCTCCTCGCTGCGCGCCGCCCTTTCGTCCAGAATCGTCCTGGCCGACGGGGGCATGGGGACCCAGCTGCAGGCCCACGACCTCAGCCTGGACGACTTCGAACACCTCGAGGGCTGTAACGAGGTGCTCAACGTCACCCGCCCGGACGTGGTCGCGTCCATTCACCGCGCCTACTTCGAGGCCGGCGCCGATTGCGTCGAGACCAATACCTTCGGCACCAATCTTTCGGCGCTGGCGGAGTACGACATTGCCGACCGGATCGAGGAACTGTCCGAAGCCGGTGCCCGGATCGCCCGCGAGGTGGCCGACGACCTGGCCACCCCGGACAAACCCCGGTGGGTGCTGGGCTCGATGGGGCCCGGCACCAAACTGCCCAGCCTCGGTCACGTTTCGTTCGCCCAGGTCCGCGACGCATACCAGGCATCGGCCGAGGCGATGATCCGCGGCGGGGTCGACGCCTTCCAGATTGAGACCTGCCAGGACCTGCTGCAGACCAAGGCCGCGGTGATCGGGGCGAAGCGGGCCAGCAAGGCGCTCGGGGTGGATCTGCCGGTGTTCGTCAACGTGATGATCGACACCACCGGGGTGATGTTGCTCGGGTCCGAGATCGGCGCAGCCCTGACCAGCCTGGAGCCGCTGGGGATCGACGTGATCGGTCTCAACTGCGGGACGGGGCCGGCCGAGATGAGCGAGCACCTGCGGCACCTGTCCCGGTTCGCCACGATCGGCGTCGGCTGCATGCCCAATGCCGGTTTGCCGCAGCTCACCCCCGACGGTGCGCTCTACCCGATGGGCCCGACCGAACTGGTCGACTATCTCGCCCAGTACGTCGAGGAGTTCGGGTTGTCTCTGGTCGGCGGCTGCTGCGGCACCACGCCCGCGCATATCGCCGAACTGTCGGCGCGGCTGGCCGGACACCCCGCCGTGGTGCGGAACCCGACCCACCTGCCGGCGGTCTCGTCGCTGTACGCCGAGGTTCCGCTGCGCCAGGAGATAAGCTACCTCAGCATTGGTGAGCGGACGAACGCCAACGGCTCCAAGGCGTTCCGGGAGGCGATGCTGGCCGGGGCCTGGGACGACTGCCTGGAGATCGCCAAGACCCAGACCCGCGAGGGCGCCCACGTGCTGGACGTCTGCGTCGACTACGTCGGCCGCTCCGGCGCCGAGGACATGTCCACCTTCGCGGCGAAGCTGGCCACCGCGTCCACGCTGCCGATCGTGCTCGACTCGACCGAGCCAGAGGTGATCGAGGCGGGGCTGGAGCGACTGGCCGGCCGCTGCATCATCAACTCGGTCAACTTCGAGGACGGCGACGGGCCCGGTTCGCGCTACCAGCGGGTGATGCCGCAGGTGGTGGAGCACGGGGCCGCGGTGGTGGCGCTGACCATCGACGAGGAGGGCCAGGCCCGGACCGCGGAGTGGAAGGTGCGGGTCGCGTCCCGGCTGATCGACGACTTGACCGGACGCTGGGGGCTGCGGACCTCCGCCATCATCGTCGACTGCCTGACCTTCCCGATCGCCACCGGCCAGGAGGAGACCCGCCGCGACGGCATCGAAACCATCGAGGCGATCCGGGAGCTGAAGCGCCGCTACCCCGAGGTGTTGACCACGCTT
Organism: uncultured Micropruina sp.; assembly: GCA_964453585.1. Classification (GTDB taxonomy): domain Bacteria; phylum Actinomycetota; class Actinomycetes; order Propionibacteriales; family Propionibacteriaceae; genus Micropruina. The sequence goes on from CAYVOW010000004.1 coordinate 65,710, forward strand.
GGCGTTTCCAATGTCTCGTTCGGGTTGAACCCGGCGGCCCGGGTCGTCCTGAACAGCGTGTTCCTGGCCGAATGCGTCGCCGCCGGCCTCGACTCGGCGATCGTCAACGCGGCCAAGATCCTGCCGACCAGCCGAATTCCGGACGAGCAGCGGGAGGTGGCCCTCGATCTGGTGTACGACCGGCGCACCCCCGACTACGACCCGCTGGCCCGCTTCCTGGAACTGTTCGAGGGCGTCACCACCGCCAACCAGAAGGCCGATCGGGCCGCCGAACTGGCGTCCCTGCCGGTCAACGAGCGACTTCAGCGGCGGATCGTCGATGGCGAGGGCAAGGGCCTGACCGACGATCTGGACGAGGCGCTGACCACCAAGCCGGCCCTGCAGATCATCGACGAGGACCTGCTGGCCGGGATGAAAGTGGTCGGCGAACTGTTCGGCAGTGGCCAGATGCAGCTGCCGTTCGTGCTGACCAGCGCCGAGGTGATGAAGGCCGCCGTCAGCTACCTGGAGCCGCACTTGGACAAGACCGACGACGCCGGCAAGGGCACGATCGTGTTGGCCACGGTGAAGGGCGATGTCCACGACATCGGAAAGAACCTGGTCGACATCATCTTGACCAACAACGGCTACTCGGTGGTCAACCTGGGCATCAAGCAGCCGGTGGCCGCCATCCTGGACGCCGCCGAACGGCACCGCGCCGACGCCATCGGCATGTCCGGGCTGCTGGTGAAGTCCACCCTGGTGATGCGCGACAACCTCGCCGAGATGAACGATCGCGGACTCTCGGAGTACCCGGTGCTGCTGGGCGGCGCGGCGTTGACCCGGGCCTTCGTCGAGGAGGACCTGAACGACCTGTACTCCGGTGAGGTCCGCTACGCCCGGGACGCGTTCGAGGGGCTGTCGCTGATGGACGCGGTGATGGCGGTCAAGCGCGGGGTGCCCGGTGCCGCCCTGCCCGCCCCCCGACGGCGGCGGGTGACCGCAGCCGCAAGGGCCGACCGCGAGGAGGTCGCCGACCAGCGTCGCTCCGAGGTGGCCCGGCGGATCGACGTCCCGACGCCGCCATGGTGGGGCAGCCGGGTGGTCAAGGGCCTGAAACTGGCCGAGGTGGCCGGCTGGCTCGATCACCGGGCCACCTTCATGGGGCAGTGGGGCCTTCGCGGCACCCGCGACGGGGTCAGTTACGAAGAGCTCGTCGAAACCGAGGGCCTACCCCGGCTGCGGCTGTGGCTGGACCGGATCCACACCGAGGGATTGGCAGAGTTCGCGGTCGTCTACGGGTACTGGCCCTGCCACTCCGAGGGCAACACCCTGGTGATCGGCAGCCCCGACGATCCGGCCCGGGTGCTGCACAGGTTGGAGTTCCCGCGGCAGAGCCGGGAGCGGCGGCTGTGCCTGGCCGACTTCTTCCGCGACACCGAGGAGGCGGCCGAGCTGGGTCCGGATGTGATCGCGTTCCAGCTCGTCACGATGGGGTCCAAGGTGGCCGAGGCGACCGGAGAACTGTTCGCCGCCAACGCCTACCGCGACTACCTGGAGCTTCACGGGCTCAGCGTCCAGTTGACCGAGGCGCTGGCCGAGATGTGGCACGGCCGAATCCGGAGCGAACTGGGACTGGTCGGAGACGGATCGACCGACGACATGATCCGCGACCAGGCCTACCGGGGCTCCCGCTACTCGTTCGGCTATCCGGCCTGCCCGGACCTGGCCGATCGCGCGGTGTCGGTCGACCTGCTCCGCCCCGACCGGATCGGCGTGGTGCTGTCGGAGGAGTTGCAACTGCATCCGGAGCAGTCGACCGACGCCCTGGTCGTCCATCACCCGGAGGCGAAGTATTTCAACGCCCGTTGACCACCGACCGGATGGTGCAACCGCTCGGCCGCCGGTCGGACCCAGGCCCTACCCTGTGGGGGTGAGGCAGACGGGCGGAAGAGGCACGGTCGCGGTCGCGTTGGCGGCGTTGCTGGCGGGCTGCACGTTCAGCGCGCCGCTGCCGTCGCCGACCGATTCCCCCAGTGCTGCCCCGCGCGACTTCACCGTGCTGACCACCGAGCGGGTCGGCACCACCGACCCGGCGGCGATGACCACCGACGTCGAGACGATCGTGGCGCTCAACCTGTTCCAGCGACTGATGCTGGTCATCCCCGGCACCGGCCAACTTCGTCCCGACCTGGCTCAGGAGTGTCTGTTCACCGGGCCGAAAGTGTTCGAGTGCAAGCTGCCCAAGGGGCTGACCTTCAGCAACGGCCACGAGCTGACCTCGTCCGATGTTCGGTTCAGCATCCTGCGGGCCCTGCGGTTGCGGGTGCCGGGCACGTCGATGAGCCTGCTCGGCTCCCTGGACAAGGTCGAGGTGCCTGACCCGCAAACGGTCCGATTCCGCCTGTTGTGGCCTGACAGCCAGTTCGGCTGGGCGCTGGCCGGGGCGGCCGCCTCGGTCGTGGACGAGGAGGCCTACGACACCGATCGGCCGCGGCCGGTGAACGAGATGCCGTTCGGTTCGGGTCCCTACCAGTTGGAGGTCCTCGACAAAGACGGCTTCACCCTCTCCCGATCGCCTCGCTACGTAGGCCCGCGCGGCACCGAGATGCCGAAGATCCGGGTCAGCTATGCCGACTCGGCGACGGCGGAGAAGGCGATCAACGACGGCTCGACCGAACTGGTCTGGCGGACGCTCGACCAGCCGGCCATCGACCGGTTGACCGAGGAGATCCAACTGTCGCCCGACCGGGTGACCGCCCAGGGCTTCCGGCAGTGGGACCTACCGGGAACCCGGGTGCGCAGGCTGGGCTGGAACCCGTCCTCGGCGCGACGCTCGGACGCGAACCTGCGCCGGGTGGTCGCGCTGGCCCTGCAGGCGGACCGGTCGCTCGACTCGCTGGTCCCGTCCAAGGTGTCGGGGCACATCGCGGCGTATCCGATCGGCGGCAACCCGACCGTCCCCACCGTCAAGGGTCGTCGGGTGCTGCTCGGTTTGAGTTACCCCTCGTCGTCGCCCGGGCTGGCCGACCTGGCCCGCACCCTTCGCGACCGCCTGGAAGGCTCGGCCGGGGTCAGCGTCCAGGTGTTGCCGGACGATCCGGGCGCGGACCTTCAGCTGACCGAGCGGGACGCGTGGATCAACACGTCACTGGGCTGGCTTCAGGAGTACCTCGACCACCCGCTGCCGGGAAGCTCGGAGAAGCTGAACGAACTGGAGCACCTGGTCAGCACTTCCGCCAGCGAGCAGGCGCGCGAGGTCGCGCTCGGTGAGATCCAGAAGCAGGCCGCGGCCGACCTGACGGTCCTGCCGATTTCGCAGGGGCCGACCACGCTGTTCGTCGGCCCGAAGGTGGATCTGGTCGGGGACGCCTTTGGTCCCGCCTGGCAACTCGGTCTGTGGGGGGCGCGATGGAAGGCCTGAGCGGAACCCGGACCGGCCCGCTGCTGGCCGGCGAGCGGGTCAGCTTGACCGACCCCAAGGGTCGCCGGCACTCGGTCGTGCTGCGTGAGGGGGCCACCTTCCACACCACCAAGGGCGGGATCCGTCACGACGACCTGATCGGGGGACCGGACGGCAACGTGATCACCTCGGCCGGGGGTGTCGGGTACGTGGCCTTCCGTCCGCTGATGGAGGAGTTCACCGTCTCGATGCCCCGCGGGGCGGCGGTGATCTACCCCAAGGACGCCGCCCAGATCCTGATCCAGACCGACATCTTCCCGGGCGCCCGGGTGTTGGAGGCGGGGGCTGGCTCCGGGGCGCTGTCGATCTTCCTGCTCCGGGCGCTCGGCGCTGACGGGGTGCTGCACTCCTACGAGCGGCGTCCCGACTTCGCCCAGATCGCCCGGACCAACGTCGAAACCTTCTTCGGCGGCCCGCATCCCGCCTGGCGGCTGCAGATTGGCGACCTGCTGGAGGTGATCGAGGACGACCCGGTCGATCGGGCGATCCTGGACATGCTGGCGCCCTGGGAGTGCATCGAGGCGGTGGGGGAGCGGCTGGTCCCAGGCGGTCTGCTCTGCTGCTACGTGGCCACCACCACCCAACTCGGCCGGACGATGGACACCCTGCGCGCCCACGGCGGCTACACCGAACCGGTGGCCCGCGAGTACAGCGCCCGCGATTGGCACGCCGAAGGGCTGGCGATCCGTCCCGGTCACGGGACGTCGGGCCACACCGGGTTCTTGATCTTCAGCCGCCGGCTGGCCCCCGGGGTGACCGCCCCGCTGCGCCGGCGTCGTCCGGCTCCCGGCGCGTACGGGCCCGACTACCTCGGCCCGCGACCGCCGGGCGTGGTCACCGACGAGACACTCGACTGATGTCCGAACAGCCCGTGGCCGACCAACTCGCGCAGGCCCAGCGGCTCGCTGAGGCCCGCGCCAGGAGCCTCGATCTCGCCGATCGGCGGCTGGCCGATGCCCGCGCCGACGCCAGGGCGCTTGCCCAACAGAACGAGAAGCTGAACCAGACGCTGCGCGAGGCGCGCGACTCGTTGGTCAGCCTGAAGGCTCAGTTGGACGAGTTGGCCCGACCGCCGTTCGCCGTGGCCACCCTGCTCGGCCTCCCGGAGCAGGGATTGGCGGACGTGTCGGTCGGCGGGCGGTTGCTGCGGGTTAGGACCAGCCCGGACGCGCCGAACGAACTCAGTCCCGGCGAGGCGGTGCTGCTGAACGAGGCGATGATGCTGGTCGGTCGGACCGGTTCCGCCGCGGCTTCGGACCTGGTGGTGCTTCGTGAGGTGCTTGCTGACGGTCGGTTGCTGGTGACGGTCGCCGGCGACGAGGAAGCGGTGCTGCGGGCCGCCCGGCCCCTGGGTGAGGTGTCGGTCGGGGACACGCTGGCGGCCGACCGGAAGGCTGGCCTGGTCTTCGGGGTGGTCGAACGTTTTGAGGTGGCGGAGCTGCTGCTGGAGGAGACGCCGGACGTCAGCTACGCCGACGTTGGCGGCCTGGCCGCCCAGATGGAGCAGCTTCGTGACGCCGTCGAACTGCCCTTCCTGCATCGAGAGCTGTTCGCGGAGTTCGACCTTCGCCCGCCCCGGGGCGTCCTGCTCTACGGTCCGCCGGGCTGCGGCAAGACGATGATCGCCAAGGCGGTCGCGCACGCGCTGGCCGAGAGGCTGGGTGAGGGCACCGGCAGCCACTTCCTGAACATCAAGGGCCCCGAGCTGCTGAACAAGTACGTCGGCGAAACCGAACGGCAGATTCGGGTGATCTTCGCCCGGGCCCGCCAGTACGCCGAGGACGGTCGTCCGGTGATCGTGTTCTTCGACGAGATGGATTCCCTGTTCCGGACCCGTGGCTCCGGCGTCTCCTCCGATGTGGAGTCGACCGTCGTCCCGCAGTTGTTGAGCGAGATCGACGGGGTCGAGGGGCTGGTCAACGTGATCGTGATCGGCGCCACCAACCGGGAGGACCTGATCGACCCGGCGATCCTTCGTCCGGGCCGGCTGGACGTGAAGATCAAACTGGATCGTCCCGATGCCGAAGCCGCGTTCGAGATTCTGGCCAAGTACCTGACCGCGGACACCCCCTGGAGTCCGAGCGAGGCCGGGGATGACCAGGCCGGGTTCCGGCTGGCCGCCCTGCGCCGGACGATCGACGCGTTGTACGCCACCGACGAGGAGAACCGGTTCATCGAGGTGACCTACGCCTCCGGCGATCGTGAGGTGATGTACGTCCAGGACTTCGTCTCCGGCGCGATGCTGGCTGGGATCGCCGGGCGGGCCAAGAAGGCGGCGATCAAAGAGATTCTGGCCGGCGGGGAGCGGGGGATCACGCTGGCGCACCTGCTGCAGGCCTGCGCCGACGAGGTCCGCGAGAACGAGGACCTGCCGAACACCACCAACCCCGACGACTGGGCGCGGATCTCGGGCAAGAAGGGCGAACGAATCGTCTACCTGCGCACCCTGCACGGCGGCCGGGCAATCGGGGAGTAGACCCTCCAGGAGCGAGGGGCTGGTTCAGAAGCCTTCGGGGCGCTGCCAGCCGGGCCGCTTCTCCAGCAGCGGGATGTCCTCCTCGTCCAGCAGTTCGGGGTCCAGTTCGCTGGTGCAGTGCCGGCACACGATCGCGTCGATCGCGACGAACTCCTTGCAGTAGGGGCATTCGCGCTGGCCCTGGGCCCTGAAGTTTCCGAGACCGAAGGACTTGATCAGCCGCACCAGCAGGAACAGCACGGCAGCGATCAGCAGGAAGCCGACCAGGTCGGTCAGGAACTGGCCGACCCTGATCTCGGCCCCGTTCAACGTCCAGGTGATGTCGGAGAAGTCCGGCTGGCCGAACAGCGCGGCGACCAGTTGCATCAAGATGTTGCCGGCCAGGCTCTCCACCAGGGCGGCGAAGGCCGTGCCCATGATGAAGCCCAACGCCAGGTCCAGCATGTTGCCGCCGAGCGCGAAGTTCTTGAACTCGGTCCACAGAGCTTTCATGGGCCCCAGTGAACACCGGGCGGTTCGGGTCAGCAGCCCAACACGCTCAGTGTCGATCGAGGCGTTCCTGGATCATCGGCTCCAGTCGGCGCCAGCCCAGCCGCCAGGCGACCAGGGCGGTCAGCAGGAAGACCGAGGCCACCAGGACGAACGCCAGCTGGACGCCGCCGCCGAGCAGCGCCCGCAGGGTCATCCCGGCGGACACCGTGACCGCGGCCACGATCACTCCGTCGCTGACCTCAAAGCCGGACCGGTACTGGGCCGTGATGATGCCCCAGCCCAGAAGAAAGCCGACCCAAAACGGCGCCAGCGTGGTCATCACGCCCCCTGGATCGAGCGCTTCGGCATGAGAGGCCCGGCCGATGATCGCGAACGCCACCACGCACAGCAGATCAGCGACGCTGGCCAGCGCACGCTTCCAACCGATCACTACGCTGCACTTCCATGAGGGTGCTGGGTACGGAAACCGAGTATGGCATCCTCGCTCCCGACGCCCCTGACCTCCATCCCGCGGCGCTCAGCGCGGCGGTCGTCGCGGCTTGGGAGGGCCCGGCGACCAGGCCGGCGGTTGCCGGTGACTGGGAGATCCCGCTCGAGGACCCCCACAACCGCGTCCTCGCCAACGGGGCCCGGCTCTACGTCGACCACGCCCACCCCGAATACGCCACCCCCGAAACCACCACGCCGCGGGCGGCGGTCGTCCACGACCGGGCCGGGGACGAGATCGTCCGGCGATCGGCGGCGACCGCGTCCCAGCGTCTCGGCGTTGAGCTCAGGGTGTTCACGACAACACCGACGGCAAGGGTGCCAGCTACGGCTTCCACGAGAACTACCTGGTGCCCCGTTCAGTCCCCTGGGAGGGCATCGTTCGGGCCCTGCTCACCCACCTGGTCACCCGGATTCCGCTCACCGGGGCTGGACGGGTCGGATTGGGAACCAGCAGTGAGGCACCCGGCTTCCAACTGTCGCAGCGGGCCGACTTCTTCGAACAGCTGACCGGCCTGGAGACCACCGTCCGGCGGCCGCTGGTCAACGCCCGGGACGAGCCGCACGCGAACCCCGCCCGCTGGCGGCGCCTGCACGTGATCGCCGATGACGCGAACCTGGCCGACACTTCCCGGCTGCTCACCCTGGGGACCACGGCAGCGGTGTTGGACGGGGTGGAGGCCGGCGTCCTGCCCATCGTGGACCTGTTCGACCCGATGGCGGCCGTCCGCACGGTCAGCCGTGACCTCACCCTGCGGGAAGCCCTGGAGACCAGCGACGGCCCGCGGCTCTCCGCGCTCGAGGTCCAGGAGGCAACCTGGGAGGTCCTGGCTCGTCACAGCCTCGGCGATCCGGAGGTGATGCGGCTCTGGCGCGAGACCCTCGACCAGCTGCGTCAAGGGGCGTGGGCGGCCGCCGGGCTCCTCGACTGGGCGGCCAAACTCGCCCTGCTGGAGCACTTCCGGAAGCGGGACGGTCTTGCCTGGGATGCGCCCCGGCTGGCTGCGGTCGACCTGCAGTACGCCGACCTCGACCCGGCCCGCAGCATCCATCAGGCACTGTCGCGATCGGGTCGGCTGGCCACCCTGATCGCGGCGGCCGAGATCGAGGCGGCGATCGTCCAGCCGCCCCCCGACACCCGGGCCGCCCTGCGTGGCGGCCTGGTCTCCCAGGCCCCGGACGCCCTCGACAGCGTGGATTGGGCGCTGGTTACGGGCCATCGGCGTGACGGCAGTCGGGTGCTGGTTCGGCTGCCGGAGCCGCTGGAGTGGCCCGACCTCGATGCGGTCCTGGCGGACCTTGGCCGATAGGCTGGGCAGTGGGACCAGGAGGTGAGATGCCAGAGCGAGTGCAGCGGAAACGCGTTCCCCAGCGGGAGGAGGCTCCGGCGTCCCCTCAGGAGGTCGCCAGTACGCCGCCGGCCGTCGACTACGACGCCCTGCTCGACCAGATCGATGCGGTTCTGGAAACCGACGCCGAGGCGTACGTGCGGTCCTTCGTCCAGAAGGGCGGCCAGTGAACGACGTTGTCCTGTCGCCGACCGTCGTGATCGGCGCCGGCCTGGTTGGCGCGTCCGTGGGCGCTGCTCTGACCGCGGCCGGAGTGAGCGTCCATCTCAAGGATGCGGTGTCCAGCCATGCCCGGGTGGCCGCGTCCCGCGGTGCCGGGACGACCAGCGCGCCGGATCCAGCCGCGGTGCGACTGGTGGTCGTCGCGGTTCCGCCGGCGCACTTGGCGAAGGTGATCGGCCGCGCGCTGGAGACCTACCCGCACGCCACCGTGACCGACGTCGGCTCGGTCAAGGGGACCGTGCTCGCCCAACTTCGGTCGAAGGGCATCGACCTGTCCCGCTACGTCGGGTCGCACCCGATGGCCGGATCGCAGCGCGGCGGGCCCCTGACCTCGCGCGCTGACCTGTTCGTGGATCGGACCTGGGTGATCACCCCTCACGACACCAGCAAGGCGCTGGCGGTCCTGACCGTGCAGGAGTTGGCCCGGATCTGTGGTGCCCGCCGGATCTCGATGGGAGCCGCGCATCACGACGAGGCCGTGGCTCAGGTGTCCCACCTGCCGATGGTGATGTCGGTGCTCACCGCCGCCCGGCTGACCGACATTCCGGACGATCACCTCCGCTTGGCCGGCCAGGGCGTCCGCGACGTGACCCGGATCGCCGAATCTGACCCGGGCCTGTGGACCCAGATCATCCTGGCCAACGCCGACGCCGTCCGCGAGGAACTGCTGGCCGTTCAAACGTCCCTGGCCGCCCTGCTCGACCGTTGGGGCGACGTCGACGACCTCACCGCCTTTCTGACCCGGGGGAGGGCCGGGACGCGCGCGCTGCCCGGCAAGCACGGCAGCGCCGCGTCCGAGTATGCCGAGGTCGTGGTGGCGATCCCGGACGCACCCGGCGCTTTGGCCCGGCTGTTCGCCGACGTCGAGGCGGCCGGGGTGAACGTCGAGGACATTCGGATCGATCACGATCCCGAACGTGAGGTCGGCTACCTGTCGGTGGCGGTCGATCCCGACAAGGCGGAGCCGCTGGCAGCGGCGATGCGCGAAGCCGGCTGGGTGCTGCGCCCGGCCGATGAGGTGTAGGAGCAACCATGACCAAACCGCTGATCATCGCCATCGACGGGCCCTCGGGCTCGGGGAAGTCGACCACCTCCAAGGCGGTCGCCAAAGCGCTGGGACTGCAGTACCTGGATACCGGCGCGATGTACCGGGCGGTCACCGTCGCGTTCCTCGACGCCGGCGTGGACCCCACCGACACCGTTGCGATCATCGAAACCGTCCGTGGGGCCACCCTGGAGATCAGCACCGATCCGTCCGACCAGTGGGTGGCCATCGACGGCCGCGACGTCACCGACGAGATCCGCGAGCAGCGCATCTCAGCGAATGCATCGGCCGTCTCGACCGTTCCGGAATGCCGCGAGTACCTGGTGGCACGTCAGCGGGCAATCATCGAGGCGGCCCCGAACGGGATCGTTGCCGAGGGCCGGGACATCACCACGGTGGTGGCCCCCGACGCCGACGTCCGGCTGCTGCTGACCGCCGATCCGGAGATC
>CAYVOW010000005.1:0-21533 GCA_964453585.1 uncultured Micropruina sp.
CCTGGCCTGAGACATTGGCGCTGCTGACCGCGAGGGGGCCGGTGCGCCGCAACAGCGTCCGGGTGAAGTCGTGATCGGGGACGCGGACCGCGATCGTCCCCGGATGATCGCCGAGGTCGAGTCGCAGCTCGGACTGGACCTCAACCACCAGGGTCAGCGCCCCCGGCCAGAACTGCTTGGCCAGGTCGAGCATCTCCCGGGTCACCCCGGAACCGAGCGACCGCAGCATGGAAACCTCGGCGATCAGGACCGGCGGGGGCATGTCGCGGCCGCGCTGCTTGGCGTCTAGCAGGCCTTGAACCGCCTCGGCGTCGAAGGCGTTGGCACCGATGCCGTAGACGGTGTCGGTGGGCAGCACGATGCAGTGGCCCTCGGCGATCGCCGCGGCGGCGGCGTCCAGCGCCTCGGCCGCCTGGCTGGCGACGTCGAAACGCTGGTGGGGTTCGCTCACACCGGTCATCCTGCCACTGCGCCAATCCGGCGGGCGGTCACGAATCGCGGCCGGTGGTTCAGGTCCCGATGATCGCGGACGGCGTCGAACCCGCCGTGGTCCACGAAGACGGCCACCGCGGAGTCCTGCTGAACCTCGGCATGTTCGGCGGCCACCACGCCCCCCGGACGCAGCAGCCGGAAGGCGACCTCGGCGACCACCCGGATCGCGTCCAGACCGTCCTCGCCCGAGAACAGGGCGAGCGTGGGTTCGTGGTCGCGGACCTCGGCCGGGATGCCGACGAAGGCCTCCAGCGGAATATACGGCGGGTTGGCGATGACGACGTCGACGGTGCCGTCGAGGTCGGCCAGCGCCGTCGCCATGTCTTCGTGGTGCACCTCGACACCGGTGCCAGCGAGGTTACGAACGGCGTAGTCAACAGCCAGTTCGCTGAGCTCGACGGCGTACTGGTCGAGTCCGGGATGCTCCGTCGCGATGGCCTTGGAGATGGCGCCGGTGCCCGCGCACAGCTCAACCACGCGCGAGGTTGGGGGCAGCGTGGACAGGTGGCGAAGCGCCCAACCGACCATCACCTCGGTCTCGGGACGCGGGATGAAAACGCCCGGCCCGACCGCCACCTCCACGGTGCGAAACGGCGCCCGCCCGGTGAGGTACTGCACGGGAACGCCGCGGTGGCGGGCGGCGACCAACTCGGCGAAGCGGTCCATCTGGATAGTGTTCGGATCAGGGGCGAGCAGCAACCGGTTCAGCGGGACGCCGAGGGTGTCGGCGAGCAGGATCCGGGCGTCCGGGAGGGCGATCCGCTCCCCCGCCCACCGGATCAGGTTCCAGACCGCGCTACTCATTCGCCGCTGCCCAACCGCTCGGCGAGATCCGCGGCCTGCAGCGCCTCGACCAGCGCTCCCAGGTCGCCGCCGAGCACCGCGTCCAGGTTGTGCGCCTTGAACCCGATCCGGTGATCGGCGATCCGGTTCTCCGGGAAGTTATAGGTGCGGATGCGCTCAGATCGGTCGACGGTGCGCACCTGCGAACGCCGGGCGTGCGACGCGTCCGCGGCGGCGCGCTCCTCGGCGTCGGCGGCCAGCCGGGCGCGCAGGATGCGCATCGCGGAGGCCTTGTTCTGCAGTTGGCTGCGTTCGTTCTGGCAGGTGACGACCACGCCCGTCGGCAGGTGAGTGATTCGGACCGCCGAGTCGGTGGTGTTGACGCCCTGGCCACCCTTGCCGGAGCTCCGGTAGACGTCGATCCGCAAGTCGTCGGGGTCGATCTCGACCTCGGCGTCGTCCTCGATGTCCGGCATCACCAGCACGCCGGCGGCGCTGGTGTGGATGCGTCCCTGGGTCTCGGTGACCGGGACCCGCTGGACGCGGTGCACTCCGCCCTCGAACTTGAGCGCGCCGAACGGCGCCGCGGCGGGGTCGGACGAGCCCCCCTTGACCGCGACCGTGACCGACTTGAAGCCGCCCAGATCGGTTTCCTGGGAGTCGAGGACTTCGACTTTCCAGCCGCGGGAGTCGGCGTAGCGGCTGTACATCCGCAACAGGTCGCCGGCGAACAGCGCGGACTCCTCGCCGCCCTCCCCGGACTTGATCTCCAACAGCGCGTCGGCCGAATCATGAGGGTCGCGCGGGGCCAGCAGGGCGGTCAGGCGTTCGATCACCGCAGCCTCGCGACTCTCCAGGGACTCCACTTCGGCAGCGAAACCGGGGTCTTCGGCGACCAGTTCGCGGGCCGCGTCCAGGTCATCGGTGATCCGATCGTGCTCGCCCAGGGCTTTGACGATGGGCGCGAGTTCGGCGTACCGACGCCCGACTCGGCGAGCCAGGGCGACGTCGGCGTGGGTCGCCGGGTCGGCCAGCTGCTGCTCGAGGTCGGCGTACTCGTCGCGCAGCCCCTGTGCTGCCTCGAACATCGCGGCCCCTTCCCGGCGCTGATCGTCGACACATGACGAGACGCCGGGTCCAGGTTGCCCTGGCCCCGGCGTCCGGTGCGGCTACTTGCCCTTGGCGGGCGTCTTGGCGTAACGCTTCTCGAAGCGGGCCACGCGACCACCGGTGTCGAGGATCTTCTGCTTGCCGGTGTAGAAGGGGTGGCAGGCGGCGCAAACCTCGGCGTGGATAATGCCGTTCTTCGCGGTGCTGCGGGTGGTGAACGTGTTACCGCAGGTGCAGGTCACCTGGGTGGCGTTGTATTCGGGATGGATTCCCTGCTTCATGGCTGCTCCTCATCAGGTCGTGCCGGGTCGCCTTGCAAGGTCGAGGTTGGATTGAGCCTCGGGCGTGAACCGGCACCGACCGTCCATTGTGCCGGATCGGTCGACGGTCAGCCAAACCGGTGAGGGGGCAGCGATATTCCCCGGCTCGGCGGGTCCGCCCGCATCGGGCTAGGCTCCGTCGCCGTGGGTCACGTTGAGTTGTCGGGGGTCTGTTTCGACCTGCCCGACGGACGGCCGTTGCTGACCGATGTGTCGTTCCGGGTCGGCGAGGGCGCGGTGGTGGCACTGGTCGGCGCCAACGGCTCCGGCAAGACCACGCTGCTGAGGATCGTCAGCGGCGACCTCGACCCGCACGAGGGCACCATCTCCCGCTCTGGCGGCCTCGGCGTGATGCCCCAGTTCATCGGCAGCATCCGCGACGGCAGCACCGTGCGCGACCTGCTGTACCGGCTCTCCCCGCCACGGATCCGTGAGGCGGCCGCAGCGGTGGACGACCTGGAACTCCGGCTGATGGACGACGACACCGAACCGCTGCAACTGGCCTACGCCCAGGCGCTGGCCGAGTACGCCGATGCCGGCGGGTACGACCAGGAGGTGATCTTCGACGCCTGCTGCCAGGCGGCGATGTCGCTGCCGTGGGAGGCCGCCCGCTGGCGTGACCTGACCACCCTCTCCGGTGGCGAGCAGAAGCGGCTGGCCCTAGAGGTGCTGCTCCGCGGTCCGGACGAGGTGCTGCTGCTCGACGAACCGGACAACTACCTCGACGTGCCGACCAAGGAGTGGCTGGAGGAGCAACTGCGAGCGACCCGGAAGACGGTGCTGCTGGTCAGCCACGATCGCGAGCTGTTGGCCCGAGCGGCCACGGCGATTGCCGCGGTTGAGCTGGCTGGCGGCGGCAACACCTTGTGGGTGCACGGCCGGGGCTTCGACACCTTCGGCCAAGCTCGGGAGGAACGGTTCTCGCGATTGGAGGAGCTGCGGCGCCGGTGGGACGAGGAGCACGCCAAGCTGCGCGCCCTGATGCTCATGTACAAGCAGAAGGCGGCCTACAACGACGCGATGTCGAGCCGCTACCAGGCGTCGAAGACCCGGCTGGCGAAGTTCGAGGAGGCGGGTCCGCCGCAGGCGATTCCGCTTCGGCAGCAGGTGTCGATGCGGCTCACCGGGGGCCGGACCGCGAAGCGGGCGGTGGTCTGCGAGGACCTCGAGCTGATCGGACTGATGCGTCCCTTCTCGACCGAGATCTGGTTCGGCGACAGAGTGGCGGTGTTGGGGTCCAACGGTTCGGGCAAGTCGCACTTCCTGCGGCTGCTGGCCCGCGGCGGGTCCAGCCCGGATGCCGACAACACGGCAGTGGACCACGTCGCGATCGAACCGGTCCGATTCAGCGGGGTGGCCCGGTTGGGCGCGCGGGTGCGTCCCGGGTGGTTCGCCCAAACCAACCGGCACCCCGAACTGGTCGGCCGAACGCTGCTGGAGATCCTGCACCGGGGTGACGAGCACCGCGACGGGATGGGACGCGAACAGGCGTCACGGGCCCTCGACCGCTACGAACTGGCCGGCGCTTCGGAGCAACGCTACGAGACCTTGTCCGGCGGTCAGCAGGCGCGGCTGCAGATCCTGCTGCTGGAACTGGCCGGGGCAACGCTGTTGCTGCTCGACGAGCCGACCGACAACCTCGACATCGAGTCGGCCGAGGCGCTCGAACACGGCCTGGCGTCCTTCGAAGGGACGGTGATCGCCGTCACCCATGACCGCTGGTTTGCCCGAGGGTTCGGCCGGTTCCTGGTCTTCGGCGAAGACGGGGCCGTGTACGAGTCCGAGCAGCCGGTCTGGGACGAAGGCCGGGTCCGCCGGACCCGCTAGGTCAACTCCTGCGGCAGTGGCTCCTGATGGACGATCACCAGCCCACTGACAGCTCGGGTCAGGCAGACGTAGAGCCGGCGTAGACCCGTTACCCGATCGGGCTCGTCGGCGACGACCGCGGCCGGCTCGACCAGCACCACCCGGTCGAACTCCAGGCCCTTGGCCAGGGTGGTCGGGACCAGTTCGAGGCGGTGGCCGAAGTGTTCTTCGGTGCTGCCCAGGTCATCGAAGTCCAGACCCGAGCCGGCCAGGTGTTCGCGGACCGCGGCCAGCAGCGAGGGCGGGACGATCAGGCCGACCGTCCCGGGCTCGGCCAGCGCCCGCTCGGCCTGGGCGACGGCTTCGGCGGCGCCGCCGGCGATGAAGTCCAGCTCACCCCTCCCCCGCCGCACAGAGTGCGGCGCGCGCAGTTGCGGCGCGATCACGGGGAGCAGTCGAGCGGCGTAGTCGATCACGGCGCCCGGTACGCGGAAACCCGCGAGAAGTTCGGTGAGGTTGGTGGTGGGCTGGCCGAGGTGCAGCAGAGCCTCGTCCCAGGAGTCCAGCGCCCACGGGGTGGTCGCCTGGGCGAGGTCGCCCAGCAGGGTCATCGAGCCGGTCGAGGCGCGGCGCCCCACGGCCCGAAGCTGCATGGCGGACAGGTCCTGAGCCTCGTCCAGGATCACGTGACCCAGCGAGGGGGTCCGGTTGAGCAGGTCGCTGACCTCGTCGATCAGCACCAGATCGGCCAGCGTCGGCCGCCAACTCCGGGCACTGCGGGGCAGCTTCTGGCTGGTCAGCAGCCGCTGCTCGTCGTCGTTGAGCAGGTCCCCGGCGGCCTCGGCCAGCGTGCCGGGGTTGCTGAGCAGCCCATGGACGAGGGCGACCGCGTCCAGCGCCGGCCAATGTTGGGTGACGAACTCCTTCACTGGACGCGACCGGGCCACCGCGGTCTGCACCCGGTCGTCCGGGGAATCCCCCGCCGCCTCCATCCGCAGCAGGACCTGGTGAGCCAGCCGTTGGGCGAGCATCTCCCGGCCGGCGGAGTAGCGGACGCCGCGGGCTCTCAGCTCGTCCATCACCTCGGTCAGGTAGTGAGCGCCGACCCGCCACTGGTGGGATCCCCGAGGCACGACCAGGGTGCCGCTCGGACGGCGCAGGCCACCCCAAACCGCCCGGTGCAGCACCTCCGCCATTCGGGCGTCGCCCTTGAGCACGGCCAACGGGGCCGGTTCCTCGGCGCCGGGGGTGCGGCCCGACGTCCGTCCGACCAGTGAGCTAACCGTCTCCTGGATGGCGTCGATCTCGCCGAGCGCGGGCAGGACGTCACCGATGTAGGAGAGGAAGGAGGCGTTGGGTCCTACCACCATCACGCCGCTGCGCCGCAGCTGATCGCGGTAGGTGTAGAGCAGATAGGCGGCCCGGTGCAGGCCGACCGCGGTCTTTCCGGTCCCCGGGGCCCCCTGGACGGCCAGCGATTGCTCCAGCGGCGCCCGGACGATCACGTCCTGCTCGGGCTGGATGGTGGCGACGATGTCGCGCATCGGACCGGTTCGGGGCCGCTCGATCTCCTCCTCCAGAATCGACGAGGAGCCGAAGGCGTCGGCCGCCTCCCCGGCCAGCACCTCGTCCTCGTAGGCGGTCAACTGTCCAGCGCTCGACCCGAAACGGCGGCGCAGCTCGACGCCCATCGGGTTCGTCCGGCTGGCCTGGTAGAAGGGCAGCGAGATCGGGGCCCGCCAGTCGTAGACCAACGGCTCGGATCCGGACTCGCGGGTGACATGCAGCCGCCCGACGTAGCAGTCCTCGTCGTCTTCAGCGCCGAGGGAGCGTCGGTAGTCGATCCGTCCGAAGAACAGCGGGACGGTGGGGTCGTCGCGCAGCGACATCATCCGCCGGTAGAGCGCCTGCTTCAGGTACTCGCCGCTGAGCCTGTCGCCGGCCAGCGCCTCCAACGAGGCGGTGTGTTCGCGCATCTCGGCCAACGCGACCCTGGACTCTGCCAAGTGGGCTCGTTCGACGTCCAGCACTTCGTCGGCACCCATTCAGACCCTCCTTCGACACGGTTTCGGACATGGCGATCGCCACGAACCGGCCCAGCCATCGCGGGTGCGATGCCTCATGGCGCGGGTCGTGGCGACCCTGGGTAGGAGGGGCCAGCCCTCCTCGTGTTCAGTTGTGCGGCGGCTCGGTCAGCCGTTGACCGACGGGGTCGTCCGGGTCACCTGAATCAGGAACTCCCGGTTCGATTCGGTCTTGCGCATCCGCGAGAGCAGAGTCTCCAAAGCGGCCTGAGGCTCCAGCGACGACAGCACCCGGCGGAGTTTCCAGATGATCTGCAGTTCCTCGCGGCCGAACAGCATCTCCTCGCGGCGGGTGCCGGAGGCGTCCACGTCGATGGCCGGGAAGATCCGCTTGTCGGCGAGGTCACGGCGCAGCCGCAGTTCCATGTTGCCGGTGCCCTTGAACTCCTCGAAGATCACCTCGTCCATCTTCGAACCGGTCTCGATCAGCGCGGTGGCCAGGATGGTCAGCGAGCCGCCGTCCTCGATGTTGCGGGCGGCGCCGAAGAACTTCTTCGGCGGGTAGAGCGCCGCCGAGTCGACACCACCGGAGAGGATTCGCCCGGACGCGGGGGCGGCCAGGTTGTAGGCGCGACCCAGTCGGGTGATGCCGTCGAGCAGGACGACCACGTCGCGGCCTGACTCGACCAGCCGCTTGGCCCGTTCGATGGCCAACTCGGCGACCACGGTGTGGTCCTCGGCCGGCCGGTCGAAGGTGGAGGCGATCACCTCACCCTTGACCGACCGCTGGAAGTCGGTGACCTCCTCGGGTCGCTCGTCGACCAGCACCACCATCAGGTGCACTTCGGGGTTGTTGGTGGTGATCGCATTCGCGATCGCCTGCATGATCAACGTCTTACCGGCCTTGGGCGGGGACACGATCAGGCCGCGCTGGCCCTTGCCGACCGGCGCGACCAGGTCGATGATCCGCCCGATCATGCCGACGGCGGAGGTCTCCAGCTTCAGCTTCTCCTGCGGGTAGAGCGGGGTCAGCTTGGCGAACTCGGGACGGTCCTTGGCCTTCTCGGGAGCCTCGCCGTTGACGGTGTCGAGGCGGACCAGCGGGTTGTACTTCTCACGGCGCTCGCCATCGCGCGGCTGCTTGATCGCGCCCGAGACGATGTCGCCCTTGCGCAGGCCGAACCGCTTCACCATCGACAGCGACACGTAGGCGTCATTGGGTCCGGGAAGGTAGCCCGACGTCCGGACGAAGGCGTAGTTGTCCAGCACGTCGAGGATGCCGCGGGCGGTGACCAGGACGTCGTCCTCATTCACGACGGGTTCGGCATCCATCCCGGGCAGGCCGCCACCCTGGCCGCCACGGGTGTTGCCGCGGCGTTGCTGACGGTCGCGGTTGCGGCGGCGGCGGGAGCGTCGTCCGGAGCCGAAGTCGTCGTCGTTGTCGTTGCGCGGGGCGTCGTGGCGCTGGGTCTGCTGCTGCGGCTGGCGGTTTTCGGCTCGCTCAGACCGTTCCACCCGCTCGGCAGCGGGCGCGGACTCGGTGGCCTGCGCTTCGCTCTCGCTGCCCTCGCCACGGGGGCGGCGCCGCCGGCTGCGGGAGCCTTCGAGCGCCTCCAGGCGGGTGGCGACATCGTCGCGGTCGGAGTCGTCGGACGCGCTGCGGGAGGGCGCCTCGCTGGTTTGGGGGGCCGGCTCGCGCTCGGCTCGTTCCGCCCGAGGGGCCGCGCCGCTGCGGCCGCCACTCTGAGCGGAGATGATGGCCTCGATCAGTTGTCCTTTGCGCATGGCGCCGGTGCCCTTGAGGCCCAGGGAGGCGCCGAGTTGCTTGAGTTCCGGCAGCAACATGCCGTTGAGGCCCTTGCCCTGCGTGCTTGCTGGGCTCGTGGCTTCGATCGTGTCGGTCACGTGGATCCTTTCGGAAAGGGCCGCGCCCGCGAATCGGTGCGTCGGGCCCTCGCTCAGACGGAGCGTTGGTCTTGCTTGGTCAGATCTGGGACGTCAGTGCATCAGGTTCATCGATGCGGGTGGTCCGTGACGAGGAGTGATCGTCCGCCCGATCTGGTTGGGCGTGCGCCGAATGGCGCGAGGCCAAGGATAGCACTCCGGTCGCTTCCGTCACGATTCCGAGGATGCGGTGGCGATTCGGGCGCGATCGCGTCCCCAGTCGCTTCGGGCAGCGACGAGACAAGCCACCAGCAGGCCGACCCCGACGAAGACGCCAACGTTGTCGATGGTCTGCGAGAGCCATGAATAGGTCAGTTCCTTGCTGTCTCCGCCGGGAAGGATCTTGAACGGCGCGAAGGCGACCCACACGGCGTAGAAGAGGCCGGTGACTCGAACGTAGTCGGGCAGGGTGACGTCCCGGATCAGCAGGACGGCCAAGGGCACGATCCAGACGTAGTGGTGCGACCACGAGATGGGTGACACCAGGAGTCCGGTCAGGCCCGCGACGCAGAGCGCCAGGGCCTGCTCGCCCACCCGGTGCAGCGCGACCGAGGCCACGATGCCGACCGCCAGGACGATCAGCGCCACCACCAGGCCTCCCCTGTTGGCTTCACCGAAGAGCCTGGTCCAGACCCCCATCACCGATTGGTTGGTCTTGAACAGGATGCCGTCGTTGATCCCCGAATCGCCTCGGATCAGCTTGCCCCAGTAGGTGATCGAGGTGCCGGGCAGAACGGCGAAGGCCAACGCGGTGGCCGCCAGGAAGGCCAGGAAGGCGGTGATGCCCTCTCTACGCTTGCCAGCGAAGAAGTTGTGCACGGCGATCACGGCCGGGGTGAGCTTGACCGCGGTCGCGACGCCGGTGAGCCACCCTTCAGGGAGAAGGCGCCGTTGGAAGACTCGCGGACCGGGCATCGAGTCGAGCACCGCCGCCGTCACCAGCAGGATGGCGAGTTGCCCGAAGCCAAGAGTCTCCCTCACCGGTTCCACCAACCAGATCGCCGCGGTGGTGACGAGGGACAGCGTCCAGCCACTCAGCCCGACGCGGTAGAGCATCGCCATCAAGGCCACCACGTTGACGGCCAGCCAGCCCACCTCGGCGACGTCGCTCGACACCAGGGTGATCGGGACTGTGAACAGGGCAGCAAAGGGCGGGTAGATCCACGGCAGGTACTCGCCCTTGGCGTAGATGTCTGTGCCCTGCAGCAGGAACTCACCGGTCCGCCGGTAGACGTCCAGATCGAGCATGTTGGGGTTCCACGGCTCGAACCAACCACCAGGGATGGTGGTGGCGCCGGTCCACAGGGCCGCCAGCATCGGTGCGGTCGCCAGCAGCAGCCCGTACCCGGCACGGCGTCCCAGGGTCGTCACGCGGGCCATTCAACCATCTGCGCCCCGCCCCAGGCTGAGGGCACGGCGACTACTGCGTGATGGGCTCCTGGCTGGGACCGTTCAGCGTCCACGTCGACCTCCCGTGGAACTCTCGCAGCGCTGAACCCGCGAAAACGGCCTCTCGCGGGCAATTTCGCGTGTTCAGCGCTGGGAAAGTTCCACGCTCCGTCGGTGATGCTCAGCGCGGGGCGAGCATCGACTCCCGTGCCGCTGAAAAGGCACTGCGCAACTCGTGGTAGTCCAGTGCCACCGGGAACTGCGGAAACTCGTCCACCACGTTCGCCGGTGGCCGGAACAGGATGCCTGCGTCCGCTTCGGCCAGCATCGACGTGTCGTTGTAGGAGTCGCCGGTGGCGATCACCTGCAGGTTGAGTTCGTGGAAGCGCTGGACGGCGGCTCGCTTCTGATCCGGCAGCCGCAGCCGGTAGTCGACGATCCGGTCGTCCACCACCGTCAAGCGATGGCACAACAGGGTCGGGTAGCCCAACTGGGCCATCAGCGGCATCCCGAACTCGTAGAAGGTGTCGGACAGGATCACCACCTGGAACCGCTCCCGCAGCCAGTCCAGCATCTCCGCCGCACCTGGGAGGGGACCAAGACCGGCGATCACCGCCTGAATGTGGCTCAGTCTCAACCCGTGCCGATCCAGGATGCGCAGCCGGTACTGCATGAGCTCGTCGTAGTCCGGGACGTCGCGGGTGGTCAGCCGGAGTTCCTCGACGCCCACCCGCTCGGCGACGTTGATCCAGATCTCCGGGACCAGGACGCCTTCCAGGTCAAGGCAGGCGAGCAGCATGTCAGTTGCCCTCGACCCGCATCGTGGTGATCTCCTGTACGAAGTCCAAGGAGCGCAGGTCTGCCACCGCGGCTTCGAGATCGGAGACTCGCGCCCGGTGGGTGAGGATGGTCAGCTTCGCCACCGACGAGTCGTCCGCGTCCTCGGGATCGGTGGACTGACGGACGGCCTGGATCGACACCTCGTGATCGGCGAACGCCCGTGCGATCTGGGCCAGCACGCCGGGCGTGTCGGCCACGTCGAAGGCCAGGTAGAACTTCGACCAGACCTGGTCCGATTCGGCGATCCGACGCGCGGAGTACGTGGACTCCCCCGGCCCGGCCACGCCGCGCACCACGTTGCGGGCGGCGGTCACCACGTCCCCCAGGACGGCCGAGGCGGTCGGCGAACCTCCAGCGCCTGGTCCCATGAACATCAGCTGCCCGGCGTTGCGGGACTCGATGAAGACCGCGTTGAAGGCACCCGACACCGCCGCCAGCGGGTGCTTCAGCGGCACTAGCGTGGGGTGCACCCCTACCGCGATCGCCCCGTCCGCGGCCAGCGCTGCCCTCGCAATCAGCTTGATCACGAAGCCGAGTTCGGACGCGGTCGCCACGTCTGCGGCACTCACCCGGGTGATCCCTTCGCGGGCCACGCTCTCGATGGTCACCCGGGTGTGGAAGGCGAGGCTGGCCAGGATGGCGGCCTTGGCGGCGGCGTCGTAGCCCTCGATGTCGGCGGTCGGGTCGGCCTCGGCGAAGCCGAGTCGTTGCGCCTCCGCCAAAGCCTGGTCGAACGTCCACCCCTCGGTGTGCATCTTGTCCAGGATGTAGTTGGTGGTGCCGTTGACGATGCCGCTGACCGCGGTCACCTCGTCCCCGACTAGCGATTCGCGCAACGGTCGGATGATCGGGATGGCCCCGGCGACAGCCGCCTCGTAGTAGAGGTCGACCCCGGCGGTGTCGGCGTCGGTGAACACGGTCGGGTCACTGGCCAGCAGCGCCTTGTTGGCGGTGACCACCGAGGCCTTGTTGGCCAGCGCGGCGCCGATCAGGCTGCGGGCGGGCTCCAGGCCGCCCATCACCTCGATCACCAGATCCAGGTCAGGTCGAGCCGCCAAGGCCTGGACGTCGCTGGTGAACAGTGCCGGGTCGATTCCTGGACGCTCGACGTCGAGGCGGCGAACCCCGATTCCGACCAACTCCAGGGGTCGGCCAATCCGGGCCCGGAAGTCGTCGGCATTGCTGAGCAGCAGCCGCGCCACCTGCGAGCCGACCACCCCACAGCCGAGCAGGGCTACCTTGAGCGGCTCCGAATCGGTCATCACTGCTCTTTCTCGACGTTCAGGCCGGCGTCCAGCGCCAGCAGGTCGTCCAGCGTCTCGCGGCGGATCAGGGTCGTCAATTCCCGATCGCGAACGGCCACCACCGGTGGGCGAGGCGTGTGGTTGTAGTTGCTCGCCATGGACCGGCTGTAAGCGCCGGACGCCGGAACCGCCAACAGGTCGCCAGGACGGACGTCGCCAGGAAGGAACGCGTCGCGGACCAGAATGTCGCCGCCCTCGCAGTGCAGACCGACCACCCGGGAGAGCACCGTCGGCGCGGTGGACGCGCGGTTGGCCAGGACGGCGGAGTACTCCGCGGCGTACAGCGCCGGCCGGATGTTGTCACTCATGCCACCGTCGACGCTGAGGTAGCGGCGACTGTGGCCGCCGCCCAACTCGACGCTCTTGACCGTCCCGACGGTGTACAGGGCGGTGCCGGACGGGCCGCTGATCGCTCGTCCGGGCTCGATCGACAGCCGTGGGATGTCCAGGTCGAAGGCGCGGCACTCGTGGGCCACGATCTCCCGCAGGCCGCGGGCGAGTTCGGCGGCGCTCGCCGGGTCGTCCCCGCTGGTGTAGGCAATCCCGAAACCGCCGCCCAGGTCCAACTCGGGCAAGGTGACGCCGGTCGCCTCACGGAACTGCGACATCAACCGGAGCGTGCGCCGCGCGGCGACCTCGAACCCGTTGGTGTCGAAGATCTGGCTGCCGATGTGTGAGTGGATGCCGAGCAGATCGATGGTCGGGCTGTGATAGCTGCGCACCATGGCCACGAGGGCAGCGCCGCCGGTGATCGAGAAGCCGAACTTCTGATCCTCGTGGGCGGTGGCGATGTACTCGTGGGTGTGGGCTTCGACGCCGGTGGTGACCCGGATCATCACCGGGGCCCGGACGCCGAGCTCCGCGGTCAGGCGCTCCAGCCGTCCGATCTCATCGGAGGAGTCGACCACGATCCGACCGACGCCCGCGCTCAGCGCCAGCCGCAGCTCGGCGTCGCTCTTGTTGTTGCCGTGCAGCGCCAGCCGGGCGGGATCGAACCCCGAACGGAGGGCGACCGTCAACTCGCCGAGAGAGGCCACGTCCAGGTTGAGGCCCTCCTCGGCCAGCCAACGGGCCACGGTGCCGCAGAGGAAGGACTTGCCCGCGTAGTAGACGTCCCACCCGTCGAAGGCCTGCTTCCAGGACAGCGCTCGGCCACGGAAGTCGACCTCGTCGATCACGTACACCGGCGACCCGGCGCGCTGGACGATCTCGGTGGCGGTCAGCCCACCGATGGTGAGTTCGTCGGTCTCGTCCCGGGCCACCGTGTCGCTCCACAGGCGACGCTCCAAGACGTTCGCGTCGCTCGGCTTGACCAGCCACTGCGGCGCCGGCGAGGTGGCGTCGGCGTGGATGGAGCCAGCGACGTGCATGTGGGTCATGACCGGCAACCTTGCCAGATCGGACGCCCCACGACGCGTGTCGCCAACGCCTGGAACGTCAGGAGCGGGCGTCCACCACAACAGTGGAGCCGACGTCGGCGAGGCGCAGGGCAACCGGGTCGGCGACCGGCCGCCCGTCGCTGGTCACCGCGATCCTGCCGCAGGCGGCGCCCAGACAGCGCCCGTCGAATCGGACGCCCCAACTGGTGAACAACTGGCCGAGGGTCACTTGGTCGGCGCCGCGCCCCTCCAACCACACCAGGCCGGAGGTGTCGTGGGTGTGGGCCGGCCCCTGGACGGCGCGGGGGCGGTCCATGCCGAGGTAGGCGGGCACCTCAACGCCCAGGCCATCGACGACCACCTGCAGCTGGAAGGTGCGTTGGTTGCTGCGGTCGTCCAACCGCGACTGGGGAAGTCCGGCCTGCTCCAGGTAGGCGACGCCGTCGCGGGGTGCGGGCCACGGTGGCGGCGTGTCGCGGATCAGGGCCGGTGCCGGGGTCACCGGGGACGCGCACCCGGCGAGCAGCAGGGTGAGGATCAGCAGCCGGTGACGCACGATTCGACCCTACCGGCGCGACCGCGTCCTGGCGTCCGGACGATCTGGGGTACAGTGTCCCTCGGCCCTCGTGGCCTGGCCCCCGTAGCTCAGGGGATAGAGCACCGCCCTCCGGAGGCGGGAGCAGAGGTTCGAATCCTCTCGGGGGCGCCCTTTCCGGTCTGTCCAGCCCGCAGAAACCGCGTTGCAATGGGCTGAGTCTCGACCTCCGGATGCGCCGGATGCGTTCGACACCATCGCCTCACCGTCGGCGAGGGCAGACGGTGTAGCGCCCCAGCCGTAGAGCGTCAGCGCACGCCCAGACGTGCTCGATCCTCGCTCGCAGGTCCGCCGGCATGCGGCTGGGACGAAGCCACTCCTGATCCCAGACCAGCCACCGGGCCGCGGGGTTGGAGAGGCAGTTGAGGTTCTCCTGACGGGTTGCGGACGAGACCAGGCGGTGAGCCTGGCCACGCTGCAGAAACAAGGGCGAGGGATACCGGCAGTGCATTGGATTGCCGACGTAGTAGGTGGCATCGCCGAAGGTCAGGTACGCCACCTCCGAATCGGCCCCGATCCGATCGCGGACGGCCTGGGCGTCGGCGAGCTCGCGCTGGAGCGTCACGAGGTTGCCCCAACTCGTCCGGCCGGCGGTCCGCAAGGAGAGCGACTCGGCCGAGAACGGCGTGTGTGTGGCAAGCAGGGAAGCCACCGCCAAACCTGCCGCCCAGAGGTTGGTCCGCCGTCGGGAGAGCGCCGGATGCCGACGTCCGATGAACTGGACGACCGCCAAGCCGAGCGCCCAGCCAAGCGTGGCGGCGTACAGCCAAGTCTGGTGTGCCAGCCGCCAGGAGGCTGGGGTGACGAAGAGAATGGCGGTCCAACCGATCAGCGCCACCAGCGGCCAGCGCAGCCTGGCTCTCGTCCGTTGCACGGTCCCGACGGCCAGCAGGGCCGACCACACCACCAGACCGCTGGCGTGGTAGACGAAGTACTGCCCCTGCACCAGCACCGCGAACGACGTCAGGGCCAGCCCGAGCAGGGCCACCGTCGCCTCCGCTCGTCCAGCGCGGACGAAGAACGCCGGCAGCACGGCGATCACCGGCCACCGGGCCGCCAGATTAACCGCGTAGTGCAGAGCCTCGGTGGCGTTACGCCAGGTCCACGGATCAGGCTGCAGCGCGCGGATGTCCAGCAGCCACCCGATCTCGTGCGGCGCGAGCCACCAGATCGTAACTGCGGAAAGCCAGCCCGACTCCCGTGGCGACCGCAGCAGCGACCGTCCCCCGCCGCCGGTTCAGCCACCACAACACGCTCAGACCGAGGACGGCCAGCGGCAGGCTGGTGATTTTGACCAGGGCCGCAACCGCCAAGAGCCCCCCAGCCCCGATGGCCCCGCGGGCCGCCCGACCGAGCAAGCCGGTCCCGACGGCGGCCACCGTGAACAAGGCGGCCATCCAATCCGGCTCCCCGGTGGCCGGGGCGGTGAAGGCCAGCGCCGCGAACGCCGCCATCCCGTACGGCCAGGCTAGCGATCCCCAGCAGCGGCGCAGGCCCGCCCCCAACAAGGCGGCGGCGACCCCGGCCCAGGCCATCGCGACCAAGCGGAAACCGACCTCAAAGGCCATCACCCGAGCCAGCGACCCAGGCGGACCTACCAGCAGGCTGACCTGCTCGGGCAGCCAGGCCTGCCAGGCACTCAGCAGCCGGAACGCCAGTGGTCGATGCGAGAAGGTTTCGACCACCGAGTAGCCCGACACCCGTCCGACGCCGACCTGGTAGCGGATGTTCCCGTTGACGGGCTGGACGGCCGCGACCAGGGCCAACGCAGCCACCAGCCAGACCATCCGCCGAGCGCCCCGCACCCGGTCAGGTTCGATGGCCCAGGTAACCAATCGGTGGCGGCTGTCGGTCCCGGGGCTGAACACTCCGGACGCCGCAACACCGAAGGCCGATTGCCTTCTGATCGCAGGGGCGGGTGCGCCCCCGGGCGGCCCCCGCGCGTTAGAGTCAAGCGGTAGCCACCTTGAGTTAGCATCGAGGGCTAGCAAGCGTCGGGGCTTGCCCCGCCGACACGGAAGAAGGCAGACGTGGCGATCGCGCCGGATCAGGCGTCCAAGTCGGACGGAGTCGAGGACTTCGGCGCCAACGACTGGCTGATCGAGGAAATGCACGACCAGTACCTCGAAGACCCCTCGCAGTTGGACGAGACCTGGCAACAGTTCTTCGCCGAACGTGAAGGCCAGGGTGCCCCGGTAACGGTGCAGACAGCCAGCGTCACCGTCGCCACGCCGTCAGCAACCGCTGTCGGCGCCCCCTCAATCGTCGACGCTCCCCCAGCGTCCGCCATCGTGGCCGCTGACCCGCCCAGCGCTCCTGTCGCGGCTCCCCTGGCGCCGACCGCTCGTGCTGCACAGACTTCGGCTCCCGCCGCCTCTCCCATCAGCCCCGGGCGCTCGTACACCGTGGTGACGGACACCAAGGCGCCCCAGCAGCCTGCCCCGACCCCCTCGATCCAGCCGCCCGCGGTGCAGAGCGCCGCCGCAGAGCCGACGACACCGGCCACCGACACCCGTCCCGAGAGCCCCGGCACCGGGCTCGGCCTGTCCGCCGATCGGCCCAACCTCGCCGTCCGACCGGAGATCAAGTCGGACGAGCCGATCCGCACCCCGCTGCGCGGCGCGTCCGCCCGCACGGCCAAGAACATGGACACGTCGCTGGGCATGCCGACGGCGACCTCGGTTCGCAACGTGCCGATGAAGCTCGCCATCGACCAGCGCCAGATGATCAACGCCCACCTGGCCCGCACCACCGGCGGCAAGATCTCGTTCACGCATTTGATCGGCTACGCGATGGTTCAGGCGCTGAAGCAAGTCTCGTCGATGAACAGCTCCTACGACGAGGCCGACGGCAAGCCGTTCCTGGTCCAGCCGCAGGTGATCAACCTCGGCCTGGCGATCGACATGGCCAAGCCGGACGGCACCCGCCAACTGCTGGTGCCCAACATCAAGGACTGCGAGGAGCTCAACTTCGCCCAGTTCTGGGTCGCCTACGAGGCCGTGGTCCGCAAGGCGCGGGGCAACGAACTGACCGTGGACGACTTCAAGGACACCACCGCCACCTTGACGAACCCGGGCGGCATCGGGACGAATCACTCGGTGCCGCGGCTGATGCCCGGCCAGGGGGTCATCCTCGGCGTCGGGTCGATCGATTTCCCGCCCGAGTTCCAGGGGGCCTCGGCCACCACGATCAACGAGCTCGGCGTCTCCAAGATCACCACGCTGACCTCGACCTACGACCACCGGGTGATCCAGGGCGCCCAGTCGGGTGAGTTCCTCAAGGTGATCCACGAACTGCTGATCGGCCGCCACGGCTTCTACGACGAGATCTTCGCCTCGCTGCGCGTCCCCTACACCCCGATCCGCTGGTCCACCGATGTCAGTGACGCCCGGCCCAACCAGGTGCCGCGGATGGCGCGGATCTTCTCGCTGATCAACGCCTACCGGAGCCTCGGCCACCTGATGGCCGACATCGACCCGCTCGAGTATCGGCAGCGAAGCCACCCCGAGCTCGCCATCGAATACCACGGCCTGACCCTGTGGGACCTCGACCGGGAGTTCCCGGTCGGCAACTTCGGCGGCCGGGACGGCCAGCTGATGACCATGCGCGACATCCTGGCGATGCTGCGCAACTCCTACTGCCGCACCATCGGTATCGAGTACATGTACATCACCGACGGTGAGCAGCGGGCCTGGATCCAGGAGCGGTTCGAGCGTCCGCACGTGCCGTGGCCGCGCGAGGAGCACCTGCGGATTCTGGACAAGCTGAACGAGGCCGAGATCTTCGAGACCTTCCTTCAGACCAAATTCGTCGGTCAGAAGCGGTTCAGCCTGGAGGGAGGCGAGTCGACCATCGTCCTGCTGGACGAGCTGTGCGACGCCTCCGCCGACGCCGAACTGGACGAGGTCTGCATCGGCATGCCGCACCGAGGTCGGCTGAACGTGCTGGCCAATATCGTCGGCAAGAGCTACGGCCAGATCTTCCGGGAGTTCGACGGAAACCTTGACCCGCGTCAGGCCCAGGGCACCGGCGACGTGAAGTACCACCTCGGCGCGGAAGGCGAGTTCACCGCGCTGTCCGGCCGCACCGTGAAGACCTCGGTGGCCGCCAACCCGTCCCACCTCGAGGCGGTCAACCCGGTGTTGGAGGGGATCGCCCGGGCGAAACTCGACCAGATCGGCCCGCCCGCGTTCCCGGTGCTGCCGGTGCTGCTGCACGGCGACGCCTCCTTCGCCGGCCAGGGCGTGGTCTACGAGACGTTGCAGATGAGCCAACTGCCGGCCTACCGGGTCGGCGGCACCGTCCACGTCGTGGTGAACAACCAGGTCGGTTTCACCACCGCCCCCACCGACGGGCGCACCTCGGTCTACGCCACCGACGTGGCCAAGGTGATCCAGGCGCCTGTCCTCCACGTCAACGGCGACGACCCCGAGGCGGTCGCCCGGGCGGCGCGGATCGCGTTCGAGTACCGGCAGCGGTTCAACAAGGACGTGATCATCGACCTGGTCTGTTACCGCCGTCGCGGCCACAACGAAGGCGACGACCCCTCGTTCACCCAGCCGATGATGTACGACCTGATCGAGCAGAAGCGCAGTGTCCGCAAGCTCTACACCGAAGCCCTGATCGGTCGCGGCGACATCTCCACCGACGACGCCGAGGCGGTTATCGCCAAGTTCCGCGACGGCCTGGAGAGCGTGTTCAAGAAGGCGCGCGAGGACGAAGGCGACGACGACAGCTACCGCAAGGTCCCCTACTACCCGCCGAAACTGGGCAAGACCCAGGGCACCGCGATCAGCCCGACGGTGCTCAAGCAGATCTCTCAGGCCTATCTGTCCTACCCCGACGACGTGCACGTGCACCACAAGGTGCTGCCGCAGATGCAGCGTCGGGCCGAGGCGATCCTGGCCGGCCCGATCGATTGGGCGACCGGCGAATTGCTCGCCTTCGGGTCGCTGCTGCTGGAGGGTCGTCCGGTGCGCCTGGTTGGCCAGGATTCACGCCGCGGCACGTTCTCTCAGCGGTTCGCCACCGTGGTCGATCGGACCACCGGTCAGCACTACATCCCGCTCAACCACATGACCGAAGCCCAGGGTCACTTCCACGTCTACGACTCGCTGCTCAGCGAGTACGCAGCGATGGGGTTCGAGTACGGCTACTCCGTCGCCGCCCCGGACGCGCTGGTCTGCTGGGAGGCCCAGTTCGGCGACTTCGCCAACGGCGCCCAGACCATCGCCGACGAGTTCATCGCGTCCGGCAACGCCAAGTGGACGCAGAAGTCGGGCGTGGTGCTGCTGCTCCCCCACGGTTACGAGGGGCAGGGGCCGGACCACTCCTCGGCACGGATCGAACGGTGGCTATCGCTGTGCTCGGAGGGGGCGTTGGCGGTCTGCCAGCCGTCCACGCCGGCCAGCTACTTCCACCTGCTCCGGACCCACGCCTACGTCAACTGGCATCGTCCGGTGGTGGTGGCGACGCCGAAGTCGATGTTGCGCAGCAAGCAGGCCGTCTCCACCCCCGAGGACTTCACCCAGGGACGCTGGCAGCCGGCCATGGGAGACCCGTCGATCACCGACGATGCCGCCGTGCGGCGGATTATCCTCTGCTCGGGCAAGATCAAATGGGACCTGATCACCGCCCGCGAGGAGGCCGGGCTGGACGGCACGGTGGCGATCATCTCGCTGGAGCGCCTCTACCCGCTGCCGGCCAAGGAACTGGCGGCCGAACTGGCCCGTTTCCCCCAAGTGACCGACATCCGCTACGTCCAGGACGAGCCGGAGAATCAGGGCGCCTGGTGGTTCATGCAGGGCCAGTTGCCCACCGCGGTGGCGGCGTTCCTGCCTGGGTACCAGCTGCAGATGACCGGGATCACTCGGCCATCGAGTTCGGCGCCCTCGGTTGGCTCGCTGAAGATCCATCAGCATCAGCAAGCCGACCTGCTCGATCGGGCGTTGGCGCAGGGGTAGCGATGTACTTCACCGATCGCGGCATCGAGGAACTCGACGACCGCCGAGGCGACGAGGAGGTCACGCTGGGCTGGCTGGCCGAGCAGTTGAGGATCTTCGTCGACCTCAATCCTGAGTTCGAGATCCCGGTCGATCGTTTGGCCACGTGGTTGGCCCGGCTGCACGACGACGAGGAGTAGCCCCGGATTCAGCGTCAGCCTGGATCACGATCGCGCTGTGCGCGCTGCGCCCGGTCGATCACCCCGGCAATCACGGTGATCAGGGAGAACAGCAACAGTGCCCACCCCACCCACGACGACAGGTACTGGGCGGCGACGATCAGGTTCAACAACCCCAGCGAGATAACCGCGCCCCGCGCCAGGCCGACCCCACGTGCCGACAGCCATCCGGCCACCGTCAGCAGCACCCCGTACCCGCCGAGCATCAATGCGATCTGCCAGCTGAAGGCGCCGTGCCCCGACGCCACGCTCAGCGCGGCCAGGGTGACGAACGCGACGCCGGTGGCCATGGCGAGGACCGCAGCCATCAGGCCCAGCGGGACACTCGAACGGGGTGGCATGCCCGGCAGGATAGTTGCCCTGGATCAACGATCGGCTACGCATCACGGGCTGCTTGCCAAAAGAGCCCCCAAGCCTTGTCATCGGTTGTTACAGTTGCCAGTCTTGTCACTGACAAACCCGCGAATAGGAGTCGAAGCCGCATGGATTGGCGCCACCGGGCTGCCTGCCTCACCGAGGATCCCGAGTTGTTCTTCCCGGTGGGCAATACCGGCCCAGCGTTGATGCAGATCGCCGAAGCGAAGAAGGTCTGCAAGCGCTGTGACGTGCGTGAGGCCTGCCTGCAGTGGGCGCTGGACGCCGGCCAAGACCACGGTGTCTGGGGTGGACTCAGTGAGGACGAGCGCCGGGCGCTGAAGCGCCGCGCTGCCCGCAGCCGTATTCGGACCAGCTGACCGTCGAGCTCGTCGACGCCATTCCGCGCGTGCTGGTCGTGCTGGCATGTCGGCGGTGCGCCCAAGGAATGTGACGACGGTACGCTCAAAGAACGTGACGGCGGCTCAGAAAATCGTGCCCTGGCACTCCTTCCGGCGTCCCCCCGTCCACGACGCCCACCCACCAGGCGCGACACGCCGACACCGGACGGCGCGTCCTGCAGCCAAGGTGGGCGTCGTGACCCAGGGACGGCCTCGGCAAGCCTCCGTCGGGCGTCCCGTAGTGGGACGCCCAACCTGCGTGCTCTGGGGCGGTCCTAGGCGTCCGCCACCGACGGCGCCCACCCACCAGGCACGACACGCCGACACAGGACGGCGCGTCCCGCACCCAAGGTGGGCGTCGTGACCCAAGGACGGCCTCGGCGAAGCCCCGTTGGGCCTCCATGGTGGGACGCCCGAACCCGATTGCTCAAGGGAGGTCCTAGGCGTCCGCCACCGACGGCGCCCACCCACCAGGCACGACACGCCGACACAGGACGGCGCGTCCCGCACCCAAGGTGGGCGTCGTGACCCAGAAGGGGGGTCAGGGCGTCCGGGAGGGCGTCGTGACCCAGAAGGGGGGTCAGGGCGTCCGGGAGGGCGTCGTGACCCAG
>CAYVOW010000005.1:21633-56468 GCA_964453585.1 uncultured Micropruina sp.
TCGTGACCCAGAAGGGGGGTCAGGGCGTCCGGGAGGGCGTCGTGACCCAGAAGGGCGATCACGGCGTCCGGAAGGGGTTCGCCACCCAGGAAGGGTGGTTCCAGCGGCCGGGAGGACGGCCGGACGGGGTTCGGGCGGGGGTTCAGGCGACCGGAATCGTCACCCGCGCGGTCGTCCCATCAGCCTGGGAGGTAAGCGAAAACTCGCCACCCATGTCGTCGACCAGGGTGGTGACGATGGACAGTCCCAGGCTGGTCGAGGTAGCCAGCGAGAAGTCCTCGGGAAGCGGGACGCCGTCGTTACTGACCTCCACGGTCAACTGGCCCCCCGACTGCCACGGATGGACGATCACCTCGCCACGTCCGTAGCCGAGCCCGTGCTCGATGGCGTTTTGGCAAAGCTCGGTCAGCACTAGCGACAGGCTGGTGGCCACCTCGGCCGGGACATACCCGAAGCTGCCCGTCCGCAAGGCTCGAACCGGTCCGCCGGTCGCGGTGACGTCAGCGACCATCTTGAGCAGCCGGTCGGCCACGTCGTCGAACTTCACCGACGGATCGAACGCCTGGGACAAGATCTCGTGGACCACCGCGATTGCGCCGACCCGCTTCATCGCATCGGTCAACGCGCCCTTGGCCTCGGGTGAGGAGATCCGCCGAGCTTGGAGCCGCAACAGCGCGGCCACCGTCTGCAGGTTGTTCTTCACGCGATGGTGAATCTCGCGGATGGTCGCGTCCTTGGTGACCAGTTGCCGTTCCCGGCTGCGCAGCTCGGTGGTGTCGCGACAAAGCACCAGCAGGCCGCAGCGACGATCCTGATCGCGCAGCGCGATGATCCGCAGCCGCAACTGCACGTCCGGAGTCTCCAGTTCGGCCTCCCGCGGTCCGTCGCCGCGCAGCACGGTGGCCAGCGGCACCTCCACCGGCGCCTTGCGGGTCTGCAGCAACGACGTGGTGACCTGGACGAAGTCCTCACCGAGCAGGTCCGCGGTCAGCCCCAGGCGCCGGTAGGCGCTGACCGCGTTCGGGCTGGCGAACTGGACGACCCCCTGCGGGTCGATTCGCATCATGCCGTCTCCGACCCGCGGCGACACCCACGGCACCCCTTTGTCATCCGGGGTGGGGAACTCGGCCCGCTGCACCATCCGGGACAACACCTGCGCTGCTTCCAGGTAGGCGTCCTCCAGGGCACCCGGCGCTCGGACGCCCATCCGGTTGGTGTGCATCTCCACGATCCCGATCACCTGATCATCGACCAGGATCGGGATCGCGTGGACGTCGACCGGGATGCCGGCCTGGAGTTTGTTGTCGCTGGTCGAGGTGACCACCTGAGACAAGTACGCCTCGGTCACCAGATGCTCCGGGTCGTAGGCGATCTCCTCGCCCACCACGTCGTCCTCCAGGGCGGTTGGCCCCGTGGTCGGCCGGATCTGGGCGGCGGCCCAAAAGACGTTGTCGTCGGCGTCAGGCACCCACAAGATCAGGTCGGAGAAGGCCAGATCGGCCAACAGATGCCACTCGTCCACCAGGTGGGCGAGCCACGCCGCCTGCTCCCCGGTCAGCAGCGTGTGGTCGCTGATCACCTGGCCCATGGAAAGCATGTCGGCCACCCTATGGCAGAATGGGTGGCCGCGCCGTCCGGCGCAGACACCGCGAAACGAGGAGTTCCAGATGGGCAAGGGTGGCCGCAAGCGTCGTTCCCGTCGCAAGAACAGCGCGAACCACGGCAAGCGTCCCAACGCCTGAGCACTGGTTCGTCATCGGCCCTCCGTCATCGACGGGGGGTCAGCTGCTTAAGGAGTCGCGGAGCCGGTCAGGAGTCGTAGCGAATCGTCAGCGTTGTGATCTGGGTGACCACCCGGAAGCGGAGAGCGTCTGGAGCCTTCTGACCGCCGCAACTCCGCTTCACCACGGCTCGCACCGCCTCTTCCACCCCGAAGGCCTCGAAGCAGGGCTCACAGGCGTCGAGATGAAGGCGGATCTGATCGGCGTCGGCCTCGTCGATTTCGTGGTCGAGGAACTCGTAGAGCCTGGCCAGCGCGTTGCGGCAGTCGTCGCTGTCATTCATCGTCGCCCCGCTTTCCCAGCCCACGCTCGCGCGCATAGTCGGCCAGTAAGGCGCGCAACTGGGTTCGGCCGCGGTTCAACCGGGACATCACCGTGCCGATCGGGGTGCCCATGATCTCGGCGATCTCCTTGTACGAGAACCCCTCGACGTCGGCCAGATAGACCGCCAGCCGAAAGTCCGGCGTCAGCTGGTGCATCGCGTCGGTGACCGCCGAATCCGGCATCCGGTCGAGCGCCTCCATCTCGGCCGTGCGGAGCCCGGTCGAGGTGTGCGCCTCGGACTTGGCCAGTTGCCAGTCCTCGAGATGGTCGCCGCCGCTGAGCTGCGCTTGCCGCTGCTTCTTGCGGTAGCTGTTGATGTAGGTGTTGGTGAGGATCCGGTACAACCAGGCCTTCAGGTTTGTCCCTGGGGTGAACTGGCGGAACGAGGAGAACGCCTTGACGAAGGTCTCCTGAACCAGATCCTCGGCGTCGGACGGGTTGCGGGTCATCCGCAGCGCCGCGCCGTAGAGCTGGTCGAGATAGGGCAACGCGTCGCGTTCGAAGCGCGCCGTCCGGTCGGCTTCGGTCTCGGTGGCGAGGTCGACGTCGGAATCGAGCTCGGCGTCAGTGGGCAGGGTCATCAGGAACGACAGTACCGGGTTCGTGCGGTCCGGGTTTGTGGCCCCGACGCGCTCCGCCAGCACCTCTGTCGCTTTCACAACGGATGCAACGGCCAGGCGGTGGCTCGATATTCCCTGCTCAGCCCTCGGCCAGAGGGACGATCAGGTCCGGGCCGTCGTTGGCCACCCGGTTGACCAGGGTGGACACGGCGTAGATCTCCAGGTCGTCCACGGGGTCGGAGAGCAACTCGATCGCCTCCGCGCCGAGTCGGGGGTTGAGCCAGTCGTCCCACTGCGCCTGCGGGACGGTCATCGGCATCCGATCGTGCAGGTGACCCACCCGGTCGATCGCCTTGGTGGTGATCACCGTGCAGGTGGACAGCCACTGCCCAGCCGGGTCCTTCCAGAACTCGTACAGCCCGGCCATCACCAGCAGTCCCCCGTCGGCCGGACGGATGAAGAACGGCTGCTTGATCGGCTTGCCGCGGGCGTCGAGAGCCTCGGCGCTGTACCACTCGTAGAAGCCGTCGGCGGGCAGCAGGCAGCGTCGGGTGGCCAGGGCGCGTCGGAAGGCGGGTTTATCGGCAACGGTCTCGAACCGGGCGTTGATCATTCGGGCCCCGCCCTTGGCGTCCTTCGACCAGGACGGGACCAGGCCCCAGCGCAGCTCCACCAACCGGCGAACCGGCGCGGCGTCCGGGACGTCCTTCGGCAGCCGCTCGACCACGGCCGGGACGGGATCGGTGGGCGCCACGTTGAACTTCGGTGGCGGCAGCGGGCCGGCCACCTCGTCGATCTCGAAGACCTCCTCGAGCAGCTCGTGATCGGCCGTGGCCGCGTACCTCCCGCACATGGCAACCAGGCTAGACCGCCCGATCGGGCGCTTGGCACCCGGCCTCCCGCGCGCTAGAAAGGGGGCATGACTCTGCTCCGAGCCGCCGCCCGAACGATGCTGGCCAGCTTCTTCGTGATCAACGGCATCAAGGCGATCCGCAACCCCGAACCGCTGATCCCGGCGGCTGAGCCGATGGCCGAGAAGCTGCTTCCGCTGGCCGAACAGGTGTTGCCGCCGCAGGCGGCCGCCTACCTCCCGGAGGACACGCGCGGCGTGGTCCGGTTGACCGGCGTGGCGCAGGTGCTGGGTGGATTGAGCCTCGCGACAGGCATCGGTCGACGGCTCGGCGCCGGAGTGCTGGCGGCGACCATGGTGCCCCACGTGCTAGCCAGCAACCCGTTGCGGGCACCGCTGGCCGACCGCGACGCCGCCCAATCCCTGCTGCTGCGCAACATCGCCTTGACCGGCGGGGTGCTGCTGGCCTCGGCCGACACCGAAGGGCAGCCCAACCTCGCCTGGCGGGCCCGGGCGCAGAAGGAAGCCATGGAACGCGGCGCCGAGCGGCTGCGCAACCAACTGGCCCGCGAGGGAGCCCAGGCGGCCAAGCAGGCGAAGAAGGTGGCGCGCAAGGCGTCGAAGAGCCTCGAGAGCGCCCTGTCCTGATGACCTGGGAGGCGCCGGTCGCCGCCGGACCCATCGCCGCGACGATCAGCGTTCCCGGTTCCAAGTCGGCGTCGGCGCGCGCCCTGGTGCTGTCCTGCCTGGCCGAGAGTCCCACTGTGCTGACGGGTCTGCTGGTGGCCCGCGACACCCAGTTAATGCAGGCGGCGATCGAGACGCTGGGCTGCTCGATCGAACAGACCGGCCGCGACTCAGTGGTGGTGCGGCCGCCGGGCCACCTGGTCGCCGGCGGGACGATCGACTGCGGGCTGTCCGGAACCGTGATGCGGTTCGTCCCGCCCTTGGCGGGGCTGGCCGACGGGTCGACCGCGTTCATCGGCGACGCCGAGGCCGCTCGTCGGCCGGTGGCCCCGCTGCTGCGAGCTCTGGCTTCGTTGGGGATCGCGGTGGACCGTCCAGGTTTGCCTTTCAGCGTCGAGGGACCGCCGACCCGGGGCGGCGAGGTCACCCTGGACGCCTCCTCGTCCAGCCAGTTCGTCTCGGCGCTGCTGCTGACCGGCTGCCGCTTCCCCGGAGGCCTCACCGTCCGGCACCGCGGTGCCGCCATGCCGTCCCACCCCCACGTCGACATGACCATCGCGATGCTGGCCGAGCGGGGCATTCAGGTGGAGACCCCCGAACCGTGGACCTGGGTCGTTCCCGAAGGGACGATCGCCGGCGGCAGCGTCCGGATTGAGCCCGACCTGACCAACACCGCCACCCTGGCGGCCGCCGCCCTGGTCACCGGCGGGCGGCTCCGAGCCCCTTGGCCGCGCACCAGCGTTCAGGCCTCGGCCCAGTTGCTCCGAGTCCTGGAGGCTTTCGGGGCCGTGGTCGTCCCTGACGGCGACTGGCTGGAGATCTCCGGCGAACGTGGCTTGCGCGGGGCGGAGGTCGATCTGCACGAGGTGAGCGAGTTGACCTGCGTGGCCACCGCCTTGGCGGCGCTGGCCGAGGGGCCCAGCCGGATCGGCGGGGTGGGCCACATCCGAGGGCACGAGACCGACCGGCTGGCGGCCCTTCACCGGGAACTCACCGATCTTGGTGGCAGCGTGATCGAGACCACCGACGGGCTTGAGGTGGAGCCGACCCGGCTGACCGGAGGGACGTTCCACACCTACGCCGACCATCGGATGGCCCATGC
This sequence comes from uncultured Micropruina sp., assembly GCA_964453585.1. Classification (GTDB taxonomy): domain Bacteria; phylum Actinomycetota; class Actinomycetes; order Propionibacteriales; family Propionibacteriaceae; genus Micropruina. Next base: position 26,938 of record CAYVOW010000005.1, read on the forward strand.
GGGGGCGCTGCTGGGCCTGGTTGTGCCAGGGGTGGTGCTCGACGACGTCGGCTGCACCTCCAAAACGTTGCCCGATTTCGTCGGCTTGTGGTCGGAACTGCTGGGCCGCACCGAATGAGCCGCAAGTTGCGCGGCGCGATCACCGACGACGACCACGAGGGCTGGGAGCGCCCAGGGCGGACCCGCCCCCGAACCAAAGACCGACCGGACTACTCCAAGGCGCTGACCGGTTCGGTGGTCGCGGTGGACCGGGGCCGCTATCGCGTCCGGCTGGACGAGACAGACGAAGACGTCACCACCACCAAGGCCCGGACGCTGGGCCGCAAGGGGGTGATCGTCGGCGACCAGGTGCGAGTGGTCGGTGACCTCAGCGGCACCGAGGGAAGTCTCGCCCGGATCGTGGAGGTGCTGGAGCGGACGACTGTGCTGAGGCGCACCGCCGATGACGACGACCCCTTCGAGCGGCCGATCGTGGCCAACGCCGACCAGTTGGTGATTGTCACCGCGCTTGCTGACCCGCCACCCCGGACCGGGATGATCGACCGAATCCTGGTGGCCGCCTACGACGCGGGCCTTGATCCGGTGCTCTGCCTGACCAAGGAGGATCTGGCTCCGGCGACCACCCTGGTGGACGCCTACCGGCCGCTCGGGATCCCGGTGGTGACGCTGTCTCCCGGCGCCCAACTGGACGAACTGCGGGCCCTCCTGGCGGAACGGACCAGCGTGTTCATCGGACATTCGGGAGTCGGCAAATCCACGCTGGTGAACGCGCTCATCCCCGGCGCCGAACGGGCCACCGGAGCGGTCAACGAGGTCACCGGACGAGGCCGCCACACCTCGACTTCCGCGGTAGCCCTGGAGTTACCCCCGCCCGGAGGGTGGGTGATCGACACCCCCGGCGTCCGTTCGTTCGGGCTCAGTCACGTGACCGCCGAGTCGATCCTGGCCGCCTTCCCCGATCTGGTGGAGTTCACGGCCGACTGCCCGCGGGGTTGCACCCACGAAACCGGGGCGCCCGAGTGCGGCCTGGACCAGGCGGTCCGCGATGGGCGGCTGGCTCCGGATCGCCTTGACTCCTTCCGCCGAATGGAACGGGCCTGGGCCACGCCGCAGTTCTGACCCGTTGTCGGCAGCGCTGCCCCCTAGATTGGGCGCATGGCTGACACCAGCTTCGTTGATGACCTCCGGCTGGCCCACATCATGGCCGACAACGCCGACTCCCTGACCATGAACCGGTTCAAGGCGCTGGACCTGCAGGTGCGCGCCAAGCCGGACGCTACTCCGGTCACCGACGCCGACACCGCGGTCGAGGACGCGATCCGGCGCACCCTGAAGACCGCCCGACCACGCGACGCCGTCCACGGTGAGGAGCGCGAGGACAGCGGCTGGGGACCCCGGCGTTGGGTGATCGACCCGATCGACGGTACCGCCAACTTCCTGCGTGGGGTTCCGGTGTGGGCGACCCTGATCGCGCTGATGCAGGGTGACGACGTGGTGGTCGGCGTGGTCAGCGCACCGGCGCTGGGGCGGCGTTGGTGGGCGTCCAGCGGAGGGGGTGCCTTCACCGGCCGAAGCGTCCTGCAAGGGACGCCGTGTCGGGTTTCGGCGGTCACCTCAGTCCCGGACGCGTCCCTGTCCTACTCGTCGCTGCACGGGTGGGTCGACGCCGGACGAGGCCAGCAGTTCGTCGATCTGATGCGCGACTGCTGGCGGACCCGGGCCTACGGCGACTTCTGGAGCTACATGCTGGTCGCCGAGGGCGCCTGCGACATCGCCTCGGAGCCGGAGTTGGCTCTGCACGACATGGCCGCCCTGGATGTGATCGTCCGTGAGGCCGGGGGTCGGTTCAGCAGCATCGACGGCACCGACGGCCCGCATGGCCCGGGAGCGATCGCCAGCAACGGGTTGCTGCACGAGGACGTGGTTCGGCGGCTGTCGGCCTGAGCTGGCGGGGTCGGGGGATTCCCACCCTGACTGTTTGCCGAGACCGATGCGATTCTTGGCCGGCCACCGCAACGTTGCGCGTCAGACAGCCACGGATGGGTCACGCTTGAGGCGCAAGGAAGCAGTTCGGCGCGCAGAGTTGGGACAGGGGTGTCCGGCGTCGCTCAGGTGATTCGGATCCTGGGCACGGCCGCCACCAGTGCCTTGGTGTACTCCTGGGTCGGGTTGGCCAGAACCTCGGCGGCGAGGCCCTGCTCCTCGATCCGGCCGGAGCGCATCACCACCACCCGGTCGCACAGATGCCGCACCACCATCAGGTCGTGGCTGACGAAGATCAGCGTCAGCCCGAGCTGCTGCACCAGGTCGGTGAGCAGGTTCAACACCTGGGCGCGGACGGACACGTCGAGCGCCGACACCGGCTCGTCGGCGATCAGCACCTGGGGCCGCGGCGCCAGCGCTCGGGCGATCGCGATTCGCTGCCGCTGACCGCCGGAGAACTCGTGGGGGTAGCGGTCGGCGGCGTCCTCCGGCAGGTCAACCGCAGCCAACACCTCGCGCATTCGCGACAGCGGGTCAGTCTGGTCGAGTTCACCCTTGAGCAGACGGGAGCGCAGCGGCTCGGTGACGATGTCGCGGACCTTCATTCGCGGATCCAGCGAGGATCGCGGATCCTGAAAGACCAGCTGGACAGCCGACCGCAAGAACCCCAGTTCCCGTTCGGGGGCCCCGGTCACCTCGCGTCCCTGGAAGCGGACGCTGCCCTCGGTGGGACGATCAAGAGCGGCCATGATTCGAATCAGGGTGGACTTGCCGGACCCGGACTCCCCCACGATCCCGAGACGGTCACCGCGGGCCACGTCCAGGTCGACCCCGTCCAGCGCAACCACTCGGCGAGCGCCGGTGCCGAAGACCCGGCGCAGCCCCTGCACCTGGTACAGCACCTCGCTCACGAGGTCCCCGCTTCGGCGTAGAAGTCTTCCACTACCGGCAGCCGCTGGCCCGGCGGCACCAGATCGAGCCGGGCGGTGGCGACCAAGCCGCGGGTGTAGGCGTGGTTCGGGTCACGGAACAACCTCTCGACCGGCCCGGACTCCACGATCCGCCCGTCCAGCATCACCAGGACGTCACTGCAGACCTGCGACACCACCGCCAGGTCGTGGGAGATGAACAGGCAGGCCGCACCTTCGGCGTCCAACACCTCATCCAACAACCGCAGCACCTTCGCCTGGACGGTGACGTCAAGGGCTGTGGTGGGCTCATCGCAGATCACCAAGTCAGGGCCGTTGATCAGCGCCATCGCCAAGATGGCGCGCTGCCGCTGGCCGCCGGACAGTTGGTGCGGATAGGCGTCGGCGACGCGGTCCGGATCGGCGAGCCCCACCTGGCCGAGCATCGCGATCACCCGATTGCGCGCCTGGCCTGCCTCGGCGCCGGCGTGCAGCCGCAACACCTCGGCCACCTGTCTGCCAACGGTCATGGTCGGGTCGAGTGCGGTCATCGGTTCCTGGAACACCATCGACATGGTTGAGCCGCGCAGCCGGGCCAACTCCCGTTCTGGCCGGCCGATGAGTTCCTGGTCGTTCAGCCTGATCGAACCGGACACCCGGGCGTTCTCGGGAAGGAGCCCCATCACGGCCAGCGCGGTCACCGTCTTGCCGGAGCCCGACTCACCGATGATGCCGAGGCGCTGCCCTGGGGAAAGGTCGAAGGACACGCCGGTCAACGCCGGGACGCGACGGCGGCCGAACTCCACGCTGAGGTCGCGCACGCTGAGCAGGGTCATGACACCTCCCGCAGCCGCGGATCCAATTGGTCGCGCAGCCCGTCGCCGAGCAGGTTGAACCCGAGCACCGCCAAGGCGATCGCCAGGCCCGGCCAAACCGCCTGCGCGGGTGCCACGAAGAGCACCCCTTGGGCGTCCTTGAGCATCCGCCCCCAGGTCGGGGTGAGCGCCGGGGCGGATAGGCCCAGGTAGCTCAGGGCGGCCTCGGCCAGGATCGCCAGGGCAAAGGTCACCGACGCCTGGACCCCGATCAGCGGGCTGATGTTGGGCAGCACGTGCCGACTCGCGATGCCGAGCCTGCTGGTGCCGGAGGCCCGCGCCGCTAGAACGAAGTCGCTGGCCATCACCTGGATGGTGCCCGCGCGGGCGATCCGGGCGAACGCCGGGATGGTGGCCAGCCCGATCGCGGTCATCGCGGTCAGCGTCGAGGCGCCGAAGGCGGCGGCCAGCAGGATCGCCATCAGCAGCGCCGGGAAGGCATAGGCGATGTCGCTGGCGCGCATCACCACCTCGTCCAGCCAACCGCCCGCCTGGCCGGCCAGCATCCCCAACGGCACCCCCAGCAGCGCGGCGATGGTGACCGAGATGATCCCGACCACCAGGCAGGTCTGGGCGCCGACCATGATCCGGCTGAGGATGTCGATGCCCATGTGGTCGGTACCCAGAAGATGGGCGGCCGAAGGGCCGCGGAGTCGCTGACCGGCCACCACCCGGGTGGCGTCGTAGGGCGTCCAGACCAGGGAGATCAGTGCGGTCAGCACCACCAGGACGATCAGCGCGGACCCGACGATCATCGGAGCACGTTTCACAGCCGCTCACCCGCTCCCGCTCGCAGTCGCGGATCGATCCAGGCGTAGGAGAGGTCGACCAGGGTGTTGATCACCAGCACCGTCGCGGACAGGAACATCACCGTCCCCTGGACGACCATCAGGTCGCGCTGCTGGACCGAGGTCAGCAACTGGGTGCCCAGGCCGGGCAGGGCAAAGACCTGCTCGATCACGATCGCACCCACCAGCACCGCGGCGAGCTGCAGACCGAGCACGGTCACCAACGACAGGGCGGCGTTGCGCAGACCGTGCCGCAGCAACCCCCGAAACGGCGTCCAGCCGATCGAGCGGGCGGTCCGGTAATAGTCCTCCGAGAGCACGTCGATGAAGGCATTGCGGACGTAGCGGACCAGCACCGCCCCTTGGACCAGGGCCAGCGACAGCACCGGCAGGACGAGATGGCTCGCCCACTGCCCGGGGTTCGTGGTGAGGGGGACGTAGCCGTTGGCCGGCAGCCAGCGAAGGATCACCGCAAAGACGATCACCCCGAGGATGGCCGCCCAGAAGGCGGGAATGGCCATCCCCACCTGCGCCGCCGCCGACGCCAAAACGCCTTGCCAGGAGCGCCGCTTCATGGCCGCTAGCATGCCCGCCGGCAGCGCGATCACGACCGCGACGACCAACGCGAAAGTGACCAACCACAAGGTGACCGCGATCCGCGGCGCGATCAGCGAGGAGACCGAGACCCCGGTGAAGTGGGAGCTGCCCAAGTCCCCGCGCAGGAGCCCGCCGATCCATTCGAAGTAGCGGACCGGGAGCGGGCGGTTCAGGCCCCAACGCTCACGCAACTCGTCGATCTGCGCCGCAGTGGCGCCCTCGCCCAACATCACCTCGGCTGCGTCGCCGGGGAGCGCCGAGCAGACCGCGAAGATCAGGATGGACGCACCGGCCAGGCTGACCGCGAAAATGGCCAGCCGGCTCAGGACGTAGCGAAGGGCGGGCATCGGCCCTGGTCAGCGGTTGCTGGCGATCGTGGTCAGATCGAAGCTCAGCGCTGGCGCGTTCTGCCCCACGCCGGTGATGCCGGCCCGGGTGACCACCAGGTTCGGCAGGTCGAACAACCAAACGGCGGCAACGTCGTCGGCCAGCATCCGAGCGGCGATCTTCATGTTCGGCACGAACTCGGCCTCGGGCGCCTGATCGGCGGTGTTGAACGCCTTCACGAAGGCGGGGTTGTCGTAGTGGAAGTAGTAGTCCTTGTCGGTGAACCGCCGGATGTCGCGCGATTCCACGTGGGCGACGATCGACAGGTCGTATTTGCCGCCGTTGTGCACTTCGTTCAACCAGGTGGTGAAGTCCAACTCGTCAACCTTGACCGTGATCCCCACCTCATCCAGGGCGGACGCGACGAACTGCGCCGACTTGGTGGCGTAGGCGGTGGTCGGCACGCGCAGGTTCAAGGTGAGGCCCTTGTCCTGTCCAGCTTCCTTGAGCAACTGCTTCGCCTTGGCGGGATCGTAGGGGTTGACCCCGGTGAGGTCCTCGTACCACGGGTCGGTCGGCACCGCCATCGACCCGATCAGGACGCCCTTGCCGTTCCAGACCGTGTCGAGCAGGGCCTGCTTGTCGATCGCCATCGAGATCGCCTGCCGAACCCGAACGTCGGACAGGGCGGACTTGCTGTTGTTGATGGCCATCGTCACCTCGCCGGTGGTGGTGCCCTCGATCACCGTGAACCGGGCCGGGTCGGCGAACTGGCCCAGGGCGTCCGGCGCCTGCAGGTTGGAGATGATGTCGATGTCGCCAGCGAGTTGGGCCGCGTTCATGGCGTTTGCGTCGGAGAAGTAGCGGAAAGTGACGGTGTCGAAGCGCGACGGGGTCCCCCAGTAGGACGGAGACTTCTCCAGCACCACCGATTGGCCGCGGTTCCACTGCTTCAGCCGGAACGGCCCTGAACCCGCGGTCGCCTGGGCCAGGTTCGCCAGCCCGTCCGGGTCGTAGACGATGCCGGCGGTGGAGCTGATGTCCTGCAACCACAGGTTGGAGGGCCGGGTCAGGTTCACCGTGACGGTGGTCTCGCTCGATGCGTCCACCGACTTGACGATGCTCATCACCGCCTGGATGGGAGGTGCCACAGTGCTGGACTTGGCGCGGTCGAAGCTGGTCTTGACCGCAGCCGCGGTGACCGGCTTTCCGCTGGCGAACGTGGCCGCCGGGTTGAGGTGGAAGGTGTAGGTGAGGCGGTCGGTGCTCTGCTCCCAGGTCTGGGCCAGCAGCGGCTTGAGGTCGCCGTTCGGATCGGTCTTCACCAGGGTTTCGTAGACGTTATAGAGCAACGCCTGCGGAACCGAGGCGGCCGGCGTCGCGCTGGGATCCATCGTCTGCGGCTCCAGGGTGGCGCCGACGGTCAGGGTGCGCGTCGCGGCGGCGGGGGTGGTGCCGGCGGGTTGCTGACCAGTGCAGCCAACCAGGGCCAGGACGGCGACCAGCGCGGTGAGCGCTGCCCTCAGCCCTCGCGATCGGACGAGCGGACGGGTCGGTGCGAACCGAACCATGAGGCCTCCTGTCAGGCTCCGCCTCGCCACGCGAGGAACGCCGGGACAGTCTAGCTGAGCGACTCCCGGCCACCCGGGTCAGGACGCAGCTGCGGCCCCGCGATTTGGCCGCATCGGCGCCCTCACCTAAGATGGTTTCACCAACGCGGGGTGGAGCAGCTCGGTAGCTCGCTGGGCTCATAACCCAGAGGTCACAGGTTCAAATCCTGTCCCCGCTACGAATGGAGAACCCGTTCCCTGCACGATCGGGAACGGGTTTTCTCGTGCCTGTGCGCCCGCTTGCCCGACGCGATCGCCCCGATCATAAGCGGTTACCTGTGCCTTGCCCCGTTGGCAGGGGGGCCACACACAGCACCTGCTCCAATCAGCTGGCCGTGACGAACAGGAGCGCCGGACTCGTTTCCGGGCATGATCGCGGGCGCGGGTGTAGCCTTCTGGGCAGCTTGTCCAGTGGGGGAAACACATGAGCGGGATGGTTGGCGCGCGCGCCGCCGCGGTCCTGGTTGGCGCCGTCGCGCTGGCCGGTGGCTGGGTGCTCAGTGCCCCCGGCGCTCCAGCGGACCCGCAGCCGACGTCGACCGCGACCGCCACTCACCAAAGTCTGGCGGCCCCGAAGGCGAGCCCGACCCCCACGCCGGTCCCGCGCAGCAGTAAGTCGGCACCTGAGCTGAGCCAGCCGACCGGGAAACCGGCCGCAACGGAACAGCCCCGAACCATTCCGGCGTCGCCCACTCCGACGGTCTCCGCCACCCCCCGCCCGCAGCCCACGGCCACCACGGCCTCCCCCACGTCCAGCTCGGCCGCCCCCACCTCCAGCGCCACCGCGCCCACGGCCAGACCGACGCCCGCCCCGGTGATCGATGCCGGCACCGGTGAATCGGCGTCCGGGCGGCTGCCTCGCGAATCGGGCAGCGGTGTCCCCGGAGCGATGATCCTCCCGGGGGATCTCACCACCGTCGCCGGCGGCGCTCTCGGCACCGTCCCAGCCGGGGTGCAGCCCCTTGCCCCCGACCCGGCGATCCTTCCCGCGGTCGACGCCGACAGCACGCTGGTGTGGCTCGCCTCCGACATCCAGGTCTGGCCCTCCTCGGTGGTGGCCACCCTGGATCAGCCAGAAGCCATCTGGGCGCTGCTGCCGCTGCTCGGCGGCGCCTCGGTGATCGCCGGTGCCGCGGTCATCCTGGGTCCGGGAGGGCGCCGCCCGCGCTGACTGTGGTGAGATAGCCCGATGACAACCGGCGTCCTGGGCTACCCGCTTCACCGACGGACCTTGGACAACGGTCTTCGGGTGGTGATCAACCCCGACCACAGCGTCCCGGTGGTGGCCGTCAACCTCTGGTACGACGTGGGCAGCCGGGACGAGCGAATCGGCCAGACCGGGCTGGCCCACCTGTTCGAGCACTTGATGTTCCAGGGGTCGGCCCAGGTCCAGTCCGGCGAACACCTGGCCTCTCTCCAGGCGGTCGGCGGCAGTGTCAACGCCACTACCTGGTTCGACCGGACCAACTACTTTGAAGCGGTCCCCACCGGTGCGCTCGACCTGGCCCTCTGGTTGGAGGCCGACCGACTGGCCACCCTCGCCGACTCCCTGACCCAGGTCAACCTGGACAACCAGCGCGACGTGGTCAAGGAGGAGAAGCGCCAGCGTTACGACAACGTCCCCTACGGCGACGTGATCGAACACCTGGTCTCACTGGGGTTCCCGCCCGACCACCCCTACGGCCACACCACGATCGGTTCGATGGCGGACCTCGACGCCGCCACCCTGGACGACGTTCGCCGTTTCTTCCGCACCCATTACGCGCCCAACAACGCCGTCCTCACCCTGGTCGGGGACGTCGAGCCCGCCGACGGCTTCCGCCGGGCGGCCCGCTACCTCGGGGCGATCCCGACCAGGACGGTGCCCGATCGTCCGGCGCCGGCACAGTTGCCGCCGCACAGTGGCCTCCCCCGGCGGATCGTGGAGGCTCGGGTGCCCTCGGATGCGGTCTACCTCACCTGGCGACTGCCGGCGCGGGGCACTCGGACCTTCGACTGCCTCGACCTGGCCCTGGCGATCCTCGGCGACGGGCCCACCTCGCGCCTGGATCGGCGGCTGGTCCGCACCGAGCGGATAGCGGAGAGCGCCGGGGCGTCGTCGATGGGGCTGATCGGCGGACACTCGTTCGGGTTCGCCTTCGCCAGGGCCCTGCCCGACGCCTCACCCGAGGAGGTGGAGCGGGCGATCGTCGACGAAGTCGAGTTGTTGGTGGCCGAGGGGGTCGACGCCGACGAACTCGACCGCGCCAAGGCCCAGTACGAGCGCGCCTGGCTCAGTGAGCTGGCCCGCTTCGACTCTCGTGCCGACCTGTTCGGCTGCTACGCCACCCTGCACGGCGATCCAGGGCTGGTGAACACCCGGATCGCCGACTTCTCGTCGATCTCCGCCGACGAAGTACACGCAGCCTGCCGCGAGGCGTTGCGGCCCGACCAACGCGCCACCCTGGTCTATCGGCGGGCCGACCGATGACGAAGCGTCCAGCCGTCCGCCGACCGCGCCCCTGGCTGTTCCCCACGCCCCAGCGCGCCAGCTTGCCCAATGGGATGCGGCTGGCCATCTTCGACCGGCCCGGGCAATACGTGGTGTCAGCTGGGCTGGTGATCGACCTGCCGCTGTCAGCAGAACCGACGGATCGGGACGGGGTCGCCCACCTCACGGCCCGCTGTCTGGACGAGGGCACCCAGGATCATCCGGGCCTGTCCTTCGTCGAAACCCTGGAACGGCAGGGGGCGGCACTTGGCGCCCACGCCGGCTACTCGGCCACCCAGATCGGCCTCGACGTGCCAGCCGGACGGCTCGACCACGTGCTGCCGTTGCTCGCCGAGGCCGTCACCCAGCCAACCCTGGACGACACGGACGTCGATCGGCTCCGCGAACTCCGGCTGGCCGAGATCGAGCAGGCCCGGGCGCACCCCGCGCAACGGGCCACCCTGGCGTTCCGTGAGGCAGTGATCGCGCCCCGGTTCCGGGCCGGGCGGCCGACCGGCGGCACCACCGAGGGGGTGACCGCAGTCTCGGGCGATGACGTGCGGGACTTCCAACGTCGCCACTACACCCCGCAGCGATCCACGTTGATCTTGGCCGGCGACTTCGCCTCGGACCCGATCGAGGCCACCTTTCGGGCATTCGGTGAATGGCGGGCGCCTGAGTTCGAGGTCGACCACGAGCGCCCTCAGCCAGCACCGATCTCCTGCCTGGTGGTGGACCGTCCGGGCGCGGTTCAGGCCGATGTGCGCTTGGGCGGGTTCGGAGTCGACCGGACCGATCCACGGTGGCCGGACCTGCAGATGGCGTGTTACGCCTTGGGTGGGGCGTTCCTCAGCCGGCTGAACCGGATCCTGCGCGAGGAGCGGGGGTTCACCTACGGAGTTCACCTCGTCAACCAGCCGATGCGGTCCGGTGGCCTGATCAGCCTGCAAGGGTCGTTCAGAACCGAGGTGGTCGCCGACGCGGTGACGGAGGCCGCCGATCTGCTCAGCGTCCGCGGGCAGCCGTTCACCGACCAGGAGATCGCCGACGCGATCAACTTCACCGTCGGCGTGACGCCGCTGCGGTACGCCAGCGCCGAGGGAATCGTGGAGCAGGTTGCGACTCTGGTGGCCGCCGGGCTCAGTTCGGACTACCTGAACTCCTACCTCGACGCGCTGACCCGGGTGACCGCTTCGTCCGCCACCGAAGCGATCAGCGGCGTGCTCGACCCCGAGCGGTTGAACCTGGTGGTGGTGGGCGACGCCAGCGTGATCGTCGACCCGCTGCGCGTGCGTGGGTGGCAGGTCGAGGTGGTTGCCGACCGCGACTGAGCCCGCCACCCTGGTGCGATGGAGTCCCGTCTGACCCAGCTGCGTCGGCTGCGCCGAGTTGCGGTGGCCGCACTCCCCCACTTCGGTTTGAGCGCCGGAACCCTTCGTTTGGTCGACCACGGCGAGAACACCACCTACCGTCACGACGGCGCCACCGGACGCCAGTTGCTCCGGGTGCACCGGCCGCAACGACACGGCCTCAGCATCGACACCACGGCTGCGATCCGTTCCGAGCTGGCCTGGTTGGCCGCGCTGCGCCGAGAGACGTCCCTGGAGGTTCCGGAACCGTTGCCCAGCGACCACGGCGACGCTCTGGCCGTGGTGACGGAGGCCGGAGTCACCCGGGTCTGCACCGCCCTGAGGTGGATGACCGGCACGATCCGCGAGAACTCCGTTCGTCCGGTCCACCTGCACCGGCTGGGGCAGGCGATGGCGGCGCTGCATCGGCACGCCGACGAGTGGACGCCCCCGGCGGGATTCGTGAGAATCCGCTGGGATCATGATCGTTTCTTCGCCGGTGACCTCGTCTATGGCGACCTGGTCGCCACCGAGTGCTGGCGGCTGCTCCCGGGGGATCTCCGGCAACGCTTCGAGCGCGTCGCGGAGCGCCTGGCTCGGGTGATGGCCCGGGTCGATGACGTGGGTTTGATCCACGCCGACCTGCATTTGGGAAACGCGCTCTTCGAGGGCAGCTCGGTCAAGCTGATCGACTTCGACGATTGCGGTGTCGGCCACCGCCTCTACGACCTGGCCGTCGCCATCTGGGAATCGCGGAACGAACCCCACTACCCGACGCTGCGCGATGCCCTCTTGGCCGGCTACGACCGTGAGTTGGACGTGCGTCACCTCGACGACTTCATTGCCCTGCGCCAGGTCGGGTTCACGCTGTGGTACACCGGCATGGCTCAGCAGAACCCCGCCTTCGCCGACCACCTGCCGGTGGTCAATCGGTGGGCGAACGAGATGCTCGACCTGGTGCAGCCCGCCCGTTAGCCGACCGCTGGTTGATCCCGGTCAGCGGCCCATCAGCTTCATCGCCGCGGCCAGGGCCTCCTTGGCCTCATTGGTCTTCTTCTGGTACTCGGCCAGGTCGCCTCGCTTGAGAGCGGCGTCTGCCGCGACGAAGGCGGCCTGCGCCTTCTCCAGCAAAGCCACCACCTCGGGGCTCGCGCTGGCACCAGGCTTCGCGGTAGGCGTCCCGGTCGGCTGGGCGGTCGGGGTGCTGCCAGGAGTGGGCGTGGTGGACGGCTGCGGCTCCTCCCCCGTCTCGGCGCCGGCGTCTCCGGCGAACACCGAATCCAACGCCTCCTGCAGGGTGGCTCCGATACCGACGTGCTCGCCGAACCGGACCACCACGAAGCGCAGCGCCGGGTAGGAGCCGGTCGTCCCCTGGCGCATCGTGTAGACCGGCGCCACGTACAGCAGCCCGTTGCCCATCGGCAGGGTGAGCAGGTTTCCGTAGGTCGCGGCCGAAGCCCCCTGGTTCAGGAACGGCCGCAACATCTCGGCCACCTTCTGATCGTTGTTGATCGCGTTGAAGGTCTGCCCGGGGCCGTCGATCTGGTGGGTGTCCGACATCCTCAGCACTCGCAGTTTGCCGTAGTCGGGGCTGGTCGCCTCGGCCACCACAGCCAGGTAACTGGCCAGGTTCGACCGACCGCGCGGCACGAACACCGCAGTCTGGCTGAACACCGGATCGGAGTCGCCCGGCCACTTGATGCTCAGGTAGTAGGGGGGCTCCTTGCTGGCGTCGCCCTGCTTGACTGGGTCGGACGGGACTTGCCACAGGTCCGACTGGGAGTACCAAGACAGCGGGTTGGTCATGTGATAGCGGCCAAGCACCTCGCGCTGCACCTTGAACAGGTCCTCGGGGTAGCGCAGATGGCTGAGCAGATCCGGGCTGATCGCCGACCGCGGCTTGACCGAGCCCGGGAACGCGGCCGAGTAGGCGGCCAGCAGCGGGTCGGTGTCGTCCCAGGCGTACAGCGAGACGCTGCCGTCGTAGGCGTCCACCACCGCCTTGACCGAGTTGCGCAGGTAGTTGACGTTCTCGTCGATCTGGGCTCCGATCACCCGGGACTGGGTGTCGGCCGCGGACTGGCGCAGGTTGACCAACTCGCTGTTGGGGTAGCTGTTGGACGTGGTGTAGCCGTCGACGATCCAGACCAGGCGCTTGTCGACGATCGCGGGGTAGACGTTCGAGTCGACCGTCAGCCAGGGCGCGACCTGCTGGACGCGCGCCTTCGGCGTCCGGTCGTAGAGGATGCGCGACTGCCCGTTCACCCGGTCGCTGAGCAGCAGGTTCATGTCCATGAACCGGGTGGCGTACAGGGCCCGGGTGAAGTAGTCGCCCACCGGAACCCCACCTTTGCCGGTGTAGACGTTGGTCCGCTCCCGTCCGGCCTCGCCACCGCCGGGGGTGTCCAGTTCGATCGGCGCCTGGCCGGGTTCCCGTCCCACCACCACGAACTGGCTGCTCTGTTCGCCGAAGTAGATCCGCGACTCGTCGGCCTCCAGCACCCCGATCGGCGGAATGTCACGGGACAGCCATTCGGGCTCTCCCATCGTCTGCCGGCGGTTGCCGTAGGCGGCGACCAGACCGTAACCGTGGGTGTAGACGGTGTGGATGTTGTTCCAGTTCTGGTCTGGGACTCCGGCCAGGTTCAACTCGCGAGCCGCCACCACGGTGTCGGTCTCGACTCCGTTGATGCGGTACCGGTCAACGTCCAGCACTTCGGGGAACAGGTAGTACCCGCGGACCTGCTGCAACTGATCGAAGGTTGATCCGACCACGGCCGGATCCATCAGCCGAATCCCGGGCAGCGCCTCGGCGTCCTGCTTCAACTGGCCGGGACGCACCTGGGTGACCGCCGCATACTCCTCGATCGCCACCTGATCGATGCCGAAGGCGGCCCGGGTCGCTTCGATGTGCCGCTCGATGTAGGGGCCTTCGCGATCGGGCTCGTTGGGACGAACCTGGAACGACTGCACCACCGCCGGGTAGATCAGCGACAGGATCAAGCTGGACACGACCATCAGGCCCAACCCGACAACCGGGAACAGCCAACGCCGGAAGACCGCGGTGGCGAAGAAGAGACCGGCCACGATGAACGCGATCACCGCCACGACCAGGCGGGCACCGATCCGGGCGTGGTCGTCGGTGTAGTGCAGACCGGTGAACAGGGTGCCCTGATCAACCAGGAACGAGTAGCGGTCGAGCAGATTCTGCAGGCCGTAGGCGACCAGCATCGCGCCGATCAACACCGCCAGGTGCACCCGGGTGCCGGCCGGCATGCCGCCCTGCCGCCCAGGCACCAGAGAACCGACGGCGAAGTGGACCACCATCGCCGCGATCAGGCTGAAACTGAGCGCCGTCATCGCGAACGAGACCGCCGCCTGCCAGATCGGCAACTCGAACACGTAGAAGCTGGGGTCAAGGCCGAAGGTCGGTTCGACCGTCCCGAAGGGCCTGCGGTTCAGCCAAGCCAGCACCGACAGGCTCTGCGAGGAGGCGGAGGCGCCGGCCAGCCCACCGATGGCCAGGGCGGGGACGAGCATGGCCAACCAGAAGCTGGACTCGAGCGCCGCTCGGTAGCGCGCCAGGACCGCGCTCTCGGGGCTACGGCGCAGCGGCTGACGCATCCTGAACGCCAGCCACATGTTGAGCGCCACCAGGCCCGCCATGATCAGGCCGCAGATCAGGAACAGCGACACCTTGGTGATCAACTCGGTGCTGAACACCTGGGCGAAGCCAATGGATTCGAACCACAGCTTGTCGGTCCAGATCTGGGTGAAGACCACGAACGCCACGATCACCCCGGCGGCGATCAGCAGCGTCGTCATCAACGGGGAACGGCGGGGAAGGAGACTAGCGGTGCTCACGCATCGGTCCTTGTCGTCGGAAGGTCACCTTGGGTCAGTCCAATGTACGCGCCAGCGCGGACGCCAGGGCGGGTACCAATTCCGGTCCGCCGACCACCTCGCCGCCGCGGCGCAACCGGCCGACACCGTGGCTGGCGCCGTCCCGGGTCACCCCGACCACCACCCGCAGTTCCTGGCGGTCCGGGTGGCTGGCGACGAAGTCGGCGGCGGCGTCCGGATCGTCGGGCAGCTCGGCCTCCCGTGCCGCCGGCAGGAACACCCGCTCAATGGCCAGGGCACAGCCTCGTACTGTCGCGGGCCAGGTGATCTTGTCGAGGCAGTCGAGCAGGTCCGTCCCGCCCATCGACCGCAACTCCTGGGCATCTTGTTCGATGGACGAGAGGGCTCCGGCCGGATGCTGGCCGAGGTGCGCCGCCAGCGAGGGCTCGGCGGCCAGCAGTTCCGCGGTCGGCACCAATGCGAACAGCCGCGCCGGTTGGTCCCAGCCGGCGGAATCGACGTGGCGTTCGATCTCCAGCAGGCAGGCGATCAGGGGATCATTGCCGGTCACCGGCATCCCGCCACCTGGGGCGCCCGGGCCGGATCGGCGAGCGCCTGGAGGGCGGACACCGCGTCGCTCAGCGTGGACACTTTGACCAGTCGCATCGAGGTGGCGGCCCCCTCAACATCGGGACAGTTCGCCGCCGGGACCAGGAAGATCGAGGCTCCGGCCCGTTCGGCACCGGCGATTTTCTCCTGGATGCCGCCGATCGGACCGACCTGGCCGTTGCCCGCCAGGGTCCCGGTGCCGGCAACGGAACGTCCCGCCACCAGGTCGCCCGGCGTGACCAGGTCGTACACGCCGAGACCGAAGATCAGGCCGGCGCTCGGCCCGCCGATCTCGGGCGAAATCCGGAAGCTGACCTTGGGCTCGTACTGGTAACCGGCCACCAGCGAAATCCCGACCACCGGGGTGGCTGGATCGTTATTGGCAGGGGCCGTGATCACGGTGACGTTCAGTTCCTGGTCACCGCGGCGGACGCCGAACAGGACCGCCTCGTTGACCTCATGCTTGCGGACCGCCCGGCCCACGTCGGCGATGCTGTTCACCTTGGCCCGGTCCACGGTCAGCACGAAGTCGCCCGGGAGCAACTTGTTGTTGGCCGGCCCGCTGGTGGACACCGCCGCCACCTGGGGGACCTCGGCGACCGCGATCTTGGCCGCTCGCAACCCGGCGGCGACGGCATGGGTCTGGGAGTCGTCCATCATCCGGGTCTCCTCCACCCGGTGCTCCTCGGCGTTCTGCCCGGCCGGGTAGACCGCTGATCGGGGCAACACCTCCCGGGCCGGCAACCAGTGCGAGAGCAGAGCTTCGGGGAGGGTGAGTTGGGCGTCGATCCGGGTCACCGAGACCGTGGTCAACCGCAGTTGGCCGGTAACCGGGTGCGTTGTCGCGCCTGCCACCTCGACCCGAGGCTTGCCGTCAACGCTCTCCAGCAGGTCGACGGTGGAGCCGGCGGACCAGCCGACGAAGGGAACCGGGACCAGCGCGATGATCGCCGCAAGGACCACGAACAGCGCGGCCGCGACCGCCGCCGTCCAGGTCTGCTTCGTCACCGGTCGAGCGTACACAAGCCTTGCCCGGGTCATGGACAATGGCCTTTCCGACCACCCAAGGAGTTGCCATGGCCGACGATCGCGACCCGCTCGCCTCCGGCCCCGATCCAGATCCGTACCCCGACGACGCCCTTCGCCAGTTCTTCGCACAGTTCGGTCTGACCCCTGGACCCGACGGGGAGTACGACATGGCGCAGGTGATGCAGCGCCTCCAAGGGGCGATGCAACAGTTCAGCGCGCACATGGCGCGGATGGGCCCGACCGACGCCGGCAGCGGGATGAACTGGACCTTCACCAAGGACGTGGCCCGCAAGATGACGGCTGCCCAGGGTCAGGATCCAACGCCGACGTCGGCCGAGGCCGCCAGAATCCGCGACGCGGTCGGGCTGGCCGACCTGTGGCTCGACTCCGAGACCTCGTTCCCCGCGGTGAGCACCCCCGCCGCGGCCTGGAGCCGCGCCGACTGGGTCGAGCAGACCTTCGAGACCTGGCGCGGCCTGGCCAACCCGATCGTGACCAACCTGTCCCGGGCCTTGGGCACGCTGCTCAACCGCGAGCAGTTGGCCGCAGGGCCCGGCGCCGAGCTGATGGAACCGATGATGCGCTCCGCCGCCGCCGGGATGTTCGGCGCCCAGGTTGGCCAGTCGTTGGGCAGCCTCGCCGCGTCCGTGGTCAGCGTCAGCGACATCGGCCTGCCGCTGACCCAGCGTCCCGTGGTAGCGCTGTTGCCGGCGAACGTCAAGGCGTTCGCCGAGGGCCTCGACCAGGGCGAGGCCGACGTGCTGATCTACCTTGCGTTGCGGGAGGCGGCCAGGCAGCGGCTGTTTGCGGCGGTGGGCTGGCTCGGGCCACAGTTGCACGCCCTGGTTGAGCACTACGCCCGCGACATCAGCATCGACTCCGCGGCCCTGGAACAGGCGATTGAGAGCCAGTTGAACTCCTCGATGAGCGCCGAGGAGATCGAACAGGCGGGGTTGACCCTGGCCGGAAAGCTCTTCGAGCCAGCCGTGACCCAGGAGCAGCGCGAGGTGCTGGAGCGACTGGAGACCCTCTTGGCGCTGGTTGAGGGCTGGGTGGACGATGTGGTGGCCCACACCACCAGTCAACGGATGCCCTCGGCGGCCGCGCTGACCGAGGTGGTCCGGCGGCGTCGGGCCAGCGGCGGTCCGGCGGAGGCGGCTCTGAAGGCCCTGGTCGGACTGGAGTTGCGACCTCGCCGGACTCGCGACGCGGCCAACCTGTGGGCCGCCACCCGCTCGGCTCGAGGCACCGCAGCCCGGGACGAGGCCTGGGACCACCCGGATCTGGTGCCGACCTCGGCCGACCTGGACGATCCGCTCGGTTACGCCCAACAAGGACACCAGTCGGCAGCACCGGACGACCTCGATGCTGCCCTGGCAGCCCTGCTGGACGAAGAGGGCGGACGGCAGGACGAAACTCAGTAGTCGCTGGCGGCCCAACCCTGGGCGGCCGAGAAACCCTCCAGGTATCCCTTGGCCCGCTCGGTCGCCGGGTAGCGGGCGACGAGGGCATGGAACCGCGACGTGTGGTGAGTTTCGATCAGGTGGGCCAGTTCGTGCACCAGGACGTAGTCGCCGACCCAGGAGGGCATCTGCTGCAGCCGCGATGACAGCCGAATCGAGGATTCGGCCGGCGTGGCCGAGCCCCACCGTTGCTGCTGCCTGGTCGACCAGCGGACTCGCAGGTCCTCGGGCCGGAAGTCGGGGTCGGCATCGGCCAGGTAGCGATCGAACAACTCCAGGGCACGCGCCCTCAGTTCGGGATCGCCGGACGGCAACTGGCGTTGCTTCTCCTGGTCGAAGAACCGCTGGACGAACGGCGGCACCACCGTCCGCTCCTGTAGCCGGGTGAGGCCGGCCGGCACGATCACCACCAGCCGCCCGGCCTCGCGGACGATGCTCATCGTTCGGCGCCGACGAGCACTGCGGCGCACCTCGTAGGTCCCTTCAGCCATGGCGGCAGCCTAGAACCGACCTGTGACAGTTGTGGCTTGACCGGCCCCGCGGCGCCCCGCTAGCGTCGGCCCCGCGAAGCCCTCGGTGGGCCGAACCGCTCGCAGGGGAAGGCAAGCGGAGCTCGGCGCGACGGGGGTTTCGCGCCGTCCAGATCAGCTGGCGCGATGGTTGCGCGTTGTGCCCTAGACTGACCCGACAACGCGTGCGGTGAACCGCACTGCAGCAATACCTGAGGAGGAATGACGTGGCCGACGAGACCTACAGCGGTTCGTTCTACTGCGTGAAGTGCAAGGACCACAAGGACACTGAGGGCAACGTGGTGGTGAACGCGAAGGGCACCCGGATGGCCAAGGCCAAGTGCCCCACCTGCGGGACGAACCTGACCAAGTTCCTGCCCAAGGCCTGAGCTTCGCCCAAGGCGCCGGACGACCTCGTCCGGCGCCTTGGCGTTTCCCGGTGTTGTCCGATGTCGCACCGTGTTGTCCGCGGGCGTCGTCCCCCTCGCCGGATCCCCCAGAGCGGAGCAGTCTGCTGGGGTGAGCAAAACCCGCTACCTCGCCCCCGTTCCGATCGTCCCCGCCTGGTGTGGTCCGAACGTCCTGCAATTCGGCCTGACGCCGGCCGTACGGATTCAAGGCGCACCGCCGGGATTGGAACGCCTGGCCGGCCTCTTGGCCACGCCCCGCACGCTGGAGGAACTGAACCGGGAGTTGCCTGAGCTGCCGGCGACCCGGTTGCGCTCGGTCCTGCTCGCCCTGGTAGACGCCGGGCTGGCCAGCCCGGCCGTCGGTCCGGCCCCGTTCGAGGTCCGGCTCCTTGGGGACGGGCGGCTGGCTGGCGAACTGCGCGCCCGCCTCGGCCGGGCGGGCCTCAAACCACCGGCCGACGACCAGCCCGCGGCGTTGACGGTGGTCGCCTTCGACACCTGCGAGGCGCCCCGCGAGGTGACCGACGACCTC
Organism: uncultured Micropruina sp.; assembly: GCA_964453585.1. Classification (GTDB taxonomy): domain Bacteria; phylum Actinomycetota; class Actinomycetes; order Propionibacteriales; family Propionibacteriaceae; genus Micropruina. The sequence goes on from CAYVOW010000005.1 coordinate 46,240, forward strand.
GGCCGTGCTCCTCGAGCGCACCTGATCGTCCGATTGGGCGGTGGCCGAGGGGTGGTCGGGCCGTTCGTCCAGCCGGGAGAGACGCCGTGCCTGCGCTGCGTCGACTTGGCGAAGTCCGAGAGCGATCGGCGCCGGTTTCACCTGATCGCCGGCCTGGCTCGCCGTCCGGGAACCGCTCCGCCGCTGGTTCGGGAGTGGACCGTCCTCACCGCCACGGCTCAGGTGCTCGCGCTGGCTGCGCACGGCACCTGCGACGTCACCGGCCGCACGATCGAGCTGTCGGCCTCGGACCATCTGCTGCGCACTGACCAACTGCGGCGGCACCCAGGCTGCCGCTGCTCGCGGCTGGCCGAGGTTGGCACAATGGCCGGGTGACCGAGGGACCCGAGCCACGCGACGATCGCGCCACCATGCCGACCTCGTCGCTGTCCCGGGGTGCCCGAATGCTGTCGGTCCCGTTGGGCATGGCCGGACGGTCGGCGTTGGGCCTGGGCCGCCGGGCGCTGGGCGCGGATGCCGACGAGGTGAACTCGGCGTTGCGGCAGCGGGCCGCAGAGCAACTGTTTGCGGTTCTCGGCGAACTCAAGGGGGGTGCGATGAAGTTCGGCCAGGCCCTCAGCCTGTTCGAGGCCATGCTCCCCGAAGACCTCGCCGCGCCGTTCAGGAAGCAACTCTCCCGCCTGCAGGACGCCGCCCCGCCGATGCCGGCCGCCCGGGTCCAAGGGGTGCTTCGACATGAGCTCGGCCCGGGCTGGAAGGACCTCTTCTCATCGATCGACCTACGCCCGGCGGCGGCGGCTTCGATCGGGCAGGTGCACCGCGGAATCTGGCGGGCCACCGGCACGCCGGTGGCGATCAAAGTCCAGTACCCCGGCGCGGACGCGGCGCTCGCCTCCGATCTGAAGCAGATCGAGCGGCTCGCCTCGGCGGTGTCGCCGTTGGCCGGCGGGGTGGACGTGGTGGCGCTGACCCGGGAGATCGGGGCCCGGATCGGCGAGGAGGTCGACTACCTGTTGGAGGCCGACAACCAGCGTCAGGCCGCGGCCGCGTTCGCTGGGGACCCCGAGTTTGTGGTGCCTCCGGTGGTGGCCGGGACGCGACGGGTGCTGATCAGCCACTGGATCGATGGCGTCCGGTTGCGCGAGGTGGCCAGCTGGGACGAGCAGCGCCGCAATGAGGTCGGCCTTCGCTATGTGCGGTGGCTGTTTTCCGGGCCGGCGCGCGCGGGCATCCTGCACGCAGATCCGCACCCGGGCAACTACTTGATCACCGCTGACGGCAAGTTGGGGGTGGTCGATTTCGGATTGGTGGCCCGGCTACCCGAGGGGCTCCCGCCGGCCATGGGGCGGTTGATCCGGCTGGCCTGCGACGACCGGGCGCACGACGTGGCGTCCGGACTCACCGAGGAGCGGTTCCTCAACTCCCCGATCGACGCCCACGACCTGCTCGAATACCTGGAACCCTTCGTCGAACCCGCCAGGGTGGCGGAGTTCCACTTCTCCCGCGACTGGATGCGCGGTCAATTCGAGCGGGTGAAGGCCTCCGCCGGGCGGGACTCGGTGGCGATGCGGCTCAACATCCCGCCGGTGTACGCGCTGATCTACCGGGTCTGGATGGGCGGGATCGCAGTGCTGGCGCAGTTGGATGTCCGCGCCCCGTTCGCCCAGGTGCTGACCGATCTGCTGCCCGGGTTCGCCGTGACGCCGCCCTCAACCGGGCAGACCGAGGATTCCTAGGACGGCCTCCCCGTACCGCTCGGCCTTGACCCGACCCACCCCGGGCACCGCCAACAGCTCGGCCGGGTTAACGGGACGGCGCTCGGCGATGGCCATCAGCGTCGCATCGGTGAAGATCACGAACGCCGGCAGTTGTTGGCCCGCGGCCTCCTGACGCCGCCATTCCCGCAGCAGTTCCCAGGTGCGCTCGTCGTAGCTGGACGGGCACCCGGTGTGCCGGCCCAGCTTGAGTTCCGCCCCGGTGTCGAGGCTGCCACCGCAGGAGCGGCACACTTTGGTCAACTGGGTCCGCTGCCTCGGTCGTCGGCCCCGACGTGGTTCGACCGTCTGGGCCGGGCGGATCCCGTCCAGGAACCGGGAGGCTGGCCGGCGGGCACCGCCGCCGTTGCGGGTCTGGGCCCACGAGATGCGCAACCGGGAGCGGGCCCGGGTGACCCCGACGTAGAGGAGCCGACGCTCCTCGTCCTGCTGCGCGGGGGTGGTGGCCAACGAGAACGGAATGGTGCCTTCCTGGACGCCGACCAGGGCGACCGCGTCCCACTCCAGCCCCTTCGCCGCATGCAGGGTGCTCAGGGTGACCCCCACTCCGGGCGGGGCGTGCTCGGACTGGGCGCGCTCGGTGAGCTCGGTGTTCAACTGGTCAAGGTCGGCGCCCGGGTGCTCGGCGACAAAGCGCTCGGCGAGATCGAGCAGGGCGGTGAGAGACTCCCAGCGTTCCCGGGCAGCGCCCTGGCCGCTGGGCGGGGTGGGTGTCCAGCCCTGCCCAGACAGCACCGCTCGCACCGCGTCAACCGGAGATTCCTGGTCGGACAACACGGCTGGACTCCGCAGCCGGGCGATCGCCTCCCGGACCTCCAGGCGTTCGAAGAAGCCCTCCGACCCGCGGACCGAGAACGGAACGCCCGCCTCGCTGAGTGCGGCCTCGTAGACCGGCGACTGGGCGTGGATCCGGTAGAGCACCGCCATTGAGGCGTAGGCCACTCCGGCCGCCGCCTGCTCGGTCAGCCACTGAGCAACGCCACGCGCCTCGTCCGCCTCGCTGGCTGCCTGATCGAACACCGGGGCCGACCCGTCCGCGACCTGGGCCCGCAGCAGGACCCCGTCCAGGCCGGTGTTGCGGGTGCGCAACAGCTTGTTCGCCACCTCGACCACCTGGGGTGTCGAGCGGTAGTCCCGGTCGAGTCGGATCACCGCGGCGTTGGGGTGGCGGGTGGCGAAACCGGTCAGGTAGGACGATCGGGCGCCGGCGAAGGAGTGGATGGTCTGGGCGGGGTCGCCGACCACGCACAGGTCGGGTTGCGGGCCACCCCACAACTCCAGCAATTGTTGCTGCAGGGGGCTGACGTCCTGGTACTCGTCGACCACCAGGTGCCGGTACACCCGCCGAACCTGCTGCAACACCGGCTCCTGGTCACTCAACAGGGCGACCGCACAGAGCAGGACGTCGTCGAAGTCGATCACGCCGCGGTCTGCCTTGATCCGCTCATAACGGTCGTAGACCCGCCCGACCATCGTCGGATCGACCCCGTCCACCTCGCGACTGGCCGGCCCGGCCACTTCCGGGTAATCGGCCGGCAGGACGTTACTGACCTTGGCCCAGGAGATCTCGGTGGCCAGGTCGCGCAGCCGCGCCGTGTCCAGCCGACCCGGGACGAGCCGGAACGCCGCGTCGGCCACCAGACCGATCCGGTTGGCCGCAATCCGCGGCAGTTCCGAGCCGTAGGCCTGAGGCCAGAAGTACTGGGCTTGGCGAAGCGCGGCCGAGTGGAAGGTGCGCGCCTGCACGCGGGCCGCGCCGAGCTGCCGCAGCCGTCCGCGCAACTCCCCCGCCGCACGCGTGGTGAAGGTGACCGCGAGCACCGCGCTGGGGTCGTAGGCCCCGGTGGCAGCGCCGTAGGCGATCCGATGAGTGATCGCCCGCGTCTTGCCGCTGCCCGCCCCCGCGATCACCGCGACCGGCCGCCCGAACGTCGTGGCCACCTCACGCTGCTCCGGATCGAGAGCACCGAGGAGATCGTCGGGGTTGGGCACGGCGACCACTGTAGGCAGTCCCGCCGACAGATTCTGTCGGTGGCGACCCCTAGGGTTGGCACCGACATGAGCGGCGTGGTGATTCATCAGGGGACGAGCACCGAAGCCCTGGCCGACGACCTGGCCAGGCGACTTGACGTGCCCCGCGACGACCCCTTCGCCCAAGACCTGATCTGTGTTCCCCATTCGGGGTTGCAGCGTTGGCTGACCCAGCAGCTGGCCCGCCGGATCGGCCGAACAGACGAAGGGATCTGCGCGGGCGTCGAGTGGGCGACCCTGGACGGGCTTGCCTCGCGACTGGCCCGCGACGTCGACGACCGACCAGATCCCTGGCAGCCCGAACGCCTCCGGTGGACGCTGCTCGCCCTGATCACCGACAGCACCGACCCCGTCCTGCACCGCCTTCGCGATCACGTCGAGGCCTCCCGCGAGGCAGTTGGCGTCACCCGACGGCTGGCCGGACTGTTCGGTCGCTACGCGACCTGGCGGCCCGAGATGCTCCGTGCCTGGGCTGACGGACGAGACGTCGACGACGAGGGCGGGGCCCTGCTGGACGACGCCTGGCAACCGGTGCTCTATCGCCATGCCGTCACCGCGCTGGGGCAGGATCCGTTTCAGATCCGCGAGGCTCTGGTGTCGTCGCTCGCGGCAGAACCGCAACGGTTCCGGTTGCCCGCAGAGATCCTGGTCTTCGCCCCGCGGACGCTGAACCCGGCGCAGGTCGCCCTCCTGGAGGGGTTGGCCGTGGCCCGGGACGTGGTGATCTGGCGGCACACCACCAGGCGGGAGCCGAGCGGTCTGCCCAGCCATCTGCTCAACCTGAGGCTCGGCGGGCAGGAAGCCGCAGCCATCTGGCCGAAGGGACCGGCCGTCACCGTCGGCGACCCCGCACACGCGCCGGCCACGGTGCTCGGCTGGCTGCAGTCCGATCTGGCCGCCGACGGACGGTCATCAGAGGTTCGGGTGGCCAGCCCCGACGACCACTCCGTGCAGTTGCACTCCTGCCACGGCCTGGACCGCCAGGTCGAGGTGCTGCGCGACGCGATCACCGGGTACTTCCAGCGCGACCCCAGCCTTGAACCCCGCGACGTGGTCATTGCCTGCGCCGATCTGGACGCCGCCACGCCGCTGATCACGTCCGCCTTCTCGTTGCCGGAGACCGTCTCGTCGCGCCACCCGGCCTGCGACTTCCGGGTGCAGCTCGCCGACCGCACCGCGGCCCAGATCAATCCGCTGGTCGGGGTTCTGGACGAGGTGCTGGGCCTGCCAGGCACCCGGGTGTCGGTGGCGCAGGTGCTCGACCTCCTGGCCTCATCCGCGGTGGCCGCCCGGTTCGGGATTCGCAGCGAAGATCTACCCCGGCTGACTGCCCTGATCGAGCAGGCGGGGATCCGTTGGGGCCTCAACACGCAGCACCGATCGACGTTCGGCTTGGACGGATTCGCCCAGAACACCTGGACCGCCGGCCTGCACCGGCTGCTGCTCGGCATCTGTCTGGACGAGGACGGTCTGCCGACGATCGGCACCACGCTCCCGGTTGACGACGTGGAGTCCAGCGACGTCCCCCTGATCGGGGCGCTGAGCGAGTTGATCTCGCGGCTGGCCCGGTTGCTGGCTCAGTTCGAGCAACCGGCGACGGTGGCCGAGTGGGCGCGGCGCGGGCGCACCACGATCGATCTGCTGACCCTGGTCAGGGGAAACGACGGCTGGCAGGCGGGTCACCTGGCAGCGGGGCTCTCCCGATTGGCCGAACGCGGATCGAGCGGCGCCTTGCTGAGCGTTGTCGAGTTCCGCCGCGCGGTAGCCGAGGAGTTCGCCGAAACGCCGGCCCGGCCGTTGTTCGGCAACGGCTCACTGAGTGTCTGCTCGCTCTCTTCAGCCCGCAACGTCCCGCATCGCGTGGTCTGCCTGCTGGGTCTCGACGACACCGTCTTCCCCAGGCCGCCCGCCCGCGACGGGGACGACCTGATGCTGCGCCATCCCCGCCCCGCAGATCCGGACGTCACCGACGACGACCGGCAGGCCCTCTTGGACGCGATCACGTCTGCCCGCGACGCGCTGGTGATCACGTTCGCCGGACGCGATCCCGCCACCAATCACCGGCTGCATCCAACGGCGGTGATCTCCGACCTGACAGAGGCCCTCGACCGCACCGCCACCACCCGGGACGGCACGCCACTCTCTCGGCAGTGCACCACCGAGCATCGTCTGCAACCCTTCGACCCGGCCTACTTCGACGGCCGGCTGACCAGCTTCGACCCCGCGGGATTCCGCGGCGCCACCGCCCTGCTCCGGCCGCGCACGGTCGCGGCTCAGACCCCCATCCCGGTCGGCGAACCCTTGACGGCGATCACCCTGGAGAGCCTGATCGCGTTCTTCCGGCATCCGGCGCGGGCGTTCCTCAAGACGCGGCTCGGTCTCTACCTGGGATCCGACGATCCACCGCCCGCCGGGATCCCGATCGAGCTGGACGGCCTGAAGGCCTGGACGATCGGCGATCGTTCGCTGCGGTTGGTGCGCGCCGGTGCCGATCTGGACACGGTCCAGCGTGCCGAATGGCTTCGTGGCACCGCACCGCCGGGGGTCCTGGGCACCGATCAGTTGGCGGCCATCACCACCAAGGTCGGCCGAATCGTCCGGCGGTTGCCGGCCGAGGCGCAGGCGGACCCCCGACCCCACGACCTGGCGCTCGACGTGGCCGGGGTTCGGCTCAGCGGCCGGGTCCTGGTCCGCGACGGACTGCTGATCAGCGCGGAGTACTCGCGGGTCGCGGCACCGCACCGACTCGCGGCCTGGCTGGAGTTGCTGGTCGCCCGAGCGGCCGGGCTTCCTGTCCAGGGCAGCGTCGTCGCCGGCCCGTCGACGTCGGCTCGGTTCGCCGCGCCCGATCCCGATCAGGCCGCGGCGGAACTGGAGGTGCTGCTCGGGCTCGTCCGGCTGGGCCTGGACGCACCGCTGCCGCTGCCGGCGCGCGTGTCCGCTGAACTCATGGGGGCCTGGCAGGACGGCCTCGACCCGTTCGACCCGTTCTTCAAGCCGCTGCTCCGCGCCTGGGAGCGGGAGCTTGACGACGCCTGGCGCCGCTACTACACCCACCTGGGCGCCCTGATCGCGGTGCCCAACGTGCCCGAAGTGACCGGCCGGAGCGACAACAGCCTGCTGGTCGCCGCGACCCGCGCGGTGTGGCAGCCGCTGCAACGGTGGGAGACGCTGTCGTGACTGAACTGGCAGTCGACCCGATCGAGCCGGGCACCACCATCCTGGAGGCCTCGGCCGGCACCGGAAAGACCTACCGCATTGCTTCGCTGGCGGCCGGAGCCGTCGCCTCTGGGCAGGCGAGCATTGAACAGTTGCTGGTGGTCACCTTCAGCCGGGAAGCCTCGCGAGAACTTCGTTCACGGATCCGCAGCCGGTTCACCGAGGTGGCCGAATCGGGGCTGGTGAGCCCCGAGCAGGAAGCGCGGCTTCGCGACGCGTTGCGCAACGTCGAGCGGGCCTCGATCATGACCATCCACGAGTTCTGCCAGGCCATGTACCGGAGCCTCGGCATCCTGGCCACCGCCGACCCAGCCGCGACGCTGATCGAGGATCAGGGCCCGCTGCTGCGCGAGGTCGCCGAGGATCTGTACCTGGCTCGCTACGCCTATCTTCGGCAGGGGGCCCCGTTCCCCTTCCACGACGACGACTGGGGTGGGGCGCCGGTCAGGGTGGGCGCCCTACGCATCGCCGCCGACGCCCAGTTCGACCCGCGGGCCCCCTTGGTGCCGACCGAAGCCACCGGCGCGGTGGCCGAGCGGCTGGCCTTCGCCCAGGCCGTCCGCGACGAGGTGCTGGAGCGAAAACGACGACTGGGTCTGATCACCTTCGATGACCAGCTTCGCCGACTGCACGACTGCTTGGTTGATCCCACCACCGGACCCGCGGCCGGTCGCCGGATCCGCTCACGGTTCACGGTCGCCCTGGTGGACGAGTTCCAGGACACCGACCCGATCCAGTGGGAGATCCTGAGGCTGATCTTCCATGGCCACCTGCCGCTGGTGTTGATCGGCGACCCCAAGCAGGCCATCTACTCCTTCCGCGGCGCCGACGTGAACTCCTACCTCGCCGCCTCCCGCGCTGCCGATCGTCGATCTACGCTCCCGGTCAATCACCGCACCGACGGGGATCTGGTGGCTGCTCTGGAGGGGCTGTGGGGAGGGTTGGCCCTGGGTGAGGAGATCCGGATCCTGCCGGTCACCGCCGAACATCCGGGAAGCCGCCTCCTCGGGCCCGCCGCCGACCGCGTCCCGGTGCGCCTGCGGACGGTGTGGGCCGATAGTTATGCCGAGCAGGCACAGACCTACGGCGTGGTGATCGATGATCTGGTCGAACAAGTGCGGCAGCTTCTGACCGGCCGGGTTCGCATGAGCCACCCGGGGGGGAGTCGAGCCCTCGAGCCGTCCGATCTCGCCGTGCTGGTCCGGACAAACCAGACCGGCCTGGCGGTGACCAACGCCCTGCGAACCGCAGGTATCCCGGCGGCCTTCAGCGGGGCGGACAGCATCTTCGCCACGGCGTCGGCTGCCGACTGGCTGACGGTCCTGGAGGCGATGGCCAACCCGTGGCCTGGACGCGTCCGGCTGGCGATGACCACGGCGATCTTCGGACGCACCGACGCCGACCTGGCCCGCGCCGACGCGGACACTGTGGGCGACTGGACCGCGACCCTGCGCCGGTGGGAGAGGGTGTTGGCCCGGCACGGGATGGCTGCCCTCTACGCCGTGATCAGCGGCGAAACCGACTTCACCACCCGGGTGTTGTCGGCTCCGGACGGGGAGCGACGACTGACCGACCTGCGCCATCTTGCCCAGCTGCTGCACGAGGCCAGCGTCGAGGGGCAGACCTCCGCGGTGTGGCTGGCCGATTGGCTTGGTGACGCCATTCAGCACTCCGCCGGTGGCGCCGAGCGCACCCGGCGGCTAGAGACCGACTCGCAGGCCGTCCAGATCCTGACCATTCATCGGGCCAAGGGGCTGCAATTCCCGATCGTCCTGCTGCCCGACCTGTCCAGCCAACGTCGGCCGGACGATCAGGACGAACGCCTGTCGTTCCACCAGGACGGGCGACGGGTCCTCGATCTCGGCGGCAGGGAAGCACCCGATCGGGCCACGCGCTTGGCCCGCCATCGCCACGAGGTTGCCGACGATTCGCTGCGGACGCTCTACGTGGCGCTGACCCGGGCCCAGTCGCAGGTGATCGTCTGGTGGCGGCGCTCCCGAAGTGCCGCCGGATCCCCGCTGCACCGCCTGCTGTTCCGCGACCGCGCGCTGCCTGCGCCAGCCCTGGAGTATCCGATCGACCGAGGTCCCGGACAGGCCGACCCGGCCGACCTCGACTGGCTGACCGGCCTGCCCGGGGTGTCGGTGGAGCGGGTGACGCCCCCAGCGGCGGCGGCTCCGGGAAGAGGCGCGGGTGTGTCGGTCACGTTGCGGCTGCCCGCCCTGGGTCGGACGATCGACCAGACTTGGCGTCGGACCTCCTATAGCGGCCTCACCGAAGGCGTGCACGCCGACGGTGGCCGGCTGGTGATCCCCGAAGCGGCGGGTCTGGTCGACGACGAGCCGGCGCCAGAGGACGAGCCGCCCACCGAGGCCACCGACCGATCGCCGCTGGCCGACTTGCCCGGCGGCACCCAGTTCGGCAGCCTCGTGCACGACCTCTTGGAGCGCGCCGAGGTGTTCGTTCCGCCTGGCCGCGATCGAGCCGACGACCTGCGCCACCGGGTGCAGCAGGCAGCTCAGCTCGCCCTGCCCCACTTCCCGATGCCGGGAGTGACCGCCGACGCGCTCGCCGAGGGACTGTTGCCATCGCTGTTGACCCCCCTCGGCCCGCTGGCCGCGGATCGTTGCCTGGCCGACTTCCCGCGAGCCGACAGGCTGGCGGAGTTGAGTTTCGAGTTCCCGATGACGGACCGGGCCGGCCTGACCCTGGGCCGGCTCGCCGACGTCCTGGAAGCCCACCTGGCCCCCGACGACCCGCTGATCGGCTACCCGGCCGAACTGCGGCGCCCCGAACTGGCCGACCAGCCGCTGCGCGGTTTCCTCACCGGCAGCATTGACGCCGTCCTGCGAGTGCCCGACGGCACCCACCACCGATACCTGGTGGTCGACTACAAGACCAACCGACTCGGCGGCTCTGAGCAGTCAGTCGTCGACTATCAGCACCCAGCACTGGTCACCGCGATGATCGAGGCGCACTATCCGCTGCAGGCGCTGCTCTACTGTGTCGCGCTGCACCGGTTCCTGGCCGCCCGGCTGAGCGACTACTCCGCCGAGCGACATCTGGGTGGGGTGCTGTACCTGTTCCTGAGGGGCATGGTCGGGGCCGCCGGGGCCGAGACCCTCGCCCCTGGGGTCTTCTCCTGGGCGCCGCCACCGGCAGCCGTGATCGCCCTCTCGACGCTCCTGGCCGGCGGCGACGACC
>CAYVOW010000006.1:0-51303 GCA_964453585.1 uncultured Micropruina sp.
ACTAGTCCGCCACCACGGCGAGATGGCCCTTGCGGCGACTGATCGCCGGCTCGGGCCGGGGCTGATCGGGGCCGAGTCCGACCTCCCTAATCGCGTCCGCCAGGGCGACCAGATCGTCGACGCTGCGCTGGGCGGCGGCCTCGCCGTCGGGCAGCCGGATCACCTCCCAGCCGCGGGGCACGCTCAGCCCGGCGGCATGCTCGCGGCACAGGTCGTAGCAGCCGGGTTCGGTGCGCAGCGCCAGCGGACCCAGCACCGCGGTGGAGTCGGCGTAGGCGTAGGTGAGGGTCGCCACGGCGGGCTTCGCGCACGCGTTCCGCGAGCAACTCCTCGGTCTCACGGCGGTCACGCTACCGGCCGGGCACCTACGCTGACCCCATGGCACACCGGCGGGAGCGACACGGGCGTGGCCTGCGTGGCCCGCTGTCGCTGCCCAACCGGCTGACCGGCTCGGCGGTCCCGCTGCGGCAGCGACCGGCCCGGGCGGCCTTCTTCGTCCAAGCGGTGCACGCAGCAGTGGCCAAGGTGCACGACGAGTGTCCGCGGGCCCTGCACGGTGTGGACGTTGGCATCGAGGACGTCCCCTCCGGCGAAGGCCCGTGGGCACGGGATCGGGTGCCGTTGGCATCCGCCATCTCCGGGGTGCCGGGACGGGCCGGGCAGGTGGTGCTCTACCGGCGTCCGTTGGAGCGTCGTGCGCAGTCCCGCAAGGGCCTGCGGATACTGGTCTACCGGACGCTGATCGAGCAGTTGGCGGCCCTGACCGGCATTCCGCCAGGCGAGCTGGATCCGAACGGTTACGGCCGCGACGACGACTGGGACTGACTCGGGTCAGCTCCCGGTGTGCGGGTCGGCCCGAACGCTGATTCTCGGGCCGGTCGCCTGACCCGAGACCAGCGGAAGCACGGCAAGTCCGCCGACCTTGCCCAACGACTGGGTGGCCACTGCGGCGACCTGCAAGGGCCCGTCCGCCTCGATCTTCACCAGGGGCGCCTCGCCCTTGCCGACCTCGACCAGGACGGTGCTGCCGGCGGGGATCGGTAGCTGGGGCTGCGACCCGGCGGTCACCTGGGCGTCGACGTCGCGGTCGGTGGCGTTGGTCAGTTGCAGCACCACCGACGCGTCCTTGCTCACCGGGATCGGCCACAACCCGCGTCCCTCGACCGGGGACGAGGCCGCGATCGTGGCGAAGTCGACGCTGGCGTCACCGCCGCCGGTACCCGCGATCAGGGCCGCCGTGATCGGCTGAGCCGAGGTCAGCCGCAGGCCCACCGGCGCCTCCAGCAGACCTCGCTCCAGGCTGACCATCCGGGTGGTCCCGGCAGGCACCTCGATCGTCTCGGTGCCCGGGATTTGGGTGGCACCACCTTCGCCGAGGACGTCGATCCGGACTTGCGTCGTCCGCTCGCCGGGGTTGGCGACAACCAGGTCACGCCGGCCCTTGCCCTTCGGGACGCCGGCGATCACCACCTGCCCGGTCGGGGCCACCGCGGGGACCACCCAATCGGCGCCGACCGGACGATTGTCTCGCCAGGCCCGCTGCCGGACGGCCGCGGTGACCCGTCCGGCCGACGTGGTCACCCGCAGGCTGACCGGATCCGGGGTGGACACCATCGGCGACAGTGCGACCGCCCGGGTCGAGTTCGCCGGGACCACAATGCCCCGGGAGCCTGGTGCGGCAATCCTGCCCTGGGAACCGAGGATGGTGACATCGACCGCCGCCTCGGTGTTGTCGAGGTTGGTCAGCACGAGCTCGGCCTGCTCGTCCTCGCTGACCTGGACGCCGGGAATCCAGGCGTCGCCGTGGGCCGCTTGGCAGGCGATCAGGGAGAGTCCGCGCTCGGCGCCGTCGCGGGCGGCGATCCCGGTCGCCGCGGAGAAGTCGACCCCGCGGGGGGCGCTCACCCGCAACGGCCCGGACGGATTGACGAAGATGCCCGTGCCGCTGAAGGCGGTGGCCTTGGTGGGCTCGCCCAAGGTCGATCTGGCCAGCGACTCGGTGTCGCCGGCGGCGGCGATCAGGGTGTTGGCCGATTCGCGTCCGGCAATCGGGCAGAGCACGCCCACCCGGCCCCGGTCACTGGACAAGGTGGTGGACGCCGGGGCCGCCGGCGGGCTGGCGTAGAGCCCCACGGTGGCGGTGGCGGCGGCCACGACCAGCCCGGCGGCGGGAATCAGGAACCGGTTCATCGCTGCACCCGCATCCCGCGACGTGGTGCTGCTCCCGCGCCGGTCGTCAGGCCAGGGAGCGCCAGCAGCACCAACATCACCAGACCGGCCAATTGCGACCAAACCCACCACAGGCTTCCCTGGGCCAACTCCAACTGGAGTCGTCCCGAGGCGGCTCCGAGTTGGAACGACTGCCGCTGGTCTGCCGCGCTCGCCGGGGTAAGCGGCTGTCCACCGACCTGGGCCGTCCATCGCGGGTCGGCCGGCTCGGCCAACTGCAGGCTTCGAGCGGCCGTGCCGGAGGCGACGTCGGCGCCGTCCCCGGTGGCCGTGACAGTGGCGCCGTCGACGATCACCGCCCGGGCCGAATCGGGCACCGGCCAGGTGGCACCGGCGTCGTCCCCGGTGCCGGTACCGAGGCCGGGGGTGTTGCTGATCGCCGTCCGAGCGCCGGCGTCGAACCCGGTCGCCCACACGTGCGAAACCCCGAGCAGACGCAGGTCAGGCACCAGTTCGTCGTCGGCGCTGCCGGAGACCAGCCGGTCGGCGACGTCCCCGGCGAGTTCGCTCGCCCACGGGGCGCCGCCCGCCGCGAGACCCCGCTCGGCGTCGCCGAGCCGGGGCAGGTCGTCCTCGAGCAGCGCCCAGGTGACCTCTCCGGAGCGCATCGCTAGCGCCAGGGTGCGTCCAGGGGTGGCATCGACCTGGGCGTTACGGACGAACGGAGGCAGCGCCCCCACCTGATGCCGGACGAGGCCGGTCTGACCCTCCCAGGCCCACCAGCCGACCGCCAGCGCCGAAGCCGCTGCCAACACGACCGTCAGGGCGAGGGAGCCGAAATGGGCCAGTCCGAGACTCCGTCCAGTGAGTTCGGAACCGAGCCCGTCCAGTCCGATCGCCGCGGCCAGGGTCAGCCCGCCGATCATCACCACCAGCCACGGCTGAACCGCCGGGCGGGCCACCACCCCGGGCGACACCTCGACCAAGAGATAGGACAGCCCAACGGCGACGGCCAAGGCCCCGACGGCCGCGCCGAGCGCCCAGCCGGCGGTGCGCACCCGAATCGACCCGGCCAGTGCGGTCAGCCAAGCGACCGCCAGGACCGGGATCGCCAGCCACAGCGGCGGGGTGCCACCGCCGGGAGTCACGCCGAACGGCAGCAGCCAGGTGTCGGGCGCAGCCAGCGGGGCCAGCGCAGGATCGGTGCCGGCGAGCAGCCGTCCCGGGTAACGCAGCACGGTGCTGGCCTGCGGTCCGAGGAAGAGCAACGCCGGCGAGGCAATCGCCATCAGCAGTTGGAGGGCGGTCCGCAGCGACTTGGCGCGGACCGCGGCGATCACCGCGATCACGGCCGCCACCGGCCAGGTCAGCGGCACCAGCGAGGTGGTCAGCAGCAGCAGCAGCCCGGTGGCGCCCGCCTGTCGCCACGGGTGCCTGGCCCCACGACTCCACTCCAAGACGAGATAGCCGAGCATCGGCAGCAGGGTGGTCCACACCGCAACGCCGAACATCCCCCGGTTCAGGCCACCGACCAGCGCCGGGGCCAGGGCGTACAGGAAGCCGCCGACCAGTGGGCCGCGGCTGCCGGTCAACACCTGCCGGAGCAGCCGGTAGGCCGCCAACCAGGACAGCGGGACGCACAGCAGGAAGACCGCCGCCAGCAAGAGGTCGACCGATCCGCCGGTGACCAGGGCAGCGAGGGCGGTCAGACCGAGCCAGGCGGGAGCCGCCACCGCCGGCTGACCGGCGATCGGACGCAGGTAGTCATCGACCAGGTGCCCCCAGCCGTCCTGGGCCGGCAGCAACTGGGCGGCCACTACATTGCCGAACCCGAACATCGAGCGTCCCGCCACCAGGGCCAGCACGGTGACCAGCAGGCCGCCAAGGACCAGCGGCGAGATCCGCCGCGCGGAGGCGGCCTGGCTGGCGAAGTCGTCGCCGGTCAGTTCGTCCAGGTTCACCCGCTGCTCGCGGTCGGTGAAGGTGCTCACCCAGTCCGAGACCCGCCCAGCGACCCCGTCCGCCGCCGCGGACGTCGCCTGCCGCAGCCCGGGCCGTAGAGCGGCGGCCGTCTGTCGGGCGCCGGCAACCGGTTGGGATCGGGCCATCGCGGCCCGCAGCGCCAAGGTCCCGCGCCCACCGCGCAGCCAGCGCGCCAGCCCGCCGAGTTCGGCGCCGGCCCGGGCCGGGTCCTTGCCAAGGACGAAAGCCAGCGCGCTCGCCAGCGACCCCAAGATCAGCCGCAGCCGGGTGGCGAGGCTGCCGCGGCTGGAGTGGATGGCGGCCAGCGCCAGCCCCCAGCGCCGCTCCTCGATCTCGTCCCGCTCGACCGGCGCGGGGAGCAGCTGCGCCTTCGGCTCGGCCACCACCCGGAGGCCGGCCAGGGTGGCCCGCCAGCCCAGGTCGAGCCCCGCCAGGCTGACCGGCAGCTCAGCGACCACCCCCAGCTCGGAGGCCGCACTTCGTCGGATCAGCAGGCCGTCGAGGTTGGCGCCGAGGACCGGCGTGGTCTCCAGTTGGCCCTGGTAGGGCTCACCGTTCTCGGCCAGGGTGGCCGGGCGTCCGGCGGTGGTCAGGGTCTGGCCGAACTCCTCGATCAGGACGCCGTGGCCGCGACGGCGTGGCTGGATCAGCAACGGGCCAACCAGATCGGCCCGGGGTTCGCCGAGGGCGGTCCGCAGCTGGGCCTCCAGACAGGTGGGCACCGGCTCGGCCCCGGCACGCAGCAGCCAGAGCCACCCATCCGCGGATTCTCCGCCGAGGCTCGCCAACTCGGCGCTCAGCGTCGTCTCGTCGATCTCGACGCTGTGGTCGGGGGAAATGCTGGAGCCGTCCAGGGCCGCGGTGGTCCGGGTCAGCTCCGCGTCGTCCCTGGTCAGCAGGACGACCGTGACCCGCTCGGCGAGCAGCCGTTGCCGATCGTCGGAGTTCACCTGCTGAAGCCACGCCCACGGGTCCTCGACGGTGTCGGTGAACTCGGTCACGGGAGCCTTCCGGGGCGCTGGGGAGGGCCCGAAGCGGGCCGCTGGCAAGCGGTCAGCCTACCCCGGCGAGGGCGTCGGTCAGACGGCGCGCTTCTTCAGCTTGCGCCGCTCACGCTCCGACAGGCCACCCCAGATGCCAAACCGTTCGTCATTGGACAGCGCATACTCCAGGCATTCGCTGCGCACCTCGCAGGAGTGGCACACCTTCTTGGCTTCGCGGGTGGAACCGCCCTTCTCCGGAAAGAAGGCCTCCGGATCGGTCTGGGCGCACAGGGCTCGGTCCTGCCAACCCAGGGCTCCGTCGTCTTCGGCCGTCACCACCACCAGCACGTCACGCATGCACCGCTCCTCACCCCTGTCCGCAGCAGCGAACTACATGAAGAGAATTACATGCCTGTCATTATCGATAAGTCAACCCCGGGAAGCGCTCTCACCAGGGTCGGACTCCCCGCTCCGCTCGATCGGCTTCCACCGAGGCGCCGAGCCCGTCTGGGGCGACTGGTCGCCAAGGGCGGTCGGCACCCCACCCGCGGCGGCCTCGTCGGCGGTCCGCCACGCGGTTCCGGTGGCCTTGTCCGGTTGCCAGACCGGAGCTGCCGTCGGCTTGGCCGGTTCGAGCGCGCTGGCGGCCGGTGCGGGCGCCAGATCGAGCCGTCCGGCGTCCACGCCGCGGTGCAGAATCCACAACACCCCGGCCGCGACCGCCTTGAGCGCGACGTCCAGCAGCCCGCCGAGGATCTCCATGATCACCGCGAAGGCATTGGCTGAAGCGGCAACGCCCAGGATCATGCAGACCAACTGGAGCAGTGTCCCGATGCCGACCACGATCGCCGAGAGCCGGGCCAACGTGGTGGCCCGCGGGGTGGCCGGGGTCATGAACAGACACGCGCAGATCAGCGCGATCAGGGCGATCACCAGGGCCAGGTTGGTCAGCGACATGCCGATCTCCTGGAAGGCGGCGAACACCGGCACCTTCTCCCAGGTGAGCAGCAGCACCAGCCGGACAACCCCGAGCACCAGGCCCGCGGCTACACCGGCCAATACCACCCAGGTGAGCGGTTCCCGGATCCTCTTGAACTTGTCGAGCAACGCTGGCGCCCTTCCCTGTGCGGAACGGGTAACAGGCTAACGCGCTCGGCTGACTTCGCCGGCGCCACACACCCGGCAGCGATCAGGTGAACTGGTCGCCGGCCTCAGCCCGCACCAGGGCGACCAGCTCGCGGATGCGTTCGGCCTGATCGACCGGGGCCACCAGGGTCACCTCCGGCGTGGTCACGACGACCAGTCCGGAGGTGCCGAGCAGGCCGACGATGCCGTCCGAGCCGCGGGTGTTAATCACGATGTTGTCGGACGCGTCCAGCCGGACCGATGCCCCGACCAACGCGTTGCCGGCCTCGTCGTGGCTGAGCAGTTCAGCCAGCGAGGCGTAGCCGCCGACGTCGCGCCACTGCACCGGCAGCGCCACCGCCACCACGTGCGCCGTCCCGGCACCGGCCGAGACTGGCTCCATGATCCCGTAGTCCACCGAGGTCTTGTGCAGGCTCGGGAAGACCTGGCCGACGCGATCCGGATGCTCGGCCAACTCGGTCACGCCGCTGTGGTTGGTGGGGTGCAGCTGACGCAACTGGTCAAGGAAGGTTTCCGCCCGCCAGACGAACATGCCGGCATTCCACCAGTAGGCGCCCGAGGCCAGGTACTGGCTGGCGGTCAGCAGGTCTGGCTTTTCCTTGAACTCCAGCACCGCGTGGGTGTTGGGGAAGCCTTCGACCTGGTCGCCCCGGTGTAGGTACCCGTAGCCGGTGTGCGCCGAGGTGGGCACCACCCCCAGGGTGACCAGCGCCTGGTCGTCCTGCTCGGCGACCGCGAAGGCCTCGGCCAGCGCCGACTCGAAGACGGCGACCGGTTCGATCACCTGATCGGCGGTCACCTGAGCGATCACCGCGTCGGGGTCGCGCCGATGGATCACCGCCGCCGGCCAGGCCACCGCGTTCAACGAGTCGCGTCCCTCTGGCTCGCCCAGGATGTTTTCCGTGGGCACCTCGGGCAGATCGGCAGAGACCGCGTCGGCGTAGGCCGCACCGGTGCAGACCAGCACCCGTTCCGCCGGAACCAGCCCGAGCACCCTCTCGAAGGCGATCCGCAGCAGCGACTTTCCCTCGATCAAGCGGAGCAGTTGCTTGGGCGTGCCCCGCCGCGACAGGGGCCACAGGCGGGTGCCGGATCCGCCGGCCATGATCACCACGTAACGCATAGCTGGACCCTATCGAGCACCTCGGGTTCCGGCGCGAGGGCAGGGCCGGGGTCTTCGGGCCCCGCGAGATTGGGCATCGGCTCGGCGCGCCAAGATCTCGGTCCCTGAGGCCTGCCGAGGCGCTCAGCCACGTGGCGAGCCGCCACCACCGAGATCTTGGGGGAACCCGGCGCCTGCCCGCCGGGGTGGACCGGGGCCCCGGGCGGCATGGCCGCCTGAGCGTCGGCCCGGCGCCGCCAAAATCTCGGTCCCTGGGGCCCGCCGAGGAGCTCAGCCACGTGGCGAGCCGCCACCACCGAGATCGTGGGGGAAGCTGGCGCCTAGCATGGCGGGCATGCCTCCTGGAACCGTGCTGGATGCCCTGCGCCGCCGCCTGCGGACGTCCGCTGCGTCGCCGTTCCTCACCTATTACGACCTCGTCACCGGCGAGCGGACCGAGCTGAGCCTGGCCAGCTATGCGAACTGGGTGAACAAGGCCACCAACCTGATCGGGGCCTGCGACGCAGCGGACGGCGGATCGGTGCTGGCCCCGCTCGCTCTGGACCATCCCGGGCATTGGCTCAGCCTGATCCTGCCGTTGGCGGCCTGGCAGGCCGGGGCGAGCTACCTGGTTGGACCCCTCGATTCCGTCCCGGCGGACGTGGTGGTGGTCGGCCCCGAGAAGCCGGTCGCGGCCCGATCCGGGACGACCTTCGCCTGCTCGCTGCACCCGTTGGCCCTTCCCAGCCGCAACCTTCCCCCCTCGGTGATCGACTTCACCAGCGAGGTGCTCGCCCAGGCCGACCAGGTCTGGATCCAGCCGCCATGGATGGACGGCGATCCAGCATGGACCGACTCGCAACGGCAGTTGACCAAGCGGGATCTGGCCGCCGTCGCGGCCACCGCCGGGCGTCGCCTGGTCCGTCCCGCCGATCCGTGGACGACGTTGCGCGAGGCGGTGATCGCGCCGTTGCTCGGCTCGGGTTCGAGCGTGGTCGTGGTGGGCGACGCAGACCCCGCCCGGCTTGCCCGAATCGGGCAGAGCGAGCGCTGCGTGGAATGATCGACCGGTGAACCCCGTCGCCCGCCGAACCCTGTTGATGGCTGCTGGAGCCACCGCCCTGAGCGCTTGCTCGACGCCGGTGGCCATCCCGCGCGTGACCACCTCCCCCACCGGAGCGGTGGTTGACCAACTGAACGCGGTGATGCAGACGATCGCGGCGAACAACGACAAGCTCGGCCTGGCGTTGCTCGACCTGCGCACTGGCGGACGCTTCGACTTTCGCGGCGACTACGCCAGCCAGTTGGCTTCGGCCGCGAAGCCCTTCATCGTGTCGATGGCGATGCGCAAGAACGGCGGGCCGAACCTCCCCCAGCCGCAGGCCGACCAGGCCGCCCACGCGATCGAGCACTCCGACAACGACGCCGCCGACGCGCTGTTCGAGTGGGCCGGTCGTCGTCCGGCCTTCGACGAACTGGTCGCCGACGCGAAGCTCACCGCCACTCACTCGGACCCTGCCAAGGACTTCTGGTCCTGGTGCTGGACGTCGCCGGAGGACCTAGTGGCGTTCACCCAGGGGCTGCTCAGTGGCACCCCCGCGCTGACCGCGCCCGAACGCTCGTACCTGCTTGACCTGATGAGCAAGGTCCAGGACGACCAGGCCTGGGGCGTGGGCCAGCCGCGCTCGGCCGAGGTCAAGGTGCGGCTCAAGAACGGCTGGGTGAAGTTCGAGTCCACCGACAAGTTGTGGGCGGTCAACTCGTTCGGTCACGTCCAAGGGGCCGGCCGGGACTACATCCTGGCGATCATGACGCGAACCCCGGACTTCGAGACGGGGCGCGAGTTAACCAGCGAACTCGGGACGTGGGTTTTCAACGTGCTGGGTTCGGGAACGCTGCCCGCCTGAACAGTTGCCTCCCGGTCGGCTCAGTTGCTGACCTTGCAGACCGAGTCCAGGTCGGAGGTCTCACGCTTGGACGTGGTGGCGCTTGAGGTTGGCTTGGCGCTCGGCTCCGCGGTGGTGGACGCCGACGGCTCCGGGTTCGCCGCCTTCTCGTCGGCCGCCTCGGAGGCCGCGATCTTGTTGGCCACGGTGGTCTTGATCAGCGGGAAGTTCGGCTTAACCGGCTGGATCAACGGCGGCGCGAAGCTGACGCTGGCCAGGGGCAGCGACCGCCCCTTCTGCGCCAGGTCCAGCAGCACCCCCAACTGATCGGTGGGGACGTCGGTGGCCACGATCTGCTCACCGGCGGCGGCGATGTCGTTGAACTTGGTCAGCACGGTGACCGGGTTGAGTTGCTTGACCATGGCGTTCAGCACGCACTTTTGCCGGGCCATCCGCTCGTAGTCGTTGGAGTACTCCCGGGAGCGGGCGAACCACAGCGCCTGGAACCCGTTGAGGTGCAGATTCTTGCCCGGCCCGACCCAGCCGTAGACGCCCTTGGGACCGTGCAGGCTCCCGATCGGCACCCGCTTCGGAACGTCCAGCCGGATGCCACCCAGGGCGTCAATCAAACCCTGGAATCCTTTGATGTCGATCATCGCCCAGTAGTTGATCTTCAGCCCGAGGATGTTCTCGATGACCTCCTTGGTGGCCTGGACGCCCGGCCGCTTGACCCCCGGGTAGAGGTTCTTGTGCCCCTCGGCCAGGGTGTACACCGCGTTGAGCAGACAGGACTGGTCGGCGCACCAGTACCCATTCGGGTACAGCTTGTGCAGCGGCGAGGACTCCGGGAACGGCGCCCACTGCAGGTTGCGGGGCAGGCTGAACAGCACGGTGCGGCCGGTCTGGGCGTCGATGCTGGCCACGATCATCGTGTCGGGACGAAGGCCCACCCGATCCGCCCCGGCGTCGCCGCCGAGCAGAAGCACGTTGTAGCGACCGGCGGTCTGTTGGGTGAGTCCCCCGCCGGTGAACACATTGCCCACGACGCGGCTCTGGACGTCGAAGAAGTTGGCCAAGGAGTAGGACGAGAACCCGGTGACCATCGCCATCAGCAGCGACAGCGCGCCGGTGATCAGCTTCCCCTTGCCCGCCATCGCGGCGGGGTTGGCGATTCGCCAGGCGTTGAGGAAAAGGAAAGCCCACCCGGCTCCGAGGATCAGCGCGGCGAACCGCAGCGCCTGCAACGTGATCGGGTTGGCGTAGAGCCCGATCGCCCAGGAGCGGGCCAGCAGCAGCAGGACGACGAAGAGCACGGCTAGGCCGATCAGCGTCATCCAGACTCGGGTCGCGAACCGACCGATCCGTTCGCTGCCACCGACCAACTGGGCCGACCCGGGGACGACCAGGGTCATTCCGAGCAGGGTCAGCCCGCGGCGCAGCGCAATGCCCTCGCTGCGGATTTGGGCACTGGGAAGTGGGGAAGTGACGGCGGCCACCGATCCAGTATGGGCGGGCCCGGGAAATCGACCGGGCGGGCGCGCCGCCGACGGCTCAGGTCTGCGCCGGGTCTTCTCGCACCGCGGCCCCCTTGGCCTGGGCCACGGCTCGCAGTTCGTCCTGGAAGGCGAGCATCCGTTGCTGGAGGGCTGGGTCGCTGGCGGCCAGTATCCGCACGGCCAGTAGTCCGGCGTTGCGCGCGTTTCCGACCGCCACCGTCGCCACCGGCACCCCCGCCGGCATCTGGACGATCGACAGCAGCGAGTCGAGTCCGTCGAGGTACTTCAGCGGCACCGGGACGCCGATCACGGGTAACGGGGTGACCGCGGCCAGCATCCCCGGCAGGTGCGCGGCGCCCCCGGCTCCCGCGATGATCACCCGCAGCCCGCGCGCGTGGGCCTCGCGGCCGTAGCGGATCATCTCGTCCGGCATCCGGTGGGCGCTGACCACGTCCGCCTCGTACTCGATGCCGAACTCCACACACGCCTCGGCGGCGGCCCGCATCACCGGCCAGTCCGAGTCCGACCCCATCACGATCCCGACCACGGCACTCATCGCTTCACTCCCATCAGGTGATCCGCCGCGCGCTGGGCGCGGCCGCGGACGTCGTCGAGGTCGTCGCCGATCACGGTGACGTGACCGACCTTGCGGCCCGGGACGACCTCCTTGCCGTACAGGTGGACCCGGGCGCCAGGATCGTGTGCCACCGCCTCGCCGGCGGCGACGACCAAGTCGGCGCGCGAGCCGCCCAGGACGTTGGCCATCACCACCCACGGCGCCAGCACCCGGTTCCCGGCGAGCGGCAGTCCGGCCACCGCCCGCAGGTGGTTCTCGAACTGGGACGCCAGCGCCCCGTCGATCGTCCAGTGACCGGTGTTGTGCGGCCGCATCGCGAGCTCGTTGACCACCACCGAGCCGTCGCGACGCTGCATCAACTCCACCGCCAGCACCCCGACCACCCCCAGTTGTTGGGCCAGCTGGGTACCGATCCGGTAGCACTCCCGCCGCTGCTCGTCGGTCAATCCGGGGGCCGGGGTGATCGTCGCGGTGCAGATGCCCCGGGTCTGGACGGACTCGGAGATCTCGTAGCCGAGACACCCGTCCGGCCGCCCGACCATCAGGACGCTCAATTCGCGGGCGAAGTCGATGAACTCCTCGGCGATGATCACGACGCCCTCACGCAGGTTCTGGAAGGGCTCGTCCGCCTCGTCGGGACCGTCCAGCTTCCACACCCCCTTGCCGTCGTAGCCGCCCCGGGAGGTTTTGGCGATCACCGGCCAACCGTGCCGCTCGCCGAAGCCCCGCAGGGCAGCCACGTCGCCGACGATCTCGTAGACCGGGCAGGGGATGCCCATCGCGGTCAGCCGCTCCCGCATCAGCGCCTTGTCCTGGGCGTAAAGCAGGGCGTCCGGACCGGGACGGACCGCCACCCCACGGGCCAGGAGTTCGCGCAGGATCGGCTGCGGCACGTGCTCGTGGTCGAAGGTGATCACGTCACACCGCTCGGCGAACGCCAAGACGGTCTCACGGTCGGTGTAGTCGCCGACGGTGACCTCAGCGACGACCTGGGCCGCCGACACGTCCGGCCCCTCGGCCAGCAGCGCGATCCGCACCCCCATCGGCACGCTCGCCGCGTGCATCATCCGGGCCAGCTGGCCGCCGCCGATGATGCCGATCCGGACCTCGCTCACGACCGAACCTTATCGGCGTGTCAGGATGAATCCATGACCGCACACCTGGTCGCGATGGGCGGCGGCGGCTTCTCGATGTCGTCCTTCGGCGAGCCCACCGCGCTCGATCACTATCTGCTCCGGCTCAGCGGCAAGCAGGCACCCTTGGTCTGCTTCGTGCCGACGGCGTCAGCCGATGACCCGCACTACATCAACAAGTTCCTGTTGGCGTACGGGACGCTGGGCGTCCGGACCTCGGTGCTGACGCTGTGGAAGGACGCCGAGGCGTCGGTGGGCCGGTTGGCCGATGCCGATGTCGTCCTGGTCGGTGGCGGGAACACAGTGAACCTGATGGCGCTGTGGCAGGCCCACGCGGTGACCGACGTGCTGCGGCAGCGGTATGCCGCCGGCGATGTGGTCTTCGGCGGCGTCTCGGCCGGGGCGGCCTGCTGGTACCAGGGTTTCATCACCGACTCGTTCGGCGCCTACCGGGCCTGGACCGGCGGGCTGGGGCTGGTCCACGGATCGTTCTGCCCGCACTTCGACGGCGAGGCCGAGCGCGTCCCGGTGTACACCGAGGCGGTCCGCAGCGGAGCGCTGCCCGACGGGTACGCCGCCGACGACGGGGCGGCGGTGCACTACGCCGACGGCATCCCGTCCAACTTCCTCAGCGAGCGGCGAGAGGCGAAGGTCTACCGGGTGCTGCCGACCGAGGCCGGCGTCCTGGTCGAACCGCAGGAGATGACGGCGATCTGACTACTTGAAGATCACGGTGCGCTGGACGATGAAGTTCACCGTGGTCGCCACCCCCTGCGCCACCACGAACCCGAGCAACTGAGCCCACGACATCGACGGCGGGAACTCCTCACCGAGCCCCAGCGACACCAGCCACGGGTAGAGCGGGGTGAAGATCCCCCACTGCAGGGCGAAGGTGATCCCGTAGAGCAGGACGACCGCGGCGAACGTCCGCTTGGACCCCTCCGCCTGGAACGTCCAGCGCATGTTGATCAGGTAGGCGGTGGTGGTGCCGGCGACGAACGACAGCGCCTTGGCGGTGGCGTGGTCAAGGCCGAACCGCATCAGCAGCACCAGCAGACCGAAGTCGACCAGCGCACTCAACCCGCCGGTCAAGACGAACCGGAACAGCTGGGTGCCCAGCGGCAACGCGGTGGTCGTGAGCGCGGGGGTGGTGTCGCCGCTCACCCCTGGACGCTCCGCGGCGGAGCGCCGAACAGCAGGTTGGAGATCCGGACACCCACGGCCTCGACCCGCGGAATGTCGTTCAACGTGACCGGCGCCTCGGCGGACGTGGTGAGGATCAGGGTGCCGCAGCCCAGCATCCGGTCGATCAGCCCCTGGTCGTAGGCGACGTTGCTGATCCGGTTCAGGGGCAGGTCATGGCCGGTCTTGGTGAGGATCCCCCGCCGGGTGATCAGCCGATGCGTGGTGATCGTGTAGGTGGTCGTCCGCCAGCGCAGCAGCGGCAGCAGGCAGCCGGGGATCGCAAACGCCAGGCTGACCAGCAGCACCGCCCATCCCGCCCACGGCTGCCAGGAGATCGGCATCACGGCCAGGGCCACCCCGGCGAAGACCGCGATCAGGCACAGCAGCAACGCGGGGCCGATCATCGTCTTGCCGTGGGTGCGCAGGTGCAGCAGCTCCTGCTCCCCCGTGCCCAGGAGTTTCGCCGACAATCCCATGCGCCAAGGATTCCACACCTGGCGACTGGCCCTGGCTGCCAAAATCTCGGCGCAGCGCCCGGACCGACCCCTCCTGGGCGATGCCTCGCCCCAGGTGCCGAGAAAGTGGCAGCTCAGACCGGTGCGAAGCGGGCGGTGAAGTGGCGCAGCACCGGGGGTTCGTCGACGATCCGGTAACCCCGCAGATCCGGCGCCACCGCCAGCACCCGCTCGGCCACCTCGATCACGTAGTCCATGTGGCTCTGGGTGTAGGTGCGCCGCGGGATCGCCAACCGGACCAGTTCCATCGCCGCCGGCCGCTCGCTGCCGTCGGGGTGGCGGCCGAACATCACCGACCCGATCTCGCAGGACCGGATCCCGCCGATCTCATACAGGGCCACCGCTAGCGCCTGCCCCGGGTACTGCAGCGGCGGGATCTGCGGCAGAAGCGCGGCCGCGTCCAGGTAGACGGCGTGGCCGCCGGCCGGTTTCAGGCACGGGATGCCGAGCCGGTCGAGGGCCTCGGCGACGTAGGCAGTGGAGGTGATCCGGTAGCGGAGGAAGTCGTGGGACACCACCTCCTTGAGCCCTTGGGCCAGCGCCTCGAGGTCGCGGCCGGCGAGACCCCCGTAGGTCGGGAAGCCCTCGGTCAGGATCAGCAGGTTGCGGCACTGCTGCGCCAGATCGTCGTCGTTGAGGGCCAACCAGCCGCCGATGTTGCCCATCGGATCCTTCTTCGCCGACATGGTCATCCCGTCGGCCAGGGCCGCCATGTCCCGGACGATGTCGGGCACCTCGCGCTCGGCCTGGCCGCCTTCGCGGATCTTGATGAACCAGGCGTTCTCGGCGAACCGGCAGGCGTCGAGGAACAGCGGCTTGCCGTGGGCGTGGGCGAGTTCGCTGACCGCCCGCAGGTTGGCCAGGCTGACCGGTTTGGCCACCGCCGGAGTTGTTAGTGATCGTCATCATCACGCAGGGGACGTCGTCGCCGCGCTCGGCCAGCAGGCGCCCCAGCGCGTCGATGTCCATGTTGCCCTTGAACGGATGGATGGCGGCCGGGTCGTGGCCTTCGGCGATCACCAGATCCACCGCCTGGGCGCCGGTGAACTCGACGTTGGCCCTCGTGGTGTCGAAGTGGGTGTTGGACGGGATCACCTTGCCCGGGCCACCGATCGCCTGGAACAGGATTCGCTCGGCCGCTCGTCCCTGGTGGGTGGGGATCACGTGCTCGAACGGGAATAGCTCGCGGACCGCGTCCCGGAAGATGAAGTAGGACGGCGAGCCGGCGTACGACTCGTCGCCGTGCTGGATCGCCGCCCACTGGTCGCGGCTCATCGCTCCGGTGCCCGAGTCGGTGAGCAGGTCGATGATCACGTCGTCGGCGTGCACCTGGAACAGGTTGAAGTCCGCATCGCGAACCTTCGCCTCGCGGTACGCCCTCGTGGTCAGCCGCAGCGGCTCCACCGAGTGGATGCGGAAGGGTTCGATCACGGTGCGGAACGGTTCGGCCATGAGGCTCGACTCTAGGCCGGGGATGCGTGGTTCGATAGGCGCATGCCCGTCCCCCTTTTGGTGTTCCTGCACGGCCTCGGCCAGACTCCGCAATCCTGGCAGGACCAGGTCACCGCGTTGCCGTCCGGGACGCGAGCGGTCGCGCCCTGGTTGGAGGGGTGTCGGCCCGGGGCGTCCGGCCGTTTCGAGGTGCCGAAGGCTGCCGACGCGGTGCTGGCCCAGTTGAACCGGTTCGGGGTCGATCAGGTGGCGCTGTGCGGTTCCGGGCTGGGCGCGGTGGTGGCGGTCGAGGCGGCCCTTCGCTCACCGGAAGCGGTGTCGCACCTGGCGGTCTTCGGCGGCGTGATCCACACGCCTCGCTGGGCCGCCACCTTGCAGAAGGCGACCATGAAAGCGATGCCGGCCGCCCGGTTCGCCGAGGCGGGGATCGATCGCACCCGGCTCACCGAACTGCTGGACGCCCTGGCCGGGGTCGACTTCCGGCACCGGCTGGGCGGGGTTCGGGCGCGGACGCTCGTCGTGCGCGGCGAACGGGACGCTGCCGGGGCTGCCGCCGCGCAAGGGTTCGCGTCCGGCATCCCGGGAGCCCGGCTGTCGGTCGTCCCAGGGGCCGGAGCCCTGGTGAACCTGGACGCGCCGACAGCGTTCAACGAGGCGCTCTACGGCTTCCTCGACGACAGCGAGGGCTGACCTCGGGCCTCAATGTTGGATTTTTGATCGAGTACCACGAAGGATCCAACATTGAGAGCGCGTGGGCTGCTACCAGCTGCCCCCACCCGAGGGCGCCGCGCCGGATTGATCGTCGGCGGCGCGCCGCGGCGCCTGCTCCTCGGCGACCGGCTCGCCTCCGAGGGCGTTGGCGCCACCGCCCACGGCCGCGCGCACCTTGTCGATCATCGCCTGCTCGTCAGCCGACACGCCCTTGGACGCTTCGGCGACGTGTTGGCAGGCGGCCAGGATCACGTCGCGCAACGCCGCCTGATCCGTTGGGTTGGCCGCAGTCAGCTGCATGGCCTCGCCGAGCCGCTGCAGGGTCTGCTGCTCGAACTCCTCGGCTGACTTCGCCGTGGGGACGAGCAGGCCGCCTTGTAGGAGTTCGGCGATCTGCGGGGGCGCTGCCGCCAGCGCCTTGGCGCCGGCGAGGCTCTCCGAGAAGGAGGCGAAGAAGCCCGGGTCAGCCCGGGACACCAGGCCCATGGCGCCGAAGGCGGCTCGACGGATGGTGTCCTTCTGGTCATCGGTGTAGTCAGCCATCCCCCCATCTGAGCAGAGGGAGGAGGCGCTTGTCACGACCCGGATGGGTGACCCCGGGGCGTTGCGGCGGCCCGCTTCGGTCAGTTGCCCGGCTCGTCCGAACCGGCCGCCAGCCCGTAGCGGCGGTCGTCGTTGGCATAGGCGTAGTACATCCCGATCATCACTCCGCCGCCGATGAAGTTACCCACCAGCGCCAGCCCCACGTTGCCCAAGGCCAGCCCGAGGTCGATCCCGTCCCGCAACCCGACGATGGTGAACAAGACGGTGTTGGCAACCGAGTGCTCAAACGAAAGGTAGGCGAAAACGAAGACCGCGGTAATCATCGACAAGGCCTTGGTGATGTCTTCCTTGATGTACCCGTTGTAGATCAACAGCATCGCCAGGTTGATCATGAAGTTGCACATCACCGCCCGCAGGGTCAGGTCGACCCAGCCGCTTGGACCCGAGCTGATGTACTCCAGCTTGTGCGCCACGGCCAGCGCCATCTGGGTGCCGGTGGCTCCACCGGTCAGGTTGCTGAAGCGCATCACCAGCCCCATCAGCAGGCCGCCGGCGAAGTTGCCGAGCAGACACAGCGCCAGGATCCGCAGGCCGCGCGCCCAGGAGGTGGCCCGGTAGTAGGCGCCGATGCAGACGATCATCATGTTCGAGGTCAGCAGTTCGGACTTCGTGTAGTAGATGAACACCAGCGCCCACCCGAACGCCAACCCGCCGGCCACCCGGCCGAGGTGCATCAGGGAGACGTCGCCGGCCTTGATCTCGGCGAAGATCGCCACCAGGGAGAAGTTGGTGGCGTAAAAGAGGGCGATGATCATTCCCGCCATCGCCGCCCGCATCAGGTAGATCTGGGCCAAGGCCCCGGTCATCTGGGTCTTGGCCTCCAGGG
Source organism: uncultured Micropruina sp. (assembly GCA_964453585.1). Taxonomy (GTDB): domain Bacteria; phylum Actinomycetota; class Actinomycetes; order Propionibacteriales; family Propionibacteriaceae; genus Micropruina. Next base: position 17,768 of record CAYVOW010000006.1, read on the forward strand.
CGTCAAGAACGGTGGAGATGAACGCCTTCCCCGGGAAGAGCCGGTCGGTCGGGGTGGTCATGACGCAAGTCAACACCCATCGCCCGGCGCCACGGGAGCGCCCGGACCAGATCGGACACGACCCCACACAAGCAGACGGGCGGCCAAGCGGCTGGCCACGAAATTCTCGGTTCTTGGGGGTCTACAACCCCGTCAGCCCCTGCACGCGACACCAGAACCGAGATTTGTGCCGGGAAGCCAACCGCACGCCGCAACAACCGCGACGGCACACCACCAACCAGAACCCCGAGCAGGGTCCGCTCAGTCGCCGACCAGCGGAGCATGGGGCCACGAAAATCTCGGTCGTCGAGGACCGGAATCGCGCTAGGAGCCGTCCCTGACCCACAGCACCGAGATTTTGGCGGAGACCGCCGGCATTCACGGACCGGAACAGGGTCGGCTCAGTCGGCGACCGGCAGACCACGGGGCCACGAAAATCTCGGTCGTCGAAGACCGGAATCGTGCTCAGAGTCGTCCCTGACCCACAGCACCGAGATTTTGGTGGAGACCGCCGGCATCCACGGACCGGGAGAGCCCTGACCGCCGACGGACGCACGTCCCACGGTCCGGGTCCCGCCGGCCGCGGGACTCAGGCCGAGCCCCGGAGGTGATGGACGTCGCCGGCGGCAAAGGCCCGCACCTCGCCGGCGATCCGGACGAGCAACCTCCCGTCGGCATCCACCCCGACCGCCTCGCCGGTGACCGCCTCGGTCCGCGACGTCAGCACCCGAACCTGGCGGCCGATCGTCGCGCAGGTCGCCGAGTACCAGCCCTGCAGGTCGGTCCCGTCGAGCCACCGGGACGCGGCCCGCTCCAGTTCGGCCAGAACGGCCAGCGCCACGGTGGTGCTGGACGCCTCCGAGCCGGCCAGCCGCAGCGAGGTCGCCGTCGGCACCGGTAGCTGATCCTCGGTCAACAAAGTGTTGATCCCGATCCCCACCACGGCGGCGTCATCGACCCTCTCGGCCAGGATCCCGCACACCTTCCGGCCGCCGATCAGCACGTCGTTGGGCCACTTCACCTCGGTGTCGACCCCCGCCGCGACCCGCAGCCCCGATCCCACCGCCAGCCCGGTGACCAACGGCAACCACGGCCAGCGCGGCTCACCCGCGGGCCGCAGCAGCACCGAGATCGCGATCGATGACCCAGGCGGCGCCTCCCAGCGGCGGGCAAACCGACCGCGGCCAGTGGCCTGGAACATCGAGATCAGCACTGTCCCGGAAGCCTCTCCCCGGCGCGCCGCGGCGGCCAGGTCGGCGTTGGTCGACCCGGTGGCGTCCACCACCTCGATCGACGTCCACAGCCGCCCGGGTCCGAGCAGCGACGCGCGCAGCACCGCTGCGTCCACCCGGTCGAGCATGTCGGCGACCCTACTGCCGTAGGGCCCGGGCGTTATCGTCGTCCCATGGATCCCGACCTGCACACCACCGCAGGAAAGCTCGCAGACCTCAAGACCCGCACCGAAGCCGCCCTTTCCGCGGCTTCGCCCGAGGCCGTCGAACGGCACCATGCGAAGGGGAAGCTGACCGCCCGGGAGCGGATTCTCCAACTGCTGGACGACGACTCCTTCTGCGAGCTAGACGAACTCGCCCGACACCGCTCCACCCTGTTCGGAATGGACGCCAAGCGCCCCTACACCGACGGCGTGATCACCGGCTACGGGACGATCGACGGTCGGCAGGTGTGCGTCTTCTCCCAAGACGTGACCATCTTCGGCGGCGCCCTGGGCGAGGTTTACGGCGAGAAGATCGTCAAGGTGATGGACCTGGCGGTCAAAACCGGCTGCCCCCTGATCGGGATCAACGAGGGCGGCGGCGCCCGGATTCAGGAGGGGGTCGTCTCCCTCGGCCTCTATTCCGAAATCTTCAAGCGCAACACCCACGCCTCGGGGGTGATCCCGCAGATCTCGCTGATCATGGGGCCGGCCGCCGGCGGCCACGTCTACTCCCCCGCGCTCACCGACTTTGTGGTGATGGTCGACCAAACCTCGCAGATGTTCATCACCGGCCCGGACGTGATCAAGACGGTCACCGGCGAAGAGGTGACCATGGAGGACCTCGGTGGCGGCCGCACCCACTCCACGCGTTCGGGCAACTCCCACTACCTGGCCTCGGACGAGGCGGACGCGCTCGACTACGTCCGGCACCTGCTGAGCTACCTGCCGCAGAACAACCTGGAGGACCCGCCCCAGTTCCCGATCGACCTCCCCGATCAGGTCACCCCCGACGACCGGCAGCTCGACGCCGTGATCCCGGACTCCCCCAACCAGCCCTACGACGTGCACGACGTGATCCGGGCGGTGCTGGACGAGCAGGAGTTCCTGGAGGTGCACGCCCTCTACGCGCCCAACATCGTCTGCGGGTTCGGCCGGATCGAGGGCCGCGCGGTCGGGGTGGTGGCCAACCAGCCGCTGGTGTTCGCCGGCTGCCTGGACATCAAGGCCTCGGAGAAGGCGGCCCGGTTCGTCCGCACCTGCGACGCGTTCAACATCCCGGTGGTCACCGTCGTCGACGTTCCCGGTTTCCTGCCCGGGACCGAGCAGGAGTGGGACGGGATCATCCGGCGCGGGGCCAAGCTGATCTTCGCCTACGCCGAGGCGACCGTGCCGCTGGTCACCCTGATCACCCGGAAGGCCTACGGCGGCGCCTACTGCGTGATGGCGTCGAAGCCGTTGGGCGCCGACATCAACCTGGCCTGGCCGACCGCCCAGATCGCGGTGATGGGGGCCGAGGGTGCAGTCAGCATCCTCTACCGGCGCGAGCTGGCCGACAGCGACGATCCGGTCGCACGCCGCGCCGACCTGGTCGACGATTACAACCAGGAGCTGGCCAATCCCTACCTGGCCGCCGAACGCGGGTTCATCGACCAGGTGATCGCCCCGCAGCGGACCCGGATCGAGATCGCCCGGGCGTTGCGCCTGCTCCGAACGAAACGCCGGACGCTCCCGCCGAAGAAGCACGGAAACATCCCCCTATGAGCGACCTCCAGGCCGAGCCGACCCCCGACAAAGTGGCCGCCATCGTGGCCGCCCTCCAGGTGGTCCGGGCGCGGTACGCCGCCATGGATGCGTCCCCGGGCGCTGCGCGACCTCGTCCCTCCTGGCACACTGGGGGTGCTCTTCGGCCACCGGGGCCGGACGCTTGGCGCCAGTCCGCGCGCGGTTGAGGCCGACCCTTGGCAGCAACGAAAGGAATCCCCATGGGCGCAGTCGACGAGATCATCCACGACCTGGACCTCGATCAGTTGGCACAACAGCTCGACACCGATCCGGGAGTCGCCGAGGCCGCTGTCCGCCAAGCCCTTCCCAGCCTGTTCTCCGGACTCCAGGCCAACGTGACCAGCGGGGACGGCGCGTTCAGCCTCGCCGAGGCCCTCACCCAGCACGCCGACAACGGGCTGCTCGACGGCGGTGTCAATCTCGACGACGTCGACACTCAGGACGGCGAGAAGATCGTCCAGCACATCTTCGCCAACAACCCCGACCAGTTGCAGTCGCTGCGGGCGAGTTCGGCCGGAGGCGGCGCGCTGGGCGGCCTGATGGGCAAGCTCTTGCCGATCCTGGCCCCGATCGTGCTCTCCTACATCGCCAAGCGCCTCGGCATGGGTTCGTCGTCCTCACGGACCACCCAGTCCAGCGGTGGGCTGGGCGATCTGCTGGGCCCGATCCTCGGCGGGATTCTTGGCGGCGGCGCCGCGGGCGGCTTGGGCGACATCCTCGGCGGAGGCCAGGGACGCGCCCAGACCCAACCGCAGAGCCAGTCCAGCGGTGACATCTTCGGTCAGATCCTGAGCGGCGGCAGCGGCGCCTTCCCGCAGGCTGAGCAGCCGTCGATCGACACCGGGTCGTACTCCGACAGCCCGTTCAACACCTCCTCGAGCAACGCCGGCGACGACGGTGAGCCCCGGGTGGATCTGGATGAGCCGGATGCCCGCAGCCAGCAGCAGCAGTCGGGTGGCCTGGGCGACATCCTCGGCCAGATCTTCGGCCGCTGACCCAATCACCCCGGACGCCCCCGATCACCTGGTCGGGGGCGTCCGGCCTCTTCAGACAAGGCGACCGTGACCGATCCCACTGACTCCCCGAACCGCTGGCGGCTGGTGCTGGCGTCGGCCAGCCCGGCCAGGCTGGCGACCCTGCGCAGCGCCGGGTTGGACCCGGTCGTCGTGGTCTCCGGGGTTGATGAGGACGCCCTGACGGCGCCGACGCCGGCCGCTTTGACCCAACTGCTGGCCCGGGCCAAGGCAGCCGCGGTAGCCGGCGACCTCGAGGTCGAAGCGCCGACAATGGTGATCGGCTGCGACTCCCTGCTGGAGTTCGAGGGCCAGGTCCAGGGCAAGCCCGCCGACCACGCCGAGGCGGTGGCGCGGTGGCGAGCGATGAGTGGCGGCAGCGGCGTCCTGCACACCGGGCACACCGTCCTGGTGCTCGGGGCGGGCGAGCCGGTCGAGACCTCCGCCGTCGCGTCCACGGTGGTGCACTTCGCCGAGCTGGCCGACGCCGAGATCGAGGCCTACGTGGCCACCGGCGAACCGATGCTGGTGGCCGGGGCGTTCACCATCGACGGCCTCGGCGGGGCGTTCGTCCGGGGCATCGAGGGCGATCACCACGCGGTGGTCGGGATCAGCCTGCCGCTGCTGCGTGAGCTGCTGAACGGGGTCGGAATCGCCTGGCCGAGCCTGTGGCGGTAGCCTTGTGCGGCTATGAGTTCCCCTGAAACCGCGCTCGTCGAGGCGCCCAAGAAGTCGCTGTTACCGGCCTGGTTGCGGGCGATGCGTCCCAAGCAGTGGGTCAAGAACGTCCTGGTGCTGGCCGCACCGCTGGCCGCGGGCCAACTGCTCGATCCGCGGGTGCTGGTCAACTCGCTGTGGGCGTTCGTCGCCTTCTCGCTGATCAGCGCGTCGATCTACCTGATCAACGACGTCCGCGACGTCGACGCCGACCGCCTGCACCCCAAGAAGCGGTTTCGGCCGATCGCCGCGGACGAGCTGAGCAAGTCCACCGCCACCGTGATGGCGTTCATCTGCCTGACGGTGGCGATGGCGCTGTCCTGGTGGGTGGCGCCGATGCTGGCGATCACCATCGCCACTTACTGGGTGCTGCAGGTCGGCTACTCGATGTTCCTCAAGCACCAGCCGATCATCGACCTGGCCATGGTGTCGTCGGGCTTCCTGCTGCGCGCGGTCGCCGGCGGTGTGGCGTCCGGCATCGAGTTGTCGCAGTGGTTCCTGCTGGTGGCCTCGTTCGGCTCCCTTTTCATGGTCGCCGGCAAGCGCTACTCGGAGATGAAGGAGCTCGGTTCCGAGGCCGGCACCCGCGCCTCGTTGGAGCGTTACTCCTTGTCGTACCTGCGTTTTGTGTGGGCGATCTCGTGCTCGATCGTGATCATGTCCTACTCGCTGTGGACGTTCGAACATCGCGCTCAAGAAGCCTGGGGAATCGCCTGGACGACCATCTCGATCGTCCCGTTCACTCTGGCCCTGCTCCGCTATGCGATGGACATCGACGCCGGGAACGCCGGCGAGCCGGAGGACGTCGTCCTCAACGACCGGGTGCTGCAGGTGCTCGCCGTGCTCTGGCTGGTGCCGTTGGCGGTCGGGATCTTCGGCAAGTGACCGATCGACCCGTCGCCCTGGTCACCGGCGCCACCCGCGGGATCGGGCGGGCGATTGCGGTCGAACTGGGCCGTACCCACCACATTCTGGTGGGCGGACGTGACCCCTTCCATCTGGACGAGGTGGTCGCGTCCCTACCGTCCGCGGCACCCTTCGCCGCCGAGTTGACCGACGAGGGCGGGGTGACCGCCGCGATCGCGGGGATTGAGTCACTGGACGTGCTGGTGCATTCAGCCGGGGTTGCTCCGTACGGATCGGTGGCCGACTCCACCGAAAGCGACTGGCGCCACGTTCTGGAGGTGAACCTGATCGCCCCGGCCACCCTGACCCGGCTCCTGCTGCCGGCGCTTCGCCGCGCCTCGGGACAGGTGATCGTCATCAACTCCGGCGCCGGTTTCACCGCCTCGCCCGGACTGAGCGCCTACGCCGCGTCCAAGTTCGGCCTGCGCGCGCTGGCCGACTCACTGCGGGCCGAGGAAGCGGGACGAGTCCGGGTGACGTCGGTGCACCCCGGTCGGGTGGCCACCGACATGCAGCGCGAGCTACAGCGCGCCCAGGGCGGCGCCTACCAGCCGGCGCTCTACCTGGCGCCCGAGACGGTGGCCGCCACCGTCCGGCTGGCGGTGGACGCGCCCCCAGGCGCGAGCCTCGACACGCTGAGCATCCGCCCCACCGCCTGACAACCAAACCGGCCCCTCAACCGCTTGTTAGGTTGAGGAGGCACGCGGATGGTGGCGGAGGTTGCGGTGACGGCACCCAGTGATCACGACGTCGGCTTCGACGCGTTCGTGACCGCCCGGGGCCAGGCACTGTGGCGTCGGGCCTGGCTGCTCACCGGCGACCGACACCGCGCCGAGGATCTGGTTCAGACCGCCCTGGCCAAGACCTGGAACCGGTTCGACCGATTCGACGACGTCGAGCAGTTCGAGGCCTACGTCCGGACGACCCTGTTCCGGACCTATCTGTCCTGGTGGCGTCGGCGGTGGACCGCCGAGGTGCCGGGCTCGGCCGACCCTGGAGCCGTCCGGGGTTCGGATCTGGACCTGCGCCGCGACCTGAGCCGGGCTCTAGCCGAGTTGCCCCGGCAGCAGCGGGCGGTGGTCGTCCTGATCTACGTCGAGGATCTGACCCAGGCGCAGGCCGCCGAGGTGCTCGGGGTCAGCGTCGGCACGGTGAAGAGCACCCTGTCCCGGGCGCTGGCCAAGCTGCGCGTCTCTCCCCTTCTGGATGGGAGCCAATCATGAACGAGAACGATCTGCGCCAGGCGCTGACCGACGCGGTGCCGGACGCCCCTGAGCCCACCGGCTGGGCTGACGCCGCGCGCCGCCGGGCCCGAGCCAGTCGGTCTCTGGCCGGCGGAGGGGCCGCCGCCGCGCTGCTGCTGGCCGGGTCCCTGGTCTGGGCGTCCCTGCCGGGCCAGGGGACGCTCGGCGTCCCGGCCGGACCCTCCGACAGCGCTTTCCCCGCCGAGGCCGACCCGTGCGCTGGGATCACCAAGCCGTCGGCCCTGGGCGTGGGTGGCTTCGTCCCGGCGGATCCGACCGACGTCCGGATCTGCGCGGACCTCGAGTCACGCCCCCGGGTGATTCCGCCGACCGACGCCCTGACCACGTCGGCGCCGAAGCTCGCGGCAGCGATCAATGCGGCCAACCCGTTCATGGGCAAGGACACCACCTGCTCGTTTGACGGGTCGCTGTCGTACTTCCTGGTGTTCACCACCTCCGGCGGCCCGGTGACCGTGCGCTACGACTCGACCTGCGGCTGGGTGGGCGGCTCGGACGCCGCCCGGGACGCCACGGCGCTGTCGGCGACGATCAACCAACTGTGGGCCGAGCAGCGGGCCGGCGCAACCGCGCCGTCCGGGACCTCGGCAGCCTGCCTCCCGCCCACCTCGATCCCCGCCCTGTGGTCGCTGGACGATCCGCCGGTGTTCGGCGTGGTCTGCAACGGCGCCGACGGCGGCGCGGGAGCAGCGGTGATGGCCGCGCGCGACGTGCGGCTGATCTCCCAGGACATCGCCGACCACGCCAGCGGCTACCGGGGGGCGGTCGAGTGGACCCAGGAGACCATCACTTTGGCAAGCGCGTGGGGCGATCAGGCCCCCTGGGGCAAGGCCAAGGACGGCTCCTGGTATCGGACGTTGGCTGATGCCGGCGAATACCAGCGGTGGCGTCCCGGGGCCGACGTGGCCAGGGTGCTGTCGTCCCTGATGCCGATCACCCCCACCCCCGCGGCCACGTCGTCGCCCAGCCCCGATCCGTCCGATTTGTGCGCGGCCGGGGTGAAGACGACCGCCGGCGACATCCCCGGTGACGCGCTCCGGTTGCGCCTCTGCCCGTCCGGCGAGCCGGAGTTGCAGCAGTTCGCGCCGTTGGACGCCCTGGATGGGCCCGGTGTCGCCGAGGTCCTGAAGGTGCTGCGCGAGTTGCCGCGGGCGACCGCTGTCCAGACCTGCACGGCCGAGCTGGGGCCGGAGTTCCAGCTGGTCGCCGAGTACTCCGGTCGCGAGCCGGTGGTGCTGCAGTTGCAGCTCTACGGCTGCCGCACGGTCGGCACCTCCACCGACCTGAGGCTCGGCGCCAGCCAGGTGCTGGACGCCTTCCGGACGCAGCTCGCCGCCCAGCGCCAGGCGACCACCGCCCCAGGTGCCGTCGATCGTCCCGGGCCCGTGTGCGGGTCACTGCTGCTGCCCACGACGTCGGTGATCCCGGTCGCGGCGACCGACGTGGTCAACGGAGTTCTGTGCAGTTACGGGTCGCGCGACGCGATTGCGCCGACGTCGACGAAGCCACTGACGGCCGCCCAAATCGCCGCCGTGGTCGCCGACATGAAGGCGCGCTCCCGTCCGTGGCAGCCCATGACCTGCCCGAAGGCGCCAACCTCGGACCGGTACCTGTCACTGGCCCTGACCAACGCCTGGGGGGACGTGCTCCTGGTCACGCCGGACGCCTGCGCCGGGTTCTACACCTACATCGTCGGCGGCGACCAGTTCCAGTGGCAGCCGAGGGGTGCGGCAGGGAAGCTCCTGGCGACCCTCGCCCGCTGATCAGAGCCAGTCGAACCGCTTGAACAAGAAGTACAGGCCCACGGTGCCGATCAGGATCAGCAGCGCGCTCTGCAGCAATCCGAACTCGTTGCCGAACCCCGGGTAGGGGATGTTCTGGCCGAACCAGCCGGTGACCGCAGTCGGCACCGCGATGATGGCGCCCCAACTGGCCAGCTTCTTCATCACGGTGTTGAGCCGGGCGTCCTGCAGGGAGAGGTTGGTCTCGAAGACGCTGGACACCATGTCGCGCAGCGACTCGGTCCACTCCGACGCCCGCAGCACGTGGTCGTAGAGGTCGTTGAACTCGCCGTCCAGTTCGCGGTGGGCCCTGGGGTTCGCCAGGCGTTCCCGCATCACCGCCGAGACCACCTCGCGCATCGGCAGCACCACCCGCCGAAGGGTCACCAGCGCCTTCCGCATCGCGTACACCCGCTGCTGGATCTGCTGCGGCTGCGTGCGCTGGTCGAACATCAGGTCCTCGACGTCCTCCAGTGCGTCGTCCATCTCCTGGATGGTGTCGAAGTGACCATCGACGATCCAGTCGAGGAGTCCGTGGACCAGCGCGCCCGGCCCAAGCGTGAGTAGTGCCGCCTCTGTCCACCGCTTTTCGACGTCGACCACATCAAGGCGGTTGTCTGGTCGGACCGTGATCAGACCGCGCGGCATCACAAACCCCGACACCCGGGCGAGCTGCAGCTCCGGGAGTCCCTGCCCCGCCGCGGCGAGGGAGGTGGCGTAGCAGGTGAAGAAGGTGTGGCTGGCGTGCCGGGTGGCCTTGGGACGCTCCCGGGGCTCGACGGCGTCCTCGACGGCCAAGGGGTCGAGGTGGAGTTCGTCCGCCAACGTGGCCAACACCGCCTCGTCCGGCGAGCACAGGTCCAGCCACACCAGGGCCGTCTCGTCCGCCAGCCAGGTGTCCAGGTCGGCCAAGGGAAAATCGCGGGCAATCTCCTGGCCGTCGCGCCAGACCCGGCTGGTGCATCCGTCCACCCTGCTCACCCGGTCAGCATGGCACGGCGTCGCGACGCGCGGGCCGTCGCTGCTGTCTTGGCCAAGCATGATGTGTGCTCCACCTGGCACGGGCACCCCCTTCGTTTTGCGAAAGGAATACCTAAGAAACTCTTGAGAGTTTCGCCAACTTTCCCCGGCGACGCGGGCAAATCCAAGCCGAATGAGTATCACAACACTCTCAAACTCACTCCTATGGGGATGAGATGAGGCGACCTCCGCCTCTAGCATTCCCCGCAACCGACAATTTCATCACCCCTAAGGCGGCAACATGCTCACCGCTCTGGTCAATGCAGCCCTCCGATTCCGCATGGTCATCCTGGCCCTCGCCGCTGGCGTCCTCGCTTTGGGTGTCGTGCAGCTTCCACGGGCATCCGTGGACGCCCTTCCCGAGTACGCCCCGCCCTACGTCGAGGTCCAGACCGAGGCGTTAGGTCTGTCGGCCGAAGAGGTGGAGCAACTGATCACCGTTCCGCTCGAGGCCGACCTCCTGAACGGAATTCAGGACGTCGACGTGATCCGTTCGGAGTCATTGACCGGTCTGTCGCGAATCGTGATGGTGTTCGACGCTGAGGTGAGTCAGTACGAGGCACGGGCCCGTGTCCAGGAGAAGTTGACCCAGGCACACGCCCTGCCGCAAGTGTCCAAGCCGCCCACGATGCTGCAACCGTTGTCCTCGACCAGCCGCTTGCTGATGGTCAGCCTCGAATCGGCGACTCTGACCCCAATTCAGGGAGGCGTCCTCGCCCGCTGGACCGTCAAACCCAGGCTGATGGGAATCCCGGGTGTGGCTAACGTCGCCATCTGGGGTCAGCAGGAGCGGCAACTGCAGGTTCAGGTGGATCCCAACAACCTCGCCGCCAAAGGTGTCACGCTGGAGCAGATTGTGACGTCGACCGGCAATGCCCAGATCGTCTCGCCGCTGAGCTTCTTGGAGGCATCGACACCCGGCACCGGTGGCTTCGTCGAGACGGCTCAGCAGCGGCTTCAGGTGATCCACGTCTTTGACAAGCTCGCCACGGTTGAGGAACTCGCGAAGATTCCCGTCGACGGAACCAAGGGCAAACTCCGCCTGGGCGACGTGGCCACGGTGGTGGAGGATCATCAGCCGCTGATCGGCGATGCGGTGATCAACGGTAAGGGCGATGGCCTGATGCTGGTGGTCGAAAAGTTCCCCAATGCGAATCCCCGGACGGTCACCGCAGCGGTCGAGAAGGCTCTCGCCGAGCTCCAACCCGGTTTGTCGGGGATGCAGGTCAACGCTTCCATTTTCCGCTCGGGCAACTACGTGGCCAGCATGGCCGCCAATCTTGGCCTGGCTGTGGGGGTCGGCCTGGTGTTGCTGGGGGTGGGGGTCTGGTTGTGGTTCCTCAGCTGGCGGACGGCTGCGATCGCATTGGCCACGGCCGCAACCGCCCTGACCGCGACCGCCCTGATCCTCCATGCTCGTGGGGACACCTTCAACGCCATCACTTTCGTCGGCTTGGGCGTCGCCGCCACTCTCATCGCCTACGACAGCATCCGGGTGTCGCAATCGCCGCGGGTGTCCGGAACGGATCGAGACTCGTTCCTCAACACGGTGAACGCGGCTGGTTCGCCGCTGGGCTATGGACTGCTGATCGGAATCGTGACAATCCTCCCACTCGCCGTGATGGACGGTGCCCCCGGCCGATTCCTGTTGCCCGCGGTCGTCGCCTACCTGATCGCCCTCGGAGTGGGCTTCGTCATCCAGGTCGCCCTCGCCCCCGCCCTGGAGTGGATGTTGGTGGCCAGGACGGCCGCACGTCCCAGTCTCTCGGCACGGGTCGCCCCCTCGTACGGCGATCTGGTCGTCCGGGCGGCGCGCGGAAAGGTGGGGGTCGCCGTCCTGGCTGTGCTGGCCGCCCTGGCCGTGGGCGGAAGCTTCCTGCTGCCCAGGAACTTGGTCCCCGACCTTCGCGATCGGGACTTGGTGGTGACGCTGAATGCGCCTCCTGGCACCTCCCTGCCCGCCATGAACCAGCTGGTTGTCGGAGCCATCGACCAGATCAAGCAGGTGGGCGGCGTAGAGTCCACCGCCGCAAGCGTGGGCCGGGCGGTGACGGGCGACCAGATCGTCGACGTCAACTCAGCGCAGGTGTGGGTCCGACTCTCCGATTCGGTCAACTATGACGAAGCGCTGGCGGGCGTGACCAAGGCGGCAACCGGCGTCACCGGCCTGACCAGTGAGGTCGCTCCCTACGCCTCCAAACGTGTGCGTGACTTGGGGGCGATCGAGCAAGGCACGTCTGTGCCCGGTAGTCAGCTATCGGTGCTCACTGGCTCTGCATACCCGCTGACGGTGCGCATCTATGGGGAAGATCCGACCACGATGAGCGCCAAGGCCAATGAGATCAAGACCCTGCTGGCAGGGGTCCCGGGCGTCAAGGATCCCCAGGTGATCAGCCCGGGCCTCCAAAACAGCGTTGAGATCACCGTCGATCTGGATCGGGCCAAGCAGTACGGCGTCAAGCCCGGCGATGTGCGGCGTGCCGAGGCAATTCTCGTCCAATGGATCCAGGTGGGCAGCATCTTCCAGGGTCAGAAGGTGTTCGACGTGATTGTCCAGGGAACCCCGGCCTCGCGAGCCAGTGTCGACGCGGTCAAGAAACTGGTCCTCAACGCCCCGTCCGGCGGAACTGTGACCCTGGACCAGGTGGCCGATGTCACGACCGTCCAGGTGCCCACGGTGATCAGCCGCGACTCGGTGGCCCGGAAGCTTGACGTGGTCGCCACGGTCGAGGGCAATCTCGACACGATTGCCGCGGCGGTTGAGGACCGGGTGAGTGAAGTCATCTTCCCACTGGAGCACCATGCCGCGGTTCTAACCTCGTCCGCAGCCGAAACCATGGACCTCGGCAAGGTGGTCGGCTTCAGCGTCGCTGCGGTCCTCGCCATGTTCCTGCTGTTCCAAGCGGCCCTCGGTTCATGGTCGGCGGGCGCCACAGCGCTTCTGTCGGTCGCTGCGGCGGTCTCCGGCGGCGTCGCTGGAGCGATCGCCATGGGTGGGCGACTCGGCGCTTGGTTCGGCTTGCTGGCTCTCGTCGGCATCGCCAGCCGCAACGCCCTGCAGCTGAAGCCGCCCCCTGATGGGGCCGCCGATCGATCGGCGGGGCAGGCGTTGGCCAGCCATCTCAACGGCGTCCTTGGATCGAGCTTGGGTGCTGCCCTGCTGGTGCTGCCCTTCGCCGTGATGGGTGGCCTACCGGGAATGGAGATCCTCCAGCCGTTCGCCATCGTGGTGCTCTGCGGGCTGGTGACGGCGACGGCATCGGCCTTGCTTCTTCCCGCCACGATGGCGCCACGGCCCCCCGCCCCAGCTGGGTCCGCACAGGAGTCCCGACTGAAGGCCGGGAGAGCCTGATGGGCGCCAGGGTCGCGGCGGGTCTGAGTGGCGCGCTGCTCGTGATGTCGATCACCGCCGGCTGCACGCCGGCAAAGCCGACCACGACAAAACACTATGAGCCGTACTCCGTGGAGACGCCGACCGCCTCCCCACAGGCCAAGGTAGTGAAATTCACCGAGGAGAGCGCCGCCCGGGCGGGGCTGCAGACGGTACCGGTAGAGCAGGACGGCCCGAACGCCGTCGTCCCCAGTTCAGCGCTGATCATCGATAAGGCAGGGGCGATCATCGTGTTCATTGCTCCAGCCCCGCTCACCTACCAACGGGTCGCCGTTGACCTCGTCAAGGACGACGGCACCAAAGCCTGGCTCTCCAAGGGCCCAGCCGCCGGAACTCTGGTCGTGACCGTGGGCTCCAACCAGGTGTGGGGTGCCGAGCAGGGGGTTGGGCACTAATGATGCGCTGGATTGTGGCTTCGAGCCTTAAGTTCAAGTGGATCGTGCTGTTCGCCGCCGCAGCCGTCATGTCCTTGGGGATCATCGATCTCAGGAGCGCTTCGGTCGACGTGTTCCCTGAGTTCGCCCCACCCCGGGTTGAGATTCAAACCATCGCCGTCGGAAATTCGTCGACCGAGGTCGAAGAGTTGATCACCACCCCGATGGAGGAACAGCTGGCAGGGATTGAGGGGGTCAAGGAGCTTCGGTCCAAGTCAGTGGTGGACCTGTCCTCGATCACCCTGATCTTCGATCGGGGTGTTGATCAGGAGCAGATGCGCCAGCTCGTCGCTGAACGCATCGCACAGATCACGCCTGGTCTACCGACCTGGGCCTCGCCCCCGGTGATCATGCCGCCGCTCTCCTCGACCAGCCGGATCCTCAAGATCGGGCTCTCGTCGCGGTCGATCTCGCAAATGGAGCTGTCCCGCATCTCCTACTGGACCATCCGCCAGAAGCTCCTGCGCGTCCCGGGGGTGGCCAACGTGGCCATCTGGGGCGAGCAACTGCAGCAGTTGCACGTTCAGTTGGACCCGGCCAAGTTGGCCAGTACCAAGCTGACCACCGAAGAGGTGATGGACACCACTGCCCAGGCACTGGACGCCCAGGTGCTGAAGTACACCGATGGGTCGGTGATCGGCACGGGAGGGTTCATAGAGGCAAATGGGTTCAGGCTCTCGGTCCGCTCCAAGCAGGCGATCAATGACGAGAAGTCCCTCGCGGACGTCGCGATCACCAATCGTGAGGGCAAGACCTACACCCTCGGCGATCTGGGGAAGGTGCTGACCACGTACGGGCCCACCTGGGGCGACGGTGTGGTCAACGACGCCCCTGGCATCCTGCTGGTGGTCCAGAAGTTCCCTGACACCAACACGCTGGAAATCACCAGGGGCATTGAGGCTGCCATGGAGGAGCTGGCGCCAGCCCTGAAGGGCATCGAGGTCGACACAACCATCTTCCGACCCGCCACGTTCATCCAGACAGCGATCGACAATCTGACCACGTCTCTGCTCCTGGGCGTGGGCCTGGTTATCCTTATCCTGATCGCCTTCCTGATGGAATGGCGGACCACCCTGATCAGCCTCGTCTCCATCCCGCTGTCTCTGATCACGGCATTGACCTTGCTGGACCAGTTCGACCAGACCATCAACGTGATGGTTCTGGCGGGACTGGTCGTGTCGATCGGGGTCGTGGTCGACGACGCCATCATCGACGTCGAGAACATTGTGCGACGGCTTCGAGGGGCGTCCGGCTCCATCGGGCTGAAAGACGTTCCGCGGATCATTGTGGAGGCGTCGGTCGAAGTGCGCTCGGCGATCATCTACGCCACCTTGATCGACGTGGTGTCGATTGTGCCGGTCTTCTTCTTGGGCGGGCTCTCGGGAGCCTTCTTCCAGCCCTTGGTGATGGCCTACGGACTCGCCGTCATGGCCTCCCTGGCGGTCGCGCTCACGGTCACTCCGGCGTTGTGTTTCATCCTGATGCACAAGGGCGACGTCAACCCGAAGGAACCTTGGCTGCTCACCACCTTGAAGTCGAGCTACACCAAGGCACTGGGAGCTGTCAGCCGCAAAGTCAAGCCTGCAATAGCGGTGCTCGCGGTGTGTGTTGTCGCGGGCGGCGTGATCGCGCCCACCCTGGGTCAATCGCTCCTGCCGAACTTCAAGGAGCGGGACTTCCTGATGCACTGGCTGACCCCGCCCGGAACGTCGCAGGCAGAGGAGGTGCGGATCTCGGTCAATGGTTGTCGCGATCTCCGGGAGATCCCCGGGGTGCGGAACTGCGGGTCCCACATTGGCCAGGCACTCCTGGCTGACGAGGTGTACGGCGTGTACTTCGGGGAGAACTGGATCAGCATCAGCGAAGACGTGGATTACGACGCGACACTCGACAAGGTCAGCCGGGTCGTGGAGGCGTACCCGGGCATCTACCGCGACGTCCAGACCTACCTCCGGGAACGGGTCAAGGAAGTGCTCACGGGCACCTCGGAGGCCGTCGTGGTTCGGATCAGTGGTCCAGATCTCGCGGTCCTGGAGAAGCAGGCCACTGAGATCACCGCGAAGATCAAGGACGTACCGGGCTTGGTCGACGTTCATCCGTCCTTCCTGACCAACGTGCCACACATCGCCATCGAGGTGAAGGAAGCGGCCGCGAGCAAGCACGGCCTCAAGCCAGGTGACGTGCGTCGGCAGGCGGCGACCATGATCGCCGGCGAAGAGGTCGGCGACCTCTTCCAGGGTGGCCGGGCTTATGACGTCCACGTCTGGAGTACGCCAGAGACTCGAAACAGTGTGACGGCCCTGGCGAGTCTCCCGATCTCAACCCCCAGTGGCGAGCTGATCAAGCTCAGCGACGTCGCAACCATCACGTTGGGGCCGACCCCGAACGCCGTGGAACGTATCAAGGGCTCCCGAAAGATCGACGTTGGGGGCAATATCAAGGGCACCGACCTGGCGTCTGTCGTCCGAGAGGTTGAGAACCGCCTCAAGGGCCTCACCCTTCCGCCCGGCGTGCACATTGAGATCACGGGTGAGTCCAGCGAGTTCGGTGCCGCCCAAGGTCGGCTCGGGCTGTACGGACTGATCGCCGCTGTGGTGATCTTCCTGCTGCTCCAGGCAGCCTCCGGTCGGGTGAGACTGGCGACGCTGCTGTTTGTGTCGCTACCCATGGCGCTGGTGGGGGGCTTGATCGCCGCCCGAGTAACGGGTGGGGTGATCACCCTGGGCTCGTTGGTGGGATTCTTGACGGTCTTCGGAATCGCTGCCCGTAACGGGATCCTGATGATCAGCCACTTCCAACACCTGGAATTCCGTGAGGGGGTTCCGTTCGGCAAGGACCTGGTGATCCGCGGTGCCGCTGAGCGACTTGCGCCCATTCTGATGACAGCCAGTGCGACGGGATTGGCGCTGGTCCCACTCGTGATCATGGGCAACCTTCCTGGCCACGAGATCGAGTACCCGATGGCGGTGGTCATTCTCGGTGGCCTGGTCACGTCGACACTGCTGAATCTGTTCGTCCTACCCTCCCTTTACCTCAGATTCGGCAAGTCCAGAAAGGAACTGGCCCGCCTCCGGACCGCCAAACCCGTGGACGCCAGTGAATAGAACCTGCCGAGCGGAACGGGGCCGACTGCCTTAAGGGCGGACGGCTCCGCCGAAACAGTGATTTGACCGCGACCTCCCCCAAGCGGTTAACGCCGGTTCGGCGTCAGGCCACGTGTCGCGACTGCACTACGGTGTCGGGGTGCTGATCGACCTGAACGCCGACCTGGGGGTTGACCCCTCGGGCTGGTCGGAGAGGGTCGAGACTGAACTGGCCTCGATGGCCAGTTCGGTCAACGTCCCGTGCGGAGCTCACGTCGGCGATCCGGTGGCCATGCAAAACGCCTGCGCGACCGCGGCGGGCGCCGGTCTGGCGGTCGGTGCGCTGGTCGGCTACCGCGATCCCTTCGGTCGCGGGGAACGCTTCATCGACTACTCCGCCGATGACCTCACCGCCGAGATCATCTATCAACTGGGAGCCCTGGACGGGATCGCCCTCACCGAAGGGACGAGGGTGTCCTACGTCCGGCCGTCCGGGGCGCTGCTGGACGCCGTCCAGACCGACCGGCAGCACGCCTGGGCCCTGGTCAACGCGGTTCTCGACTACGACCCGCGGCTGATCGTGGTCGCGCTGGCCGGGTCGAACCTCCGCGCCAACGCCGACCGCCACGGCCTGGCCACGGCGATCGAGTTCCACCCGCACCGCCTGGTCCGCGCCGCCGGCGAGCTGGGCGCCGAGATCACCGATCCGGCGGTGATCCGGCAGCGCGCCCTGGCGGCGGTCGAGGCCGGCGACTACGCCACCATCCGGCTGCCCCGCCACGATGGGGCTAGCCTGACCTTGGCGCGGACGATCAGCTCCGGCTTGGCCGCCGCGGGTCACCAGACGAGGCGGTTCAGCGCCTAGGGAGGACCGGACGTGGCGTTGCGCAAGGTGTTGGTCGCCAATCGGGGCGAAATCGCCACCCGAATCATCCGGGCAGCACAGGACGCCGGGTTGGCCACGGTCGCGGTCTACGCCGACCCGGACGCCGGTGGCCTGTTCGTGACGTTGGCCGACGAGGCCTACGCCCTCCAGGGGACGACCCCGGCCCAGACCTACCTCGACGTCTCGAAGCTGCTGGACGTGGCCGCCCGCAGCGGCGCCGACGCGGTCCACCCCGGCTACGGCTTCCTGGCCGAGAACGCCGACTTCGCCCAGGCCGTCCTGGACGCCGGCCTCAACTGGATCGGCCCGCCGCCGTCGGCGATCCGAGCGCTGGGAGACAAGGTCAGCGCCCGGCACGTGGCCCTCAAGGTGGGCGCCCCCCTGGTCCCGGGCACCGCCGACCCGGTGGCGGACGCCGACGAGGCGATCGCCTTCGCCCAGGAGTTCGGCCTGCCGATCGCGATCAAGGCGGCCTTCGGGGGCGGCGGGCGCGGTCTCAAGGTGGCCCGGACGATCGCCGACATCCCCGACCTGTTCGCCTCCGCCACCCGCGAGGCGATCACCGCCTTCGGCCGCGGCGAATGCTTCGTCGAGCGCTATCTCGACCGTCCCCGCCATGTCGAAACCCAGTGCTTGGCCGACAGCCACGGCACGGTGGTGGTGATCTCGACCCGTGACTGCTCCCTGCAGCGCCGCCACCAGAAACTGATCGAGGAGGCGCCGGCCCCTTTTCTCAGCACCGACCAGCGCGACCAGCTGGTGACCGCCTCCAAGGCGATCCTGGCCGCAGTGGGCTACGTCGGCGCCGGCACCTGCGAGTTCCTGGTCGGCGAGGACGGAACCGTCGCCTTCCTTGAGGTGAACACCCGTCTGCAGGTGGAGCATCCGGTCTCCGAGGAGGTCACCGGGATCGACTTGGTCGGCGAGATGTTCCGGATCGCCGACGGGCAGCCGCTCGACTACGACGACCCGAGCCCGCGCGGCCACAGCATCGAGTTCCGAATCAACGCCGAGGATCCGGGCCGCAACTTCCTGCCCGCCCCGGGAACCCTGACCGCCTGGCAGCCGCCGTCTGGACCCGGGGTGCGGGTGGACGAGGGCTACCGCGTCGGGATGGCCGTCCCGGGAGCCTTCGACTCCCTGGTGGCCAAGATCATCGTGACCGGGCGCGACCGCGAGCACGCCCTGGCGCGTGCCCGGCGCGCGCTGGCCGAGACGGTGCTCGAGGGCATGCCCAGCGTCCTGCCGTTCCACCGGGCAGTGTTGGACGACCCGGCTTTCACGGCCGCCGACGGTCGCTTCGGCGTCCACACCCGCTGGATCGAGACCGATTTCGACAACGCCCTGCCCGCCTACCTCGGCGGCGTGGCGGCACCGAGCGAGGCCGACCGGGAGACCGTCACCGTGGAGGTCAACGGCCGGCGGTTCGAGGTGCGGCTGCCGGCCGGGCTGAGCAACCCCACCGCACGCCCGAGCACCCCACGGCCGGGACGACGACGTTCCCCGACCAGCGTTGGGGCGGCGTCGCAGAACGCGATCACCGCGCCGATGCAGGGCACGATCGTCAGCGTCGCGGTGTCCGAGGGCGACCTGGTCACCGAGGGCCAGCTGCTGGTGGTGTTGGAGGCGATGAAGATGGAGCAGCCGATCAACGCTCACCGGGCCGGACGGATCCGCTCCCTCAACGCCGAGCCGGGGACGACCGTGTCCAGCGGGACGGTGCTGTGCGACATCGTCGACGCCTGACGACGACTCAGTAGGCGACCATCTGCTGGTCCGAATGCCCGTGCAGCCGACGGGCCGCCTCGGCCACCGAACCGCTCAGCGAGGGGTAGACGGTGAACGAATGGGCCACCTGGTCGACCGTCAGCTTGTCGCGGACCGCGATCGACAGCGGATGGATCAGCTCGCTGGCCTGTGGTGCCACCACCACCCCGCCGACCACGATCCCGGTGGTCGGCAGGCAGAAGATCTTGACGAAACCGTCGCGCAGGCCGCGCATCTTCGCCCGGGCGTTGGTCCGCAACGGCACCATCACCGCCAGCGCCCGGACCAGCCCAGCGTCCACCTGTGCCTGGGCCACCCCGACGGTGGCGATCTCCGGCGCGGTGAACACATTGGACGACACGGTCCGCAGGTCCAGTGGTTGCACCGCGTCGCCCAGGGAGTGCCACATCGCGATCCGACCCTGCATCGCCGCCACCGACGCCAACGCGAAGACGCCGGTGCAGTCCCCGGCCGCGTAGACCCCGCGGGCGTTCGTCCGGGACACCTTGTCGACCTTGATGTGACCCGACTCGGTCAGGGCCACCCCGGCCTCCTCCAGCCCCAGGTCGCGCGTGTTGGGCACGGCCCCGACCGCCATCAGGCAGTGCGAACCGGTGACGGTCCGGCCGTCGGCCAGCCGGACGATCACCTCCCCACCGACCCGCTCGACGCTCTTGGCGCGGGCCTGCGACATGATCGTCATCCCGGAGCGCTCGAACACGTCCTGGATCAGGCGGGCCGCCTCCTCGTCCTGCCCGGGCAGCACCTGGTGGCGCGACGACACCAGGACCACGTCGGCCCCCAGCGCGTGGTAGGCGCTGGCGAACTCGGCTCCGGTCACGCCGGAACCCACCACGATCAGCCGCTCCGGCAATTCGCTCAGGTGGTAGATCTGCTTCCAGGTGAGGATCCGTTCCCCGTCGGGGGGCGCTTCCCGCAGGATCCGCGGCGCGGCCCCGGTGGCCACCAGGGTGATGTCGGCCCTCAGGCGCTCGTCCCC
Organism: uncultured Micropruina sp.; assembly: GCA_964453585.1. Taxonomy (GTDB): domain Bacteria; phylum Actinomycetota; class Actinomycetes; order Propionibacteriales; family Propionibacteriaceae; genus Micropruina. Next base: position 38,065 of record CAYVOW010000006.1, read on the forward strand.
CGTTTCGGTGGTGGCGATCACCGCATCGGTTCCGTCCAGCCGGCCGGTACCCCGGATGATCCGAACGCCCTCGCTCTCCAGTCGACCGTGGATGTCGGACGACTGGGCCCCGGCCAGGCTCAGCACGCGCTGGTTGATCGCCCCCAGATCGACGCTCAGCCCGGCGGCCAGGTCGTCCCCGTCGAGCTGTCGCAGCCCAAGCTCGTGCGCGCCGCGGATGGTGGTGGCCACCTCGGCGGTGGCGATCAGCGTCTTCGACGGGACCACGTCGGTCAGCACCGCCGCGCCGCCCATGCCGTCGCGCTCGATCAGCGTGACCTGCCCGCCGAGCTGCGCCCCGACCAGCGCTGCCTCGTAGCCGCCGGGCCCGCCGCCGATGATCACCACGTCCGTCACGGGGGCATTCTTCCACGCCACGGCGACGCCCAGCCGGACGGGTGGACGATGTCGGAGCCGGTGCATAGAGTCGGCGCGTGACCGACGATCCCGCACTCCTGGCCGCCGAAGCGGCCGCCGCCTTGACGTCCCGGTTCGGCGTCGAGCGGATCGATCTCGCCCTCGTCCTCGGCTCGGGGTGGTCGACCGCGGCGGTGGGTTTGGGCGAACTGGTGGACGAGTGCCCGCTGGCCGAGTTGCCCGGCTTCTCGGCGCCGGTGGTGGCCGGCCACGGTGGTGCGCTGAGGCTGATCCGAACCCCGGCCGGCAAGTTGGCCGCACTGTTCACTGGTCGCACCCACTTCTATGAACAGCGCGGGGTCGCCGCCGTCGTCCACGGCGTCCGGACGGCTGCCGCGGCCGGCGCTGGGGTGCTCGTGCTGACCAACGGTTGTGGCGGGCTGAACCCCGCCTGGGCGCCGGGCACCCCGGTGCTGATCGCCGACCACATCAACCTGACCGGGGCGACGCCCCTGGTGGGAGCCACCTTCATCGACCTGAGCGAGGCCTACAGTCGCCGCCTTCGCGACCTGGCCCGGCAGGTGGACCCGACGCTGGACGAGGGCGTCTACTGCCAGTTCAGCGGCCCGCAGTACGAAACGCCGGCCGAGGTTCGCTTCGCCAAGGTGATCGGTGGCGACCTGGTCGGCATGTCCACCGCTTTGGAGACGATCGCCGCCCGCGAGGCCGGACTCGAGGTGCTGGGCATCTCGCTGGTCACCAATCCGGCCGCGGGCATCTCACCGACGCCGCTCAATCACGCCGAGGTGGTCGAGGCCGGCCGGGCCGCCGAACCCCGGCTGCGCTCGCTGCTGGGCGGGCTGCTCGAGCGCCTCTAGCTGTTATCGCCCGACCAAGGAGGAACCGTGGACGCTGCCCTCGCCCAGGCGATCGAGGCCTGGCTCGCCGAGGACCCCGACGAGGCCACCGCCACCGCCCTGACGAACCTGCGCGACAAGGCGACCGCCGGCGACGCGGATGCCCTGGCTGAACTCACCGACGCCTTCGCCGGACCGCTGACCTTCGGCACGGCCGGGCTGCGCGGTGCGCTTGGCCCGGGACCGGGCCGGATGAACCGGGTGGTGGTCTCTCAGGCCGCCGCCGGGCTGGCCAACTACCTGGTCGCCAAGGGGATGGCCGGCGGCCGGGTGATCATCGGCTACGACGCCCGGTACAACTCCGACGTCTTCGCCCGCGACACCGCCGAGATCATGGCGGGCGCCGGACTGGAGCCGCTGCTGTGCGAGCGTCACCTGCCGACCCCGGTCGTCGCCTTCGGGATCGGCCACTTCGACTGCGTCGCGGCCGTCGTGGTCACCGCTTCGCACAACCCGCCGCAGGACAACGGCTACAAGGTGTACCTCGGCGACGGCTCCCAGATCGTCCCGCCCGCCGATGCCGAGATCGCCGCCGAGATCGCGGCAGTCGCGTCCCGCCCCCTGGCCGCGATCGAGCGCCGCGACCAGTGGACGTCGGTCGGCGACGATCTGGTCGCCGCCTACGTCGCCCGCGCCGCCTCGCTGGTCGATGCCGACGCCCCGCGGCAACTGACCTGGGTCTACACCGCGATGCACGGGGTTGGGGCCGAGATCGTCCGGCGGGTGGCAGCCGCCTGCGGATTCCCCGAGCCCCACGAGGTGGCCGCCCAGGTCGAGCCGGACCCGGCGTTCCCCACCGTCGCCTTCCCCAACCCCGAGGAGAAGGGCGCGATGGACCTCGCCCTCGCCCTTGCCCTGGAGCGTGGTGCTGACCTGGCGATCGCCAACGATCCGGACGCCGATCGCTGCGCGGTGGCCGTTCCGTTCCCCGATCCGAACACCGGCCAGCCCGCCTGGCGGATGTTGACCGGCGACGAACTCGGTGCCGTCTTGGCAGAGTCGCTGCTGAGCGAGGGACGCCAGGGGGTCTACGCCTGCTCGATCGTCTCCAGCACCCAGCTCGGGGTGATGGCGCAGCGCCACGGCCAGCCGTTCCAGCAGACCCTGACCGGGTTCAAGTGGATCGGTCGAGTGCCCGGCCTGGCCTTCGGTTACGAAGAGGCGATCGGCTACTGCACCGATCCCGAGGCGGTGCCGGACAAGGACGGGATCACCACCCTGGTCCGGCTGCTCACCCTGGCCGCCAGACTGAAGGATCACGGCCGCACCATCCCCGATCTGCTGGACGACATGGCGCAGCGCTACGGGTTGAACGTGACCTCGCAGCTCTCCTACCGGGTCTCCGACCTGTCGCTGATCAGCGACGGGATGGCGCGGCTGCGGACCAACCCACCCAGTGTGCTGGCCGGGGATCCGGTGGCCTTCGAGGATCTGTCTGAGGGACGAACGCTGCCACCCACCGATGGCTTGATGTTCACCGGGGAGACCGTCCGGGCGATCGTCCGGCCGTCGGGGACCGAGCCGAAACTGAAGTGCTACCTGCAGGTCAGCCTGCCGATCGCCGACAGCCAGGATCTGGCCGTGGCCCGGCCCCGGGCAGCGGCGCGGATGGCCCAACTGCGATCCGACATCGCCGCCGCCCTGGCGCTGGAATCCTGACCGTCGGTCGGGACTGGTTGTCCTAGACTCGACGGTCATGACGGTCCCCAGGCTGGTGCTGATCGCCGGGCCGTCCGGCAGCGGCAAGTCCCGCCTGGTGCGTCGCTCGGGGTTGCCCTGCCTGCGCCTGGACGACTTCTACCGCGACGCCGACGCCCCCGGCCTCCCCCGCACCCTGGGCATCGTCGACTGGGACGACCCGGCCTCCTGGGACGGCGCTGCCGCGGTCGCCGCGATCGGGACTCTGCTGGAGACCGGTGCCGCCGAAGCGCCCGAGTATTCGATTCCGCAGAGCCGCGCGGTCGGCACCCACCGGGTCACCTTGGACCTCAACTCCCCGGTGTTGCTGGCGGAGGGGATCTTCGCGATCGAGGCGCTCCCGCTGGCCCGAGCGGCCGGGATCGAGGCCGAGGGGCTCTACCTGGATCGGCCACGGACCGAGGTGGCCTGGTGGCGGCTCCGTCGTGACCTGGCCCAGAAGCGGAAGTCCACCTGGGTGCTGCTGCGCCGCGGTTTCGCGCTGTGGCGGGCCCAGCCGGCGCTGCGTCGCCGGGCCCTGGCGGCCGGGTTCCAGCCGGTCTCGATGGCCGACGCCGCGGGGCGGTTGGGCAACCCGGTGGCATCTTCGGCCCAACCGGGCACCGACAGCTGACGAGTGCCTACCATGCGGGGGTGACCACCGCCCACGCCACCGAAAGCTCCTCCTTCGCACCCTTCCGCCGCAAGGCGTTCCTCTGGCTCTGGTTAGGGGTGATGGTGAGCAGCGTGGGCGGCTGGGCACAGATGGTGGGCGCCCAATGGCTGTTCGTCAACGACCCCAACGCGGCCACCATCGTGGCCCTGGTCCAGACTGCCAGCACGCTGCCGGTGATGCTGCTGGCGCTACCGGCGGGCGTGCTCGCCGACGCCTTCGATCGGCGCTGGCTGCTGTTCGGGGTCGAGCTCTACATGATCGTGGTGTCCATCCTGCTGGCGACCCTGACCTTCCTCGGCCAGATGCCGCCGCTGCTGCTTCTCGGATTCACGTTCGCCATCGGGGTGGGGATGGCGGTGCTGATCCCTACCTGGCAGCCACTGATCACCGAACTGGTGCCGCGCGAGCAACTGGCGGCGGCGACCCGGCTGGACATGGTGAGCGTGAACCTGTCCCGAGCGGCCGGCCCGGCGATCGCCGGCTTCCTGATCGCCCAGGCCGGTGTGCCGGTGGTGTTCGCGTTCAACGCCGGCTGCGCCGTGCTGCTGGTGGTGGTGCTGCTGGTGTGGCGCCGGCAGCGTCCCGAGTTCGGGCGGCGGGAACGGTTTCTCCCAGCACTGCGAGCCGGCGGCCGGTACGTCCGGCACGAGCCGGTCGTCCGTCGGATCATCATCCGGCTGATCATCTTCGTCGCCCCGGCGACCGCCCTGTGGGCGCTGCTGCCGCTGATCGCCAGCCGGCAGCTCGGGCTGGACTCGTCCGGCTACGGCGTGCTGTTCGCGGCGCTCGGTGTCGGCGCGGTGGCCGGCGCGCTCACGCTCGGCCGGGTGAAGCGGGTGTTGTCGTCCAACGCCGTGGTCGGCTTGTCGGCGGTGATCTTCGCCCTGGGGCTGGCCGCTGTGATGGTCGTCGGTTCGCTGTGGCTGGCCATCCCGTTGCTGCTGCTGGCGGGTTACGGCTGGACTGCGACCGCCTCCACCCTGGTGTCGGAGTTGCAGTTGTTCCTGCCGGGGTGGGTGCGGGCCCGGGCGCTGGCGGTCTACATGATGGCGTTCACCGGCTCGCAGGCGATCGTGTCGCCGCTGTGGGGCCTGCTCACCCAATTCGCGGGGCTGCCCACGGCGATCTGGACGGCCTCGGCCCTGGTGGCCCTGACGGCGGTGGCCGGCGTCTGGCTGCGGGTGCCTGAGAGTGGCGGCGAGGACCGCAGCCCGGTCGCCTACTGGGGTGAGGCGCCGCTGATCGAGGACCCGGCCGAGGTCGGGCCGGTGGCGGTGCGGGTGGAGTACCAGGTATCCCCCGAGGAAGAGGACCACTTCGTCGACGCGATGCAGGACATGCGGCGCTCCCGGCTGCGCAGCGGCGCGCTGCGCTGGGAGTTGTTCCGGATCGCTGAGCAACCGCAGACCTTCATCGAACACTTCACCGTCGGCTCCTGGGAGGAGCACTTACACATGCACGCCACTCGGATGACCGCCGAAGACCAGGCGATCGAGGAACGGGCCTTCTCGTTCACCACCACCGCTCCGGTCGGGCGACACCTGATCCCGCCCAGCGCCCGGCTGATCCCGCCCGAGGGCCGTCACGACTAGCTTCGGCGCCCAGCGGTGCCGTCGTGGGCGTGCGCCCGTTGACATCCTCGATGGCCCAATGAGGGCACCCGGCGCCAATACGGGGCATCCCGGGTGTAAACCGGCTGGCCCAGCGCGGATGATCAGCCGATCGGCGCCCACTCCGGGCCGGTCTGGGCCAGCGCCTCGTCCAACTTGGCGAAGATCGGCACCGGCTTCGCCAGTGGCGTCCCGACTGCGATCGGGCGCGACCCCCACACCGCCTGCTGGGACGCATAGTCGCCGGTCAGCACCGGGTAGTCCTCGCTGCCCTCCTCCGACACCATCCGAAGCTCGGGCTGAGCCGCCCAGAGGCCTGACCCGCCCAGCGCCTCAAAGACCTTCTGCGCCGCGTGCGGCAGCAGCGGGGTAAGCAGGGTGTTGCAGTCGGAGACCACCTGCAGCGCCACGTGCAGGACGGTGTCCCGCCGGACCGGATCGTCCTTCAGCTTCCACGGCTCCTGGTCGGAGAGGTACTTGTTGGCCAGGCCGACGATCCGCATCGCTTCAGTGGTGGCGGCCTTGAACTTGCACCGGCCCCACAGGTCACCCACGGTGTCGAAGGCGGCCCGGGAGGCGTCCAGCAATTCCAGGTCGGCGTCGGTCAACTCGCCAGCCTCGGGAATCGATCCGACGTTCTTGTGCGCCATCGAGATCGACCGGTTGACTAGGTTGCCCCACTCGTTGGCCAACTCGAAGTTGTTGCGGCGGACGAACTCGTCCCAGGTGAAGTCGGTGTCCTGGTTCTCCGGACCGGCCACGGCGATGAAGTAGCGCAGCGCGTCCGGGCCGAACGTGGCCAGGAAGTCCCGGACGTAGATCACGTGGCCGCGGGACGAGGCGAACTTCGATCCCGACATCGTCAGGTACTCCGACGACACCACCTCGGTCGGCAGCGACAGCGGCGAATAGGCCGACCCGGTGCCGCCCAGATCTCCCAGACCGTTGGCGCCGAGCAGGATGCCCGGCCAGATCACCGAGTGGAAGGTGATGTTGTCCTTGCCCATGAAGTAGTAGGAGCGGGCCTCCTCGCCCTGCCACCAGCGCTTCCAGGCGTCAGGGTCACCGGACCGCTTGGCCCACTCGATCGAGGCCGACAGGTAGCCGATCACGGCGTCGAACCAGACGTAGATCCGCTTCATCGGGGCGGTCTCCCACTCCGGCAGCGGGATCGGCACCCCCCAGTCCAGGTCGCGGGTGATCGCCCGGGGGCGCAACTCCTTCAGCAGGTTCAGCGAGAACTTCATCACGTTGGGACGCCAGTCGGTCCGCCTCCCCAGCCACTCCTCCAGGGCCCCGGCGAGAGCGGGCAGGTCGAGGAAGAAGTGCTCGGTCTCGATGAACTCCGGTGTCTCCCCGTTGATCCGCGACCGCGGATTGATCAGATCCACCGGGTCGAGCTGGCGACCGCAGTTGTCGCACTGGTCGCCGCGAGCCCCCTCGTATCCGCAGATCGGGCAGGTGCCCTCGATGTAGCGGTCCGGCAGGGTGCGCCCGGTCGAGGGCGAGATCGCGCCGAGCTCCTTGCGGGCGACGACGTAGCCGTTGCGGTTCAGCGTCCGGAACAGTTCCTGGACCACCTCGCGATGGTTCAGCGTCGTCGTCCGGGTGTACAGGTCGTAGGAACAGCCCAGCGCCTGCAGGTCTTCGGCGATCACCCGGTGGTACTTGTCGGCCGTCTGCCGGGGGGTGAGGCCCTCATTGTCGGCCTGAACCTGGATCGCCGTGCCGTGCTCGTCGGTGCCCGACACCATCAGCACGTCCTGGCCGGCCATCCGCTGGTAGCGGGCGAAGACGTCGGAGGGGACCCCGAAGCCGGACACGTGACCGATGTGCCGCGGGCCGTTGGCGTAGGGCCAGGCCACCGCGGCGAGGATGGGCGAACTCATGGCCAGAATCCTAGGGCCACCCCGCTTGGCCCCCGAAAACGCGAACCGGGCGCCCCGTCAAGGGACGCCCGGCTGCGGCGGTTGGTTCAGGCGTTGTCGGTGAGCGGCGCCCCGGCGGCACCCGTGGTGATCGCAGCCACGGCGGCCTCGCAGGCGGCCTGATCGGCGAACATCGGGCTGGTGGCGACAACCTGGCCGTTGGCGGCGCGCAGGTTCAGGTAGGGGCGGCCATCCTTGGCCTCCTTGACCTCGAGCTTGCCAGCCACCCCCGCGTTCTTGCGGACGGACTCCACGCCGTTCTTGGCGGAAGCTTTCGCGGTGTAGCCCTCGGAACGAAGCAGGGTCTTGCCGTCGGCGTTGGTCAGCTTGAAGTAGTACTCACCCTTGTCGTTACGGGTGATCTCGAATGAGGCGCCCATCGGCCCACACTTCCCCTCTGAACGGGTGCGCGAGGATGCGCACGGCCACACTGTAGTAGCGGCCCCTTCCCCCTGTCAGGGGTAGCGGCGGGCGCTGTCGAGGGCGTGGCGAAGGCTCGCTCGCGGCCCGCCGGGGGCGGTAACCAACCGGTGAATCGGAGATGACGGGTCCACAAATTCCGCCCGTTACCCAAGCAATGGTTTCTCCCTTACGCTGAAACCGTGACCCCCGAGTTCATACTCCTGGTTCTGGTCGTCCTGACCGCCCTTGCCTTTGACTTCACCAACGGCTTCCATGACACCGCGAACGCGATGGCGACCTCCATCGCCACCAAAGCGCTGACCCCCAAGGTCGCCGTCTTGCTGAGCGCGGTGCTCAACCTGGTGGGGGCGTTCCTGTCGATCGAGGTCGCGCTCACCGTGACCAACGCGGTGATCAAGATCCAGAACTCGGACGGCTCGCCGAAACCTGAGCTGCTGGCCGACGGCGGCCACGCGCTGCTGCTGATCCTGCTGGCGGGCTTGGCCGGCGCCATCACCTGGAACATCCTCACCTGGGTCTGGGGCCTCCCGTCCAGTTCCTCGCACGCGCTGTTCGGCGGGCTGATCGGCGCCACCATTGCCGGCCTGGGCTGGAACGGCGTCAAGTGGGCCGGAGAAGGCGCCAAGTTGGACGGCGTGGTGGGCAAGATCCTGCTACCCGGCCTCCTCTCACCGACGATCGCGCTGATCGTCGCGATGATCGGGACCAGGCTGGTGTTCCTGGCCACCAAGGGAATGAACGAGCGGTATCGCGACTCGGGCTTTCGCTGGGGCCAGATCGGCACCGCCTCCCTGGTGTCGCTTTCCCACGGCACCAATGACGCCCAGAAGACGATGGGCGTGATCACCCTGGCGCTGATCGCCTCGGGTGCCTGGACCGACCTGCACAACGTCCCGTTCTGGGTGAAGTTCGCCTGCGCCGTCGCCATCGCCACCGGCACCTACCTCGGCGGCTGGCGGATCATCCGGACCATGGGCAAGGGCCTGATCGAGATCTCGCCGCCGCAGGGCATGGCCGCCGAAAGTGCCGCCGCCGCAGTCATCCTGTCGTCCAGCCAGCTCGGCTTCGCCCTGTCCACCACCCACGTCGCCACCGGCTCCATCCTGGGCTCGGGGCTCGGCCGCAAGGGGGCCGAGGTGCGCTGGGGGGTCGCCGGACGAATGCTGGCGGCCTGGCTGACCACGATCCCCAGCGCCGGGGTGGTCGGCGCCATCATGTGGTTCATCGGCAACTCGATCAGCGGCTTCGCCGGCGCCCTGGTGGTCTTCACCCTGATGGTCGGGTTGGCCCTGTGGATGTGGATCCACTCCCGCCGCGCACCGATCGGCCACCACAACGTCAACGACGAGTGGGAGGACGCGAAGAAGAAGTCCCCCGAGACAGTTTCGGTCTGAGGAGCCCGCCATGGATCAGGTCAACGCCGCCATCGACGCGGCCTGGAAGGTCTTGCTGGTCGGGGTACTGCTCGGTGCCGGACTGCCGACCCTGTTTGCGGTCGGCGTCCGCTCATTGGCCTGGGGCCAGGGCGACACCGCGATCACCCCCGACGGCGTCACCACGACCGCCAAGGGCAACCCGATGGGGACGGTGCTGGCTTACGTCCTGTTCGCCTTCGTGCTGACCGCGATCGGGCTGGGGATCACCTACATCGTCGCCCACGGCTTCGGCTATTCGCTGGTCTTCGATTCGATCATTCCGAGCCTCAAGAAGAAGTAACCGGTTCCACCGACACCCAGGGCAGGGTGGCTTGGGTCATCGGCCCGATCCCGAACGCGTAGAGCAGGGTGCCGACGCCGGCGCTGCCGCCGAGCAGCATGCCTGCCACCACCACCAGCACCTCGATCAGCGTGCGGACCAACCGCAGGCTGCGTCCGGTGCGTCGAGCCAGCCCGGTCATCAGGCCGTCGCGCGGACCTCGTCCCAGTTGGGCGCCGATGTAGAGTCCGCTGGCCAGTCCGTTGAGCAGTAGCCCGGCGCCCAGCAGCACGATCCGGAGCCACAGGTCGACCGAGTGCGGCAGGACGTCCAAGGTGACGTCAGCGGCGAGGCCGATCACGACCGCATTGGCCACGGTGCCCAGCCCGGGCTTCTCGCGCAGCGGGATCCACAGCAGCAGGACCACGAAACTGGCCACGATGATCGCCTGCCCGATGGTCAGCGGCAGCCACCGGGTCATTCCTTGGTGCAGCACGTCCCAGGGCGCCAGCCCCAGGTCGGCTCGAACCATCATGGCCAGCGACACCCCGTACAGCACCAGGCCAGCGGTCAACTGGAACAGTCGCCGCGGCAGGCGTCCGGTGCGCAACTGGGCCAGCGGACCGAGGTCGCTGATCGTGTAACTGCGCGGCGGCATCTCACTTCTTTCGTGCGGGAGGGATCCATCCTGGCAGGACGGTCAGGCGCCCAGCGCCGCGAAGCCCGGTTTGATCACCTCGTCGATCAGCCGTAGCCGCTTGTCGAAGGGGTAGAAGGCGCTCTTGGCGGCGTTGATGGTGAACCAGCGCAGGTCGCTCAACCCGTAGCCGAACGCCTCGCTGAGCAGCGCGAACTCCCTGGTCAGCGTGGTGGCGCTCATCAGCCGGTTGTCGCAACTGACCGTGACCCGGAACTTCAGGGCGGCCAGCAGCCCGAAGGGGTGCTCGGCGATGGTGTCGCAGATGCCGGTCTGCAGGTTCGACGAGGGACAGATCTCCAGCGGGATCCGGCGGTTGCGGACGTAGGCCGCCAGTTCGCCGAGCACCGGCCCGCCCGGCCCCTGGCTGATGTCCTCGACGATCCGGACGCCGTGGCCCAGCCTGGACGCCCCACACAGTTGAACGGCCTCCCAGATCGAGGGCAGCCCGAACGCTTCCCCGGCGTGGATGGTGAACTCCAGGTTGTGCCGCTTCAGGTAGTCGAAGGCGTCGGCGAACCGGCTGGGCGGCCAGCCGTCCTCGCCGCCGGCGATGTCGAAGCCGCAGACCGAGTCGTCGCGGTAGCGAACGGCCAGCTCGGCGATGTCGAGGTTGGGCACCGCATGCCGCATCGAGGTGACGATCTGCTGGGCGATGATCGGGCGACCCTGCGCACGGCACGCCTCCATGCCTTCGGCTAGGCCGTCCCGCACCGCCTGGACCGCCTCTTCGAGGGTCAGCCCGGCGGACAGGTGCTGCTCGGGCGCCCAGCGCGCCTCGGCGTAGACAACGCCGTCCAGGGCCTGGTCCTCCACGAACTCCCGGGCGACCCTGCGGAGGTGATCGCGCGTCTGCATCACCGCGATGGTGTGCACGAACGTCTCGAGGTACCGCACCAGCGACCCGGAGTCGGCTGCCTCGAAGAACCAGGTCGCCAGCGTCTCTGGGGTGTCGGCCGGCAGGTCGTGACCGATGTCGTGGGCGATCTCGAAGACGGTCGCTGCCCGCACGCCACCGTCCAAGTGATCGTGCAGGGCCACCTTGGGGGCCGCCCTGATCAGGTCGACATCAATGCTCACCCGACTCCTTCACATGGTCCAGCGCCTCCGGTCCGAAGGCCTGTGGCAGCACCGCGGACATCGGCAGAATGCCCAACGGTGTGTCCACCATCAGCTCAGCGCCCCCGTGCTCCCAGAGCAACTGGCGGCACCGGCCGCAGGGCATCAGCGGCTCACCGAGGGCATTGGCGCAACTAAATGCCACCAACCGCCCGCCACCCCCGGCGATAAGGTCAGAGATCACCCCGCACTCGGCGCACAGCACCACCCCGAAGGCGGCGTTCTCGACGTTGCAGCCCTGGACGAGGCGTCCGTCGTCAACCAGCGCCGCCGCCCCCACCGGGAACTTCGAGTAGGGGGCGTAGGCCCTGGTCGTCATCTGGCGAGCGGCCGCGCGCAGCCGGTCCCAATCGACTTCGGCGATCACTGAGCTGGCGCTGCTGCGATGTTGACGTGCCACAGGACCCCGAACTTGTCGGCAACCATGCCGTAGTCATCGCCCCACATCTGCCGCGCCAACGGCATCACCACGTTGCCGCCCTCAGCCAGGCCGTCCCAGTAGCCGCGCAGCGCGTCGGCGTCGTCGCCCGAGAGGCTGATCTGCAGATTGTTGCCAACCGTGAGGGGACCCATCCCTTCGAAGTTGTCGCTGCCGAACAGGTGGAACCCGGCCGGGGTGTCGAGCGAGGCGTGCATCACCCCGTCGATCTCCATGCCGAACTCGCGGAACATCGACACCGAAGGTTCGCCGCCGAACACCGAGGCATAGAACGCCATCGCCTCAGCGCAGTTGCCGTTGAACGTGATGTAGGGGTTGAGTTGCTGGGCCATCGGACCTCCTTGGTTGGTTGTTGGCCGATCCTCGCAGATGGCGCTGACAGTTTCATCAGCCCCCCGGCCACGGGATGCCTTGGACTCAGGTGGCGACGGCACGTGGCGGCGAGTCTGTCGTCCAGACCACCAACACGCCGCCACGTGGTGCAACCAGGGCAGTTGCGGGCAGGAGTGCCAGTGACCGGCGGCCGACGTCCGACGAGTACGCCAGCAAACACCGTCACGCTCCCACGGCGGAGCAAGCCGGCTCACGCCGGGGGGTTCACTTGGTATAGGGGATGCCGTCGGCGGCCGGCGGCCGGGAGCGTCCGATCAGGCCGGCAACGGCGACGATCGTGGCGACGTAGGGCAGCATCAGCAGGAATTGGCTGGGCACCGGGGTCTGGAGGGTCTGCAACTGGGACGCCATCTGCACCACGAAGCCGAAGAACAGCGCCATCAACGTGGCCTGCACCGGATGCCAGCGCCCCATGATCACCGCGGCCAAGGCAATGAAGCCGTTGCCGACGGTGAGGTCCTTACTGAACACCCCGATCGACCCGACGGTGAAGAACGCACCGCCCAGCCCGGCGAAAGCCCCCGCGGTCAACACGGCCTGCCAGCGGACGGCCTTGACCGAGATGCCGACGGTGTCGGCGGCCTTGGGGTGCTCGCCGACCGCGCGGACCCGCAGGCCCCAGCGCGTCCGGTAGAGCAGGAACCAGACGAACACCACCGAGACGATCGCCAGGTAGACCAGGATCGTCTGGTTGAACAACACCGGGCCCAACAGCGGGATGCTCGACAACCCCGGGATCTCGATGGCCTGCATGATCGGTGCGCTGTTCAGCGCGCGCGAGTTCTTCTGCACCAACTGGTCGAACAGGAAGCCGGTCAAGCCGGACGCCAGCAGGTTGATCACCACGCCGAGGACGACCTGGTCGACCAGGTACTTGATCGCGAACAGGGCCAGCACCGCCGCCATCAGCATCCCGGCGAGCACCGCCGCCACCATCGCCATCGGGATCGATCGGGTGATCGACCCGGTCAGGGCGGCGGCGAACGCCCCGGTCAGGAACTGGCCCTCGATGGCCACGTTGACCACGCCGGCGCGCTCGCCGATCACACCGGTCAGCGCCCCGAACACCAGCGGGGTGGCGGTAAAGACCGTTCCGGCCAACTGGTTGGCCACCGGGAAGGGCAGGTCCTTGCCCGCTGCGGCCCAGGCGAGGAAGCCGAGCGCCACCGCCAGACCGGCCAGGGCACCCAGCCAGCCGGCGCCGCGCCGCACCCGACCAGACAGCAACGCCGCGCCCACCCCGAGGCAGATCACGGCGCACAGGGCCAC
>CAYVOW010000007.1:0-50805 GCA_964453585.1 uncultured Micropruina sp.
TCACCCAGTTCAAGAACAAGAACGGCATCGACCTGTCGAAGGACAAGATGGCCCGCCAGCGCCTCCAGGAGGCCGCCGAGCGCGCCAAGATCGAACTGAGCTCCGCGCAGGAGACGTCGATCAACCTGCCCTACATCACCGCCGGCGCCGAGGGTCCGCTTCACCTGGATGAGAAGCTCACCCGGGCCGAGTTCCAGCGGATGACCCAGGACCTGCTCGATCGGTGCCGGGCGCCGTTCAACGCCGTGATCAAGGACGCGAACACCTCGGTCGCCAAGATCGACCACGTGATTCTGGTCGGTGGCTCCACCCGGATGCCGGCCGTGGCTGACCTGGTCAAGGAGCTCACCGGCGGCAAGGAGCCGAACAAGGGCGTCAACCCCGACGAGGTCGTGGCCCTGGGCGCTTCCCTGCAGGCCGGTGTGCTTAAGGGCGAGGTGAAGGACGTCCTGCTGCTCGACGTGACCCCGCTGAGCCTCGGCATCGAGACCAAGGGTGGCGTGATGACCAAGATCATCGAGCGCAACACCACCATCCCGACCAAGCGGTCCGAGGTGTTCACCACGGCTGAGGACAACCAGCCCTCGGTGATGATTCAGGTCTACCAGGGCGAGCGCGACTTCGCCCGGGACAACAAGTCGCTCGGCAACTTCGAGCTGACCGGCCTGATGCCCGCGCCGCGTAACGTCCCGCAGATCGAGGTCACCTTCGACATCGACGCCAACGGCATCGTCCACGTCCACGCCAAGGACCTCGCCACCGGCAAGGAGCAGTCCATGACGGTGACCGGCGGGTCCGCGCTGGGCAAGGACGACATCGACCGCATGGTGCGTGACGCCGAGGCCCACGCCGACGATGACCGCAAGCGTCGCGAGTCGGTTGAGATGCGCAACCAGGCCGACTCGTTCGCCTTCTCCACCGAAAAGACCCTCAAGGAGAACGAGGACAAGATCCCCGACGACGTGAAGGCGCCGGTGACCGAGGCCCTGGAGAAGCTGAAGGAGTCCCTGAAGGGCACCGACAACGACGACGAGGTCAAGGCAGCGCTGGAGGATCTCAACACCAAGGCCTCCGCGATGGGTCAGGCCATGTACGCCGCCGCCCAGGCCAACCAGGAGGCCAGCGCGGCCTCTGATCAGGACGGCCCGGCAGGCGATGTGACCGGCGATGATGACGACGTCGTCGAAGCCGAGATCGTCGACGACGAGAAGGACGGCAAGTGACCCCAGCCAACCCGGGCGGCTCGGTCGAGCCACCCCCGCGGCAGGGTCCGGTGATCCGCGACAAACGACGGATCGACCCCGACACCTACACGGTTCGCCGGCCCCAGGAGCATCCTGGGGCCGGTGCGCCGGATTCAGGAGCAGAAGTGACAGACGAATACCCCGACGGCCCCGCTGAGTTCGTCCCGGACGGTGAGTTCTCCGGTGACGGACTGGAGGAGCCGATCGACGCCGCCGCGAGTGGTCCCGTGGTGGCGGCCAAGATCACCGAGCTGGAGGAGCTGGCCGCTGAGCGGACCGCCGACCTGCAGCGGCTGCAAGCCGAGTACGCCAACTACAAGCGGCGGGTCGATCGCGACCGGTCGCTCTCGCGGCAAGGCGGGATCGAGTCGGTCGTCCTCGACCTGCTGCCGGTGCTGGACAGCATCGAAGCGGCCCGGGAGCACGACGAACTGACCGGCGGCTTCCGGCTGGTCGCTGACGAGTTGGAGAAGGTGGCGGCCAAGTACGGCCTTGAGGTCTACGGACAGGTGGGCGATCCCTTCGACCCTCAAGTCCACGAGGCCCTGATGCACATGCCTTACGACGGCGACGTCGAGGTGGTCACGGTAGCGGCCGTGATGCAGAAAGGCATGAAGTTGAACGAGCGGGTGCTGCGTCCGGCGCGGGTCGGCGTGGCCGACCCGGACGCCTGAGGGTGCCGGAAGGAGGCGCACGATGAGTACCAAGGACTGGATCGAGAAGGACTACTACAAGGTGCTGGGCGTCTCCTCCGACGCCAAGCCCGAAGAGATCAAGAAGGCCTTCCGCAAGCTGGCCCGCGAGAACCATCCCGACCAGAACCCCGGCAACGCCGAGGCCGAGAAGCGGTTCAAGGAGATCTCCGAGGCCCATTCCATCCTCTCCGACCCCAAAAAGCGGGACGAGTACGACGAGGCGCGGCGCCTGTTCGGGTCCGGCTTCCGGTTCCCCGGCGGCGGCAAGTACCCGCCCGGAACAGCCCCCGGCGGCGGTCCATCGATGGAGGACATGTTCCGCAATGCGGCCGGCGACTCCGGGATCGGCGACCTTTTCGGCAACCTGTTCGGCGGCACGACCACCCGCCGGACCGCCTCAACCCGTGGTCCGCGGCGCGGCTCCGACATCGAGGGTGAAGCCACGATCGACTTCGTCGATGCCGTCGACGGGGTCACCGTCTCCATGCAGACCGTCTCCGATGCCGCCTGCGACGCCTGCCGGGGGACCGGCGCCAAGGCTGGAACGGTGCCCAAGGTCTGCCCGACCTGCCAAGGCAGCGGGATGCAGACCTCCACCTCGGGCGGCGTTTTCGCCGTCAGCGAGCCCTGCCGCGACTGCCGCGGTCGCGGCCTGGTGGTGGAGGACCCCTGTCCGGTCTGCACCGGCTCGGGTCGGGCCAAGTCGACCAAGTCGATGCAGGTGCGGATTCCAGCCGGCGTCACCGACGGCCAGCGGATCAGGATCAAGGGCAAGGGTGGTGCCGGCGAGAACGGCGGCGCGCCCGGAGACCTGTACGTGCTGGTGCACGTCCGACCGCACAAGCTGTTCGGCCGCAAGGGTGACAATCTCACCCTCACCGTCCCGGTGACCTTCACCGAGGCGTCCCTCGGTGCCGACATCTCGGTTCCGACCCTGCTCGGCCAGCGGGTCACCCTGAAAGTGCCGCCCGGCACCCCGAACGGCCGGACGTTCCGCGTCCGGGGAAAGGGCGTGCACAAGAAGGACGGCCACCGCGGTGACCTGCTGGTCACCGTCGAGGTCCAGGTGCCCGACCATTTGTCGGACACCGCCAAGGAGGCGCTGGAGAGCTTCGCCGCGGCCATGGGCGCCAGCGATCCCCGTTCGCATCTGTTCGGAGGGTGATCATGACCGACTTCCTGCCGCAGCGGATCGACTCGGAGGCACCGATCTTCGCGATCTCGGTGGCGGCCCAACTGGCCGACATGCACCCGCAGACTCTGCGCGGCTACGACCGGCTGGGGCTGGTGGTGCCGAAGCGATCCCGCGGCCGTGGTCGGCGCTATTCGATGCGCGACATCGCCAAGCTGCGCCACATTCAGCACCTGTCGCAGAACGAGGGGATCAACCTGGAGGGCGTCCGCCGGATCCTGGCGTTGGAGGACGAGCTGGAGGCGCTGCGCGTCCACGTGTCGCGGATCGCCGAGGTGGTGCAACTGCTGCAGGCCGACGACCGGACGGGCCGGTTGTTCACCGCTGAGTCCGGCGGCGCCGTCCACCTGGGACGGACCCGCAGGCCCGGGTCGGAGCTGGCCCAGTTGACGGGCAGCTAAGACGGGTTGTCAGGAGGGCGGGGCATCCTTGGTTCATGCCCCCCGCCACCCGCTGCTCGATCATCCCGCCCTACCTGCTGCTGAGACTCCTGGCCAACGCCGATCCGGTGGTGGCCGAACGGGCGGCGAACACTCTGGAGCAGGACGTCGTCTTCCGCAGCCAGCGGCGCGACGCCCCAGCGGCGGCCGCCGCTCCAGGGTTGCTGGTGGCCGGGGCCGCGCCGCAGCGTCGCGTCCACGACGCCAGGGGTTCGTCGCGGCTGCCCGGCTCCCTGGTCCGATCGGAGGGCGATGATCCCGCTGCCGACGTCGCGGTCAACGAGGTCTATGACGGATTCGGGGCCACCTGGCAGCTCTGGTTCGCCGAATACGGGCGGAACTCGTTGGACGGGGCCGGGATGGCCCTGATTGGCACCGTTCACTACCAGCAGCACTACGACAACGCGTTCTGGGACGGCAGCCAGATGGTCTTCGGCGACGGCGACGGCGAGATCTTTGGCCGCTTCACCGCTTCGCTGGACGTGATCAGCCACGAACTGGCTCACGCGGTCACCCAGCACACCGCCAACCTGGACTACTACGGCCAGCCAGGCGCCCTCAACGAGCACATCTCCGACGTCTTCGGCGTGCTCGCCAAGCAGCGGCTTCTCGGGCAGGACGCCGCCGAGGCGGACTGGCTGATCGGGGCTGAGCTGCTGCTCCCCGGTGTCGCCGGACGAGCACTTCGCGACCTGCTGAACCCCGGCACCGCCTATGACGACCCGCGCCTGGGCAAGGATCCACAGCCCGCCCACGTCGACGGCTACATCGAGACCACCGACGACCACGGGGGAGTGCATCTCAACTCCGGCATCCCGAACCGTGCGTTCGCCCTGGCCGCGCGGGCCATCGGTGGGCCCGCCTGGGCTCGAGCCGGTCGGGTCTGGTTCGACGTGCTGACCGGTCCGGACATGTCCCCGAGCACCGATTTCGCGTCGTTCGCACAGCTGACCCGAGCGGCGGCGATCGCCAGGTTCGGCGAGGGCAGTCCGGAGGCCACCGCGGTTGCCCAGGGCTGGGATGCGGTCGGACTCGGTGCGACTGGGTCGCCCGCCGACGGCCAGCCATCGACGAAGGGCCAGCCACCACTCGACCCGACGCCACCGCCGTCCGACGTCGACCTGCTGGTCCGCCGGACCGGGGGCTTTGCCGGCCTGGTCGCCGAGCGTCAGACCACCCTGGCCGATCTGCCGGCCAGGGACGCCGATGCCTGGGCGGTCTTGCTGAACACGGGCCTACGGGCTCGGCCCGAGGGCGAGGGCGCGCTGCGCGACGCTTACTGGTACCGGGTCTGCAGCTCGTGCCACGGGGTGGACGTCAGCCTCGCCGAGGACCAGCTGACCAAGGCCGAGCAGAGCCTCTTCTACCGGACGCTGCGCGGCTGAGCTCGGAGCCGTGGCCGGGCTGGTCTTCGGCGTCCGGCCCATACTGCTGGCATGGACGTGCGCACCCTGGCTCGCGCGGATACCGACCATGGCGAGGTGGTCCTGCGCGAGCGAGACACCGCGAACGGCCGCGTGCACGAACTGATCGTCAACGGCGTGTTCGCCATGGACAGTGTCGACACCACCTCGGAGCGCTTGCTGGCCGAGTGCGTCCCGGTGGCCCGACGACGGATCCTGGTCGGCGGGCTCGGCCTGGGCTACACCTCGGCCCGGCTGATCGACCTTGGCGCGGCCGTGATCCGGGTGGTTGAGCAGGCGGAGCCGCTGATCGGCTGGGCGCGGCAGGGCCTCACCCCGACCCTGGCCGCCGTCGCGGCCCACCCCCGGGTCGCCTTGGTGGCCGGCCGCATCCAAGATGAGTTGGCCCAACGCCAACCCTGCTGGGACGTGATCCTGCTCGACGTCGACAACGGCCCGACCTTCCTGGTGCTCGCCGACAACGCCGCCCTCTATCAGACCGGCGTGGAGGACGCCTGGGAGTCGCTGGCTCCCGGGGGGGAGCTGGTGATCTGGTGTGAATCGCCGACCCCGACCCTGCTCGAGCGGCTGCGACGGCTGGATCCGCGGGCGCGCGAGCGGCTGGTCCCCATCCGGCGCGAGGGCCGTTCCTTCACCTACGCGCTCTACCTCGTCCGCCGCTGACCGGGAATCAACGGCCATACTGGGCGCTTCACCACAGGAGGTGTTGCGATGTCGCGCCCAGCCCCGACTGAGGATCCCGGAGACGCGCTACTGGCGGTGGCCAAACCCAAGACTTCGGGTGCCGGCGTCCCGGCCGTGCTGCGGGCGATGGCCATGTCGAACGCCCAGATGGGGCCCGCGCGCAGCCTCCTCACGCTGACCGCGGTCAACCAGAAGGAGGGGTTCGACTGCCCCGGCTGCGCCTGGCCCGATCCGGATCATCGCCACGTCGCGGAGTTCTGCGAGAACGGCGCCAAGGCGGTCGCCGAGGAGGCGACGCTGCGGCGGGTCACCCGGGACTTCTTCGCCGAACATTCGGTCGCCGACCTCGCCACCAAGTCCGATCACTGGCTCGGCCAGCAGGGCCGCCTGACCGAACCGATGGTGTTGCGGGAGGGGGCGACGCACTACGAACCGATCTCCTGGGACGACGCTTTCAGCCTGGTCGCCGGCGAGTTGACCGCTCTCGACGACCCCAGCCAAGCGATCTTCTACACCTCGGGCCGCACCTCGAACGAGGCCGCGTTCGCCTACCAGCTCTTCGTTCGCGCGTTCGGGACGAACAACCTGCCCGACTGCTCGAACATGTGCCACGAGTCCAGCGGGGCGGCCCTCGGCCAGACGCTGGGAATCGGCAAGGGCACCGTCAGCCTGACCGATGTCGAGACCACGAGCCTGGTGATCATCGCCGGCCAGAACCCGGGGACGAACCACCCGCGGATGCTGTCATCGCTGGAGAAGACCAAGGACAACGGCGGCCGGATCATCGCGGTCAACCCGCTGATTGAAGCCGGGCTGCTGCGCTTCCGCAACCCGCAGACGGTCCGTGGCGTCGCGCTCGGCGGCACCGAACTGGCAGACGACTACGTCCAGCTTCGGTTGAACGGCGACCTCGCCTTCTTCGCCGGCCTGAACAAGTTGCTGCTCGAAACCGACACCGCCCAGGCGGACCCGATCACGGCTGGCGTCATCGACCACGCCTTCATCGACACCTACACCGACGGGTTCGCCGACTTCGCCGCCCACGTCGCGTCGCTGCACTGGCCCGACCTGGAAAGGGCTGCCGGGTTGAGCCGCGACGACTTCGTCCGGGTGCTGACCCAGGTGCTGGATGCGCCGTCGATCATCGTCTGCTGGGCGATGGGGCTCACCCAACACAAGAACTCGGTCCCGACCATCCGCGAAATCGTCAACTTCCTGCTGCTGCGCGGCAACGTCGGACGCCCCGGCGCCGGCGCCTGCCCGGTCCGCGGCCACTCCAACGTGCAGGGCGACCGGACGGTGGGCATCAACGAACGCCCACCCGCCTGGTTCCTCGACCGGCTGGAACAGCGCTTTGCCGTCCCCATGCCCCGCGAGCACGGCTTCGACGTGGTCCAGGCGATTCGGGCGATGAAGGAGGGCCGGGCGTCGGTGTTCCTGGCGCTTGGCGGCAACTTCGTCCGGGCCACCCCCGACACCGAGGTCACCGAGCAGGCGCTGCGCAACACCCGACTGACCGTTCAGGTGTCCACCAAACTGAACGGCTCCCACACCATCACCGGGCGCCGCGCGCTGATCCTGCCGACCCTCGGGCGCACCGAACGCGACCTCACCGGGGGCAAGGAGCAGTTCGTCACCGTCGAAGACTCGATGGGCATGGTGCACGCTTCTCGCGGGCGGCTGGACCCGGCCGACGAACGCCTGCGCTCCGAAGTTTCGATCGTGACCAGCCTGGCTGCTGCGACCCTCGGTGACGCTTTGGGTTGGACCACGATGGCCGACGACTACCAGGTCATCCGGGCCGACATCGAGGCGTGCATCCCCGGCTTCGAGGACTTCGAGCAACGGGTCGCCCGTCCCGGCGGCTTCGCCCTGCCCAACGGTCCGCGAGACAGCCGCACGTTCGCCACCAACACCGGCAAGGCGCACTTCAGCGTGAACGAGGTCAGCATGGTCGAAACGCCCCCGGGTCGGCTGCTGCTGCAGACCGTCCGGAGCCACGACCAGTTCAACACCACGATCTACGGGATGGACGACGTGTACCGCGGGATCACCGCGGGGCGCCGGGTGCTGTTCATCCATCCCCACGACCGGGCCGCACTCGGCTTCGAGGAGGAGGCGATCGTCGACCTCGTCTCCGAGTGGCCCATCGGCAGCGAACTTGAGGAGCGGCGGGCAGAGGCCTTCCGACTGGTCGATTACCAGACCGCGCGCGGTTGCGTGGCGGCCTACTTCCCCGAGACGAACGTGCTGGTCCCCCTGGATTCGGTGGCCGACGACTCTGGCACGCCCACCTCGAAGTCGATCGTGGTTCGTCTGGAGCCGACGGCGACGACTCGGCGCCTGGTTCGCTAGATGGGTCGCATCACCGCTCGCGCGCAGGTCCGGCGGATCGGTTCGGACGGGCCGCGAACCGTCGACGATCGGCTCGCCGTGGAGGAGCCGCTGGAACTGCGCTGGGCCGGGCGTCGGCTGGTGATAACCATGCGCACCCCCGCGCACGACCTCGAACTGGCCCACGGCTGGCTGCACGCCGAGGGGATGATCGCCAGCCGCGACGATGTGGCGGCGGCCCGGTACTGCGCCGGCTCGGATGACCAGGGGGTCAACTCCTACAACGTGCTCGACGTAACCCCGGCGGCGGACTTGGCGGTGGTGCCGCGAGCGCGGGAGTTCGTCACTTCGTCCGCGTGTGGGGTGTGTGGGGCCGACAGCATCGAGGCACTGCGCCAACGGGGGCGCTATCCGATCTCCGAGGACGTCGCGACCATCTCCAGCGGCACCTTATTGGGCCTTCCGGATCGACTGGCAGTCGGTCAGAAGGCCTTCGCCACCACCGGGGGGCTGCACGCGGCCGGACTGTTCACCACGGCCGGCGAGGTGGTGGTCGTCCGTGAGGACGTGGGCCGCCACAATGCCGTCGACAAGGTGGTCGGCTGGGCGCTGCTGAACGACCGACTGCCGCTGTCGGGGTTGGTGCTGATGGTCAGCGGGAGGGCCTCGTTCGAACTGGTGCAGAAGGCCTATCTGGCTGGCCTGCCGATCATGGCAGCCGTCTCCGCGCCAAGTTCACTGGCGGTCCAGACCGCGTCCCAGACCGGGTTGACGCTCGCCGGCTTCGTCCGCGGCAATTCGCTGAATGTTTACTCACATTTCTCACGGATTCGGTGAGAATCTCTGACATTTTTCGTGGCTGAATCCATAAAGCACCACAGAAGCCACTAAGGCGCAGATTCGGTCAAGACGATCGGATATTTCAATGCTGGCCCGAGCCTTGTCGGGGTCCCGCGCACCTCCCTAGGTTCGTGCGCATGAAGCCCCTTGTCATTCGCTCTGCGATTGTCGCCTCCCTCGGAGGCTTGATTTTTGGATTTGACACTGCCGTGATCTCCGGCACCACCGAGGCCCTGAAGCGGGTCTTCAATCTCGACGACGCCGGCCTTGGCTGGACGGTCGGCATCGCTCTGCTCGGCACCATCCTGGGCGCGCTGATCGCCGGGAAGCCGGCCGACAAGTACGGCCGCAAGGCCGCCCTGTTCGTGATCGGCGTCCTCTACGTCCTCGGCGCCCTCGGCACCGCCTTGACCAGTGACCTGATCGTCTTCGACATCTTCCGGTTCCTCGGCGGGATCGGCGTCGGCGCGGCCTCGGTCTGCGCTCCGATCTACACCGCCGAGGTGGCCCCGCCCGCTGTCCGTGGCCGGTTGGTCGGCCTGGTCCAGTTCAACATCGTGCTGGGCATCTTGCTCGCCTACCTGTCGAACTACATCATCGTGACCACGTTGTCGGCCGACGTCGCCTGGCGCTGGATGTTCGGAGTGATGGCCGTGCCCGCTGTGATCTTCCTGGTCCTGCTGGCCGGCGTCCCCGAGACGCCGCGCTGGTTGATGTCGGTGGGCCGCGACGCCGAGGGTGAGGCGGTCGCCCGCCGCTTGACCAACACCGACGCCGAGGCCAACCAGCTGATCTCAGAGATCCACACCGCACTGAACGCCGCCGAGAACGCCCCCAGCGTGCCGTTCTTCACCAAGGGCCACATGAAGGTGATCCTGCTCGCATTCACCATCGCCATGTTCAACCAGCTGTCGGGCATCAATGCGGTGCTCTACTACGCCCCCGAGGTGATGAAGCAGGCCGGTGCCGGCGAGAGCACCGCCTTCTTGATGAGCGTCGGCGTCGGCGCCATGAACCTGATTGCCACCATGGCGGCGCTGACGGTGATCGACAAGTTCGGCCGGCGCAACCTGATGCTGGTCGGATCCGTCGGTTACATCATCAGCCTCGGCTTCCTGTCCTGGGTGATGTTCACCTACGCCGGCAACTTCAACACCACCTCCAGCTACCTGGTCCTGGCCGGCCTGCTGGTGTTCATCGCCGCCCACGCCTTCGGCCAGGGCGCGGTGATCTGGGTGTTCATCTCCGAGATCTTCCCCAACCGGATCCGCGGCCGCGGCCAGTCGCTGGGCAGCCTCACCCACTGGGTCTTCGCCTGGGCCACGTCCACGGCCTTCCCGTGGGTCATCGGAGCCCTCGGCGGGGGTGTCGCCTTCGCGATCTTCGCTATCTGCATGGTCGCCCAGCTGGTCTGGGTGTGGTTCGTGATGCCTGAGACGAAGGGTGTCCCGCTGGAGGAGATGGAGCATAAGCTCGGCCTCGTTCACGACCCCAACGATGTGGGTGGCCCGTCCACGCCGGTCATGCACTGAGAGGAAGCCTGATGGCACGAACGAGCCCGGTTCTGGTTCTCGGTGAGGCGTTGGTCGATGTCGTCTACAAGGGCGGCGACGTGTCCGAGCACGTCGGCGGCAGTCCGGCCAACGTGGCGTTCGGGTTGGGGCGACTCGACCATGACGTCACGCTGGCCGCCTGGTTCGCCAAGGACGAGCGCGGCGAGCGGATCGCCCAGGCGTGTCGCGACAGCCGGGTAAAGATCGCGGTCGGCACCGATCGGGCTCCCCGCACCTCGGTCGCCAACGCGATCATCGACGACATCGGCAAGGCGACCTATCAGTTCGACCTGTCCTGGGTGCTGCCGCTGCTGCCCGACCTGTCGCACATCGGACATGTGCACACCGGCAGCATCGGCGCCACCCTGGAGCCGGGTGGGGGCCAGGTGGTCCAGGCGGTGCGTCGGGCCTCCAGCCATGCCACCGTCTCCTATGACCCCAACGCCCGTCCCACGCTGATGGGCAGCCCGACCGCGGTGATCGGTCGGGTGGAGGAGCTCATCGCCCTGTCCGATCTGGTCAAGTCCAGCGACGAGGACATCGAGTGGCTCTATCCCGACGTGCCGATTCACGACGTGATCCGTCGTTGGCTCGACCTGGGTCCGGGCGTGGTGGTGGTCACCCGCGGTGGCGACGGCGCCTCCGTGGCAGTGAAGTCCCGCGACGACGTGATCGAGGTGGCCCCCAACCCGGTCACCGTCGCCGACACCGTCGGGGCCGGTGACTCCTTCATGGCCGGCCTGATCTCGGGGCTGCTGGACGCCGATCTCCTGGGCGGTCCGGACGAGAAGGCGGCGATCGCCGAGGCGACGCTGGAACAGGTCATGCCTGCCGTCGATCGGGCGATCGCCACGTCATCGCTGACCGTTAGCAAGGTAGGCGCTTACGCACCGGTGCGGACCGAGATCTAAGCAGCCGCCGACTGGCACGCTTGGCCGGTGACCATCGACGCGATCGCCGGCGAGCTCTACCGGGCCGACCCGGACGAGTTCGTCACCCTGCGCACGGCCGCGGTCCAGCAAGCGCGGGCTGCCGGTGAGCGCGCGTTGGCGACCGCCACGGCCGCCTTGAAGCGGCCCACCAGGTCGGCCTGGCTGGTCAACCTGCTCGTCGGTTCCGACGACACGGTGACCCCGCGGCTGGGCCGGTTGGCTGCCGAACTGGCGGCCGCGCATGGTGCGGCCGACCTGCCACGGTTGCGCGCATTGACCACCGAGCGCTCCCGGCTGGTCGACACGTTGACTCGTCAGGCGGTCGCCCTGGGCGTCGAGGCGGGCTACCTGGCGGCCGAGTCCGGCCGCGCCGAGGTGGCTGCGACCCTCTCCGCGGCGATCGCCGACCCTGCCGCGCTGGAGCAGGTGCGAGGCGGTCGACTGGTGAAGCCGCTTGCCTACGCGGGCTTCCGCCTACCGATGACGGTCGGCACGGTAGCGGCGGAGCTCTCCGAGCCGCCCACCAAGGCCCCCGCTCAGACGCCGGACGACGGCGCTCGGCGCGCCGCCCACCAGGAGTTGGTGGCGGCCGAGGACGCAGCTGCGGCTGCTGAGCAGGGTCTGGCCGCGGCTGGCGCCCGCCAACGTTCAGCCGACGAGGCATTGGACCGGGCCAGTCAGGAGTTGGCCGACCTCAGGGCAGAGCTGCGGGCGGCCGAGGCGGCCGAGTCGGTCGCCCGAGCCGAAGCGTCAGCAGCGGCCGAGGAAGCCAACGAGGCGGCCACCTTGGCCCAGATCGCCCGCGCCCGGGCGGCGACGGCGGCCAAAGCCCTGGCTCGCCTGGCCCCCTGACCTCTGGCGAGGGCCGAGACGGTGGAACCGTGGTGCCGGTCAAGCACCCCATTGCTCAGCGCAGCCCGGCACTGTCGTTCGGGCACTCACCTTGCCAGGGATGTGGTCGGGTCAGCGCAGCTCGGCCGGGTCGAAGTCGATCGCAAAACGTTCCCGCCGGACCAGTCCGATCAGCTTGGCCACGGCCTGGTGCTCGGGGTGCACCACGTAGGCCTGCAGGTCGGCTTCGTTGTTGAAGGTCGAGTACAGCACGAGGTCGAAGGACGACTCCAGGCCCGGCTGCGGGGTGACCACCTCGAACTCTCGGATCGTCGGCACGGCGCCGACCAGCGCGTTCAGCGCGTCCTTCACCAGGGCAACGTTGGCGGCCCGGTCACGACCCTCGGCGTTCTCGGCGAAGTTCCAGGCGACGATGTGCTTGATCACGGACCCGAACCTATCCCGAATGGCTCGGCGCGGTCAGCGTAGGCTCCGCGACATGGATGACCTCGCCGCGGAGAAGGTGCTCTGCGCGGCGGAACTCGTCCCGCCCGGACGGGTGGCCAGCTACGGCGACCTGGCGGCGATCACCGGCCTCGGCCCGCGCCAGGTGGGAGCCGTGATGGCCAGGCTCGGCCACGCGGTCGCCTGGTGGCGGGTCACCAACCATCTCGGCCGCCTGCCCCGAGCCCTCCTGGACGATGCCCGTGGTCACTGGCGCGAGGAAGGCATCCCCGTCAATCAGGAGGGCCACGGCTGTCAGATCGGTCGATGTCGAGCCGATCTGGCCGAGTTGGAGCGGGACTACCGAGTCGCGCTCGCCGAGATGCTGGCCACCCATGGGACCGCGCTGCCGCGGATCTCCCGTCCGGCGGACGGGGCGTTGGCGGCGGCCGGGATCACCACCTTGGAGCAGCTCAGCGACCACCCCCGCGATGCCATCGCCGGCCTGCATGGGATGGGGCCCAAGGGAGTGCGGATTCTGGAGGAGGCGCTAGCCGCCGAGGGCTGGCGCTTTCGGCGCCCGGGGTGACTCGTCCATGTTCTTGAATGGACCCGCTGGAATCACAGGTTGCCCTGCTAGCTTCTCGTCACCCACGACGAGAGGACCGCCCAATGCACACCCCCCAGGACTGGCTCGACGAGTCCGGAAACGTCATCGATGAGGAGGATCGCGGGCTCCACTACGACCTCGGCACCCTCTCGCGACGCAGCATCTTCGGACTGGCCGGCGGCCTGGGCCTGGCCACCCTGGCCGGGTGCGCGCCCGCGACCAGCGCCTCCACGTCGGCCACCGCCACCTCCGCCACGGCCACCGCCACCTCCGCCACGGCCACCGCGACCAGCGCGGCTGCCACCGCGTCCGCCACGTCTTCGGCTGGTGCCGAGTGTGTGGCGGAGGTGCCCGATGAAACCGCTGGCCCCTATCCGGCCGACGGCCAGAGCGGCATGGGTGGAAACGTGAATGTCCTGGACGACACCGGCATCGTCCGCGCCGACATCCGATCGTCCTTCGGCGGGGTGACCGGGACGGCGGAGGGCATCCCGCTGACCATCAAGCTGACCGTGCGAGGCGCCGAGTCCTGCGAGGCGATGGTGGGCGCCGCTGTGTACCTGTGGCACTGCAACCGTGACGGCAACTACTCGCTCTACTCCAACGGCGTCACCGACCAGAACTGGCTGCGTGGCGTCCAGGCGACCGATGACACCGGCACCGTGACCTACACGTCCATCTTCCCGGGCTGCTACTCGGGGCGGTGGCCGCATATCCACTTCGAGGTCTACTCGTCGGTCGCCGAAGCCACCGCCAACGGACCGATCGTCAAGACCTCACAGATCGCGCTGCCGAAGGCGAGCTGCGACGTGGTGTACGCCACTGCAGGCTATGAGAGCTCGGTGACCAACCTGTCCCAGATCACCCTGGCCACCGACAACGTGTTCAGCGACGACCAGGGCAAGCTGCAACTGGCCACCATGTCCGGGGATGCCACCAAGGGCTACACGGCTGTGCTGACCGTTGGCGTCTAGGGGTCGGTGAGCGGCTGAGCCGTCAGGTCGCAGCCGTCGTCGCGCTTCTCCACGGGTGCCTTCGCAGGGAATACCACCTGCGCTAAGGTGGTTGAGTCTGGTGGACTCAACTTTGCCTCAATGCCCTCTGGGCTAGGAGAAACAACACATGGACACTGCCAAACTGACCGCGAAGAGCCGCGACGCCGTCTCTGGTGCGCTGCGCAGCGCGCTGACCAACGGCAACCCGAACGCCGAACCCGTGCATCTGCTGCACGCGCTGTTGATGGTTCCCGACAACACCGTCGGCCCGCTGCTGGCGTCCATCGGTGTCGATCCGGCCGTCGTCGACGCGGCCGCTCGGGGAGCCATCACCAAACTGCCCAGCGCGTCCGGCAACTCGGTCGCCCAACCGTCGATGTCCGGCGGGCTGGCCCGGGTGCTGGCGGACGCCGAGACCCGCGCCGAACAGCTTGGGGATGACTTCGTGGCCACCGAGCACCTGTTGATCGCGCTCAGTGACGTCACCTCAGAAGCCCGGAAGATCCTGGTCGATCTGGGTGCCACCGCGCAGCGGCTGACTGACGCCTTCAACGAGGCTCGGGGCGACAAGCGGATCACCTCGGCTGAGCAGGAGGGCGGCGAATCGGCCCTCGACAAGTACTCCGTCGACCTGACCGCCCGCGCCCGGGAGGGGAAGCTGGACCCGGTGATCGGACGCGACTCCGAGATTCGCCGGGTGGTTCAGGTGTTGGCCCGGCGGACCAAGAACAACCCGGTGCTGATCGGCGAACCGGGCGTCGGCAAGACCGCGGTGGTCGAGGGGCTCGCCCAGCGGGTGATCGCCGGCGACGTCCCGGACTCGCTCAAGGGCCGTCGGGTGGTCTCGCTGGATCTGGCCTCGATGGTCGCCGGCGCCAAGTACCGCGGCGAGTTCGAGGAGCGGCTCAAGGCCGTCCTCAACGAGATCCGCGACGCCGAAGGCCAGGTCATCACCTTCATCGACGAGTTGCACACCGTGGTTGGCGCCGGCGCGACCGGCGATTCGTCCATGGATGCGGGCAACATGCTCAAGCCGATGCTGGCCCGCGGTGAACTGCGGATGATCGGCGCGACCACCCTGGATGAGTACCGCGAACGGATCGAGAAGGACCCGGCGCTGGAGCGCCGTTTCCAGCAGGTCTTCGTCGGCGAGCCGTCGGTAGAGGACACGATCGCGATCCTGCGCGGACTGCGGGAGCGCTACGAGGCCCACCACAAAGTGCGGATCACCGACGGTGCCTTGGTCGCCGCCGCCACCTTGTCCAACCGCTACATCACCTCGCGGCAACTGCCCGACAAGGCGATCGACCTGATCGACGAAGCGGCCTCCCGGCTCCGGATGGAGATCGACTCCTCGCCCGAGGAGATCGACAAGCTGCGCCGCCGGATCGACCGGATGACCATGCAGAGCTTCGCGTTGGAGAAGGAGACCGACCCCGCGTCGGTCGAGCGGTTCCAGCGGTTGCAGGCCGAACTGGCCGATGCGAAGGAGGAACTGCGCGGGCTGGAGGGCCGGTGGGACGCCGAAAAGGCGTCACTGAACCGGGTCGGCGACCTGAAGAAGCAGGTGGACCAGCTGCGCGGCGAGGCCGATCGGGCCCAGCGCGAGGGAGACCTGACCAAGGCCTCGCAGATTCTCTACGGCCAGATCCCGACCCTGGAGGCCGAGATGGAGGCCGCCGCCGAGGCCGAGCGCCACGTCACCCCGATGGTGTCGGAGGAAGTGTCGGCCACCGACATCGCCGAAGTGGTGGGCTCCTGGACCGGGATCCCGGTCGGGCGACTGCTGCAGGGCGAGAGCGAGAAGCTGCTGTCGATGGAGGAGCAGTTGGGGCAGCGGCTGATCGGGCAGCGCGAGGCAGTGGTTGCGGTCTCGGACGCGGTCCGGCGGTCTCGGGCTGGTATCTCCGACCCGAACCGGCCCACGGGCTCGTTCCTGTTCCTCGGCCCGACCGGCGTCGGTAAGACGGAGTTGGCCAAGGCGCTGGCCGAGTTCCTCTTCGACGACGAGCACTCGATGGTGCGGATCGACATGAGCGAGTACGGCGAGAAGCACTCCGTTTCGCGTCTGGTCGGTGCGCCTCCGGGGTACATCGGCTACGAGGAGGGCGGCCAGTTGACCGAAGCCGTCCGGCGTCGTCCGTACTCGGTGATCCTGCTGGACGAGGTGGAGAAGGCGCACCCCGAGGTGTTCAACATCCTGCTCCAGGTCCTGGACGACGGCCGCCTGACTGACGGCCAGGGACGCACCGTCGACTTCCGCAACGTCATTCTGATCATGACCTCGAACCTGGGCTCGCAGTACCTGGCCGACCCGTCCCTGGAGCCGGAGCTGAAGGAGCAGGCGGTGATGGGGGTCGTTCGGAAGGCCTTCAAGCCCGAGTTCCTGAACCGGCTGGACGAGATCGTGATGTTCACCCCGCTCGGCACCGAGGACCTGACCAAGATCGTCGACATTCAGCTGCGGCGGCTCAACGCCCGCTTGGCTGATCGTCGGATCGCGATCGAGGTCACCCAGGCCGGCAAGGACTGGCTGGCCCTGACCGGGTTCGACCCGGTCTACGGCGCCCGTCCGCTGAAGCGGCTGGTGCAGACCACGATCGAGGACGCGCTGGCCCGGCGGATGCTGGCCGGCGAGGTGATCGACGGCGACATGGTCCGCTTCGATGCGAACGCCGACAACTCGGGGCTTACCCTGGTCGCCGACTGACCGAGCCCACCAAAAGGGGCCCGAAATCGCCGGGCCCTGCCATATCTGGCAGTGCCCGGCGATTTCGACGTCTTTTTCGTGAGCGCCCGCCGCCGACCGGCGCCGGCCGCCTCGTCCCGAGCTTGGGTCAGGGCCTCGACGCCTCGTCAGGCCGCTTGCCGTAGGTCAGGATCGCGTTGCCCTTCTCGGTGATCCGCGAGTCGATCAACTCCATCCGGGTGATGTCGGCATCGTCGAACAGCTTGCGCCCGGTGCCCACCAGCACCGGGTGCACGGTGAAGGTGAGGGCGTCGACCAGGCCGGCCGCGAACAGTTGGCGGATCACCGAGATGCCGCCCAGTGTGATGTCGCCGCCTTCGGTCTCTTTGAGGTCGCGGACGAAGTCGACCAGGTCGCCCTCGATCAGCCGGCTGTTGTTCCAGGCCAGCGGTCCGGTCAGCGTCCGGGACGCCACGTACTTGGCGGCCGGGTTGATGAACAGGCCGAACTCGTCGTCGGCGGTCGGCCAGTACCCCGACCACTGGTCGTAGAGGACCCGCCCCATCACCATGGCGTCCGCGTTGGCGAGCGCGGCGTCCATCGCCTCGCCGGTGCCGGTGTCGAAGCTGTCGAACTGGAACAGGTGGGGGCTGTCGACGACCCCGTCGGCCGTGCTGAACAGGTGGGCAGTGACCTTGCGCATCTCGTCTCCTTGTCGGATCAGCCCCTCAACCTAGCGCCCCGGATCGCACCGGCCGCTGCGCGGCGACCGCCAGGCGTCCGAAAGGCGGGTCTTGTTTGTCGAGAGTGACCCACCGGGCCGTCTGCTCGGGTTGGATGGACGCAACACCGAAGGGGGCAGGATGCCCGGATCAGACATCATCGTCGGCCTCGACGTCGGCACCACCGCGGCCAAGGCCTCGCTGTTCTCGCTGGACGGTCAGGTCCGGCTGACCGCGTCCCGGGAGTATCCGCTGCTCAACCCTCATCCTGGATGGCACGTCCAGGACCCCCAGGCGATTGCCGCCGGGGTGCTCGGCGCCCTCGCCGAGGCGGTGGCGGCGGTGGACTCGCGCCGCATCCTCGGGCTCTCCATCAGCACCGCCATGCATGGCCTGATTGGCCTGGATGACGATCTTCGTCCAGTCACCGAGTTGATCACCTGGGCCGATTCCAGGGCGTGGCGGCAGGCCGAGGAACTGAACGAACACTCCACCGGGCCGCGGCTGCACTACACCAGCGGTACCCCCACCCACCCCATGTCGCCGCTGGTCAAGCTGCGCTGGTTCCGCGACCACGACCCGTACCTGCTCCAGCGGACCGCGCACTGGGTGGGACTCAAGGATTGGGTGGTGGCCGTCCTCACCGGGCAGCTGGTCACCGAGCTGTCGGCCGCGTCCAGCAGCGGGATGCTGGACATGGAACAGCGGGCCTGGAATCCCGAGGCGATCGAGTTGGCCGGCGTCCGGCCCGATCAGTTGCCGGTCATCCACGACACCACCGACGTGCTCCGGCTCGGGTCCGCCGCGGCGGCCGCGACTGGGTTGCCGGAGGGGCTACCGGTGGTGCTGGGAGCCGGGGACGGGCCGCTGGGCAACCTCGGCACCGGGGCCATGGAACCGGGCAAGGCGAGCCTCTCCATCGGCACCAGCGGGGCCGTCCGGATGGTCGTCCGAACCCCAGCGGTGGTCTCGGGGCTGTTCTGTTATGCCCTTACCAAGGACGTTTGGGTGGCCGGGGGAGCGGTCAGCAACGGCGGCCTCGTCCAGCGCTGGCTGACCGAGACCTACGCGCCCGGCTGCGACGACGCCGAGGCGTGCCGTCGGGCCGAAGCGATCGCCCCCGGCGCCGACGGCCTGGTGATGATCCCGTACCTGGTTTCCGAGCGCGCCTCGCTGTGGGACGCCGAAATCCGCGGCGCCTTCCTCCACGTCCGCCGCGCCCACACGCCCGCCCACTTCCTCCGGGCCGGGGTCGAAGGCGTCGCCTTTCAGCTGTGGACGATCCTGCGCCGGGTCCGGATGATCAATCGGGTGGAGGAGGTCCGCGCCACCGGCGGGGTGTTCCGGTCGGCGCTGTGGCGCGACGTGACCGCAGGCGTCCTGAATCGACCGTTCGTGGTCACGGGTGCGGCCGAGGGCTCCGGGCTTGGTGCTGCGATCCTGGGCGCCAGGGCCCTGGGCATCGTTGACACCCTGGCCGACGGCTACGCCCTGCTCCGGGGCGACAGTCGGGACGAATACGTCCCGGTCAGCGATGAGGCACGGGAGCGCTACGAGGCGATGCACTACGAGGTGCCGCGCCTGCTGCAAAGCTATGGGCGATTGGGAGCCGACCTGCGCTGATCAGGGGCCACCGGCCGTCAATGGCTGTGTCGGTGGTGCTGGTCGGGATAGTGCGGATGGGTGTGGGCGAGTACGGCGTGCTCATGCTCGTGGCGATGCGGTCCAAACGGACCCTCGCCCGGATGGTCGTGATCGTGATGGCCGTCGGCGTGGTCGTGCCAGTGATCGTGGTGCTGTGCCGGGTGGTGATGGTGGTGCTCGTGGCTCTCGGTGAGGTGCAGCCAGACCCCGACCGCCATCAGGACGCCCGCGGTCGCCAGTTGCCAGGTCACCGCCTCGCCCAGTAGCGGGATGGCCAGGGCCGCTCCGACGAAGGGCGCCAAGGAGAAGTAGGCACCCGTGCGGGCCGTGCCCAGCCCGCGCAGGGCGATCACGAACAGAGTCAGGCTGACCCCGTAACAGGCGAAGCCGACGACCAGAGCACCGGCGACCGCCGGCGCCGACGGGACCGCGGCGCCGCCCACCACGCCAAGGGTGGTGTTCACCGAACCTGCCACCAGCCCTTTCAGCATCGCCACCCAGGTGGCGTCCAACCCCGACACCCGTCGGGTCAGGTTGTTGTCGACAGCCCACAGCAAGCAGGCCAGGACGACCAGCAGTGACGCCCCGAGAGCCGCACCCGACACCCCGCCCGACGGCCAGGCCAGCGCCACGCCGCCAGCCACGATGGCCAGCATCCCCAGCCCCACCCGCCGGTCCACGTTCTCGCCGAAGACCATCCAGGCCAGCACGGCGGTCAGGACGCCCTCGGCGTTGAGCAGCAGCGAGGCCCCGGACGCCGACAGTCCGGACAGCCCGACCAGCAGGATGGGCGGGGCCAGCACCCCGCCGCACAGGACGGCGCCAGCCAGCCACGGCCACTCTCTTGCCGCCGAACGAGCCGCGGGAGCCCGGGTTGTGGTTCGCCAGGCCAGGAGGCCGACGCCGCAGCCGAGGTAGAACAACCCGGCGATCAGCAGCGGATCAACGTCGCCCAGCAGCAGCTTCGCCAACGGCGTGCTCAGCCCGAACAGGACAGCCGAGGCCAGCGCCGCCCCGATCGCCGGGTTGAGTCGCGTGGCTGCGCCCGAGCCCATCAGGCGACCTTCTTGGCGCGGTCGCGACGCTTGAGTCGAGCCCGTCGCCACTGGGCGGCGACATGCCACAGCGCACCGCCGTGGTGGTCGCGTCCGGTGCGGACGTAGTCGAGCGCGGTGGGATTCTGCAGGTTCAACCGGATCCGGTGGGCCGCTTCGGGTGAGCTGGCGACCAGCACCTCGTCGCCCTCCTCGAGCGCGAAGTCGGTGGCCGGCAGCGGATACACCTGAGGCCCCCGGGCGACCATCAACACCAGGGCCTTGGCGGTGATTCGGCGATCAAAGGGATCGACCAGCAGGTGCCCGACCCGAACCCATTGACCCAGGTGGAGTGCGTCGAGGGCGGCGGGGGAGCGCTTGCGGGTGATCGCCGTGCTCCACATCTCCGGGACGGTGCTCCCCCGCAACCCACACAGCGCCAGGCTGAGGTGGGCGCACCAGGTCTCGTCCTGCTCCGGGATCAACGCGATGAACCGGCCCAGCAGCGGGGTGGTGATCAAGGCCAGGAACTCGCGGGCCACGATCCGGCTCGGCTGCATGGTCAGGTCGTCCAGGAACGCCTCGAACAGTGGCCGGTTGCTGATCTGGTTCTGCCGGGTGACCACGAAGATCTCGGGGTTCAACTCGCGCGCGACCAGGGCGATGGCGAGGTTCTTCAGGTCGCTGGCGTTGCCGGCGACGATCCCGACCGCGTCGCGCACTCCGGCCCTGATCAGGCAGGGCGCGTCGGTGCCGGTGCCCTCGATGTCCACGCCGGGTTCACCGAAGTGCAGCCTGTCGACGACCGTGACCCCGAAGCCGCTGCTCTCCAACTGCTCGCGGACCCGGTGGCCGAACCGGCCGTAGCCGCACATGATCCAGTTCCCTCGCGGTGGACGAAGCGGCTCGGGCAGCGGATCACCCGGCAGTCCGGTCAGGATCTCCCGCAACCGGAACGCCTCCGGCGTCGCGATCGCCTCCGACAGATGTTGGGCGAACCGCTCGAACGGGTTGCTGATCACGTCTCCGCCGAAGGCCCCAAGGTTGAGATCCTGGGTCGGGTCCCCGACTCGGGCCATCACCGGCACCTTCGGGGCCAGCAGTCGGACGGTGACCGCAATCGCCCGGTTGGTCGCGTCGTCCACGGCCAGGGCCATCACGCCTCGACAGTGCGGCGACAGCAATCCGGCGTTGGTCAGGGTTTCCGGCTGTGAGGCGTCCCCGACCGCCATCGGCGGCTCCGAGAGGAAGTCCTCCAGCTTCAGTTGCTGGATCCGCTCGTCGGCGGCGTCGATCACCACGAACCGCAGGCCGAGCCGGTCCAGTCCCGCGCAGACCAGGGTTCCGGTTTCGCCGCAGCCGCAGACGATGTAGAAGGGCTCGTGGAGCCGCTCGATCCGCCGGGAGAACCGCCGCGCCCGCAGGGCGTCCTGGAAGCCCTTCTCCTGGACCAGCGAGATCATGGTGACAATCGAATAGGACCAGCCGATCACCGACAGGTAGATCGACACCGTCATCCAGAGCCGTTGGCCGGTGGAGTACGGCGCCGGGAGTTCGCCGAAGCCGATCGTCGTCCCGGTGTAGGAGATCACGTAGAAGGCGTTGAACAGGCCCATCCCCGGGGTCGGATTGCCGTTGGCGTCGACGCCGGGCACGATCGCCAGCCCGATCACGGTGATCGCGTAGATCACGATGATCAGGACGAGCGGAAAGCGCATCCGCCTCAGGAAGAGGTAGAGGACGTTGTTCACGGCCGGGCCTGCCTCAGCGGCGAATCATGATCGTCTCGCTCACCATCAGCACCACCGAGATCAGGTTGGCCAACAGGGCTCCACCCGACATCGAAACCACCTGGGACATGGCCTCGCCGGTCATCCCGTCGGGCGTTCCGGCGGCCCAGGTCCAGATCACGGCGCCGATGATGAGCTGCACGTCGGCGACCAGGCTGGTGGCCAGGTGCACCGCGCCCAGCTGAGTGCGGTCCCCGAACTTGAGCACGGTGGCGATCAGGCTGACGATGATGGCGGCGGTCAGGCCCCAGACGCTGTGCAGTTCGGGGCGGGCCATGTCGCCGATCCAGAAGCCGAAGTTCAGGGTGGCGGCCAGGGTGATGAAGAAACCGAACACGACCTTTTCGGTGTTCAACGCGTCCTCCTCGACGTGTGGGTCGGACCCACTGTAGGCCGCGGTTGCACTTTGGGGCAGGCCGGACCCGGCCCAGCGGACACCGGCTCGCCACCGGTCGTCGGGCTAGCCTGAGCCGGTGGAGCGCATCGTCCCCGATTCCTACCGGCCTCGGGCCTTCAAGGTGGTCACCGGGGATACCGCTCAATCGTGGGTCGATCTGGACGACCCGACGCGGATCGACTTCGAGTACGTCCAGCGGATCGTGGACGTGCTGAACCTCAGCCTGCTGCTGCGGCCGAGCCAACAGCGGCTGCGGTTCATCCACATCGGCGGGGGAGGGCTGAGCCTGCCGCGCTACCTGGCCACCGTCCGGCCGCACAGTGCGCAGATCGTCCTGGAACCCGACACTGACCTGCTGGCCGAGGTGCGCCGGGTGCTGCCGTTGCGCCGCAACAGCGGGATCAAGGTCCGCGAGGTTGCGGGCCGGGAAGGAGTGGCGGCCCTTCCCGACGACTACGCCGACGGGGTGATCCTGGACGCCTTCGACGGGCATCACGTTCCCGGGAGTCTGGCCAGCGCCGAGTTCTTCGCCGACCTGGATCGGACGCTGCGTCCGGGGGCCGTCCTGCTGTGCAATGTCACCGACCAGGGCCCGTTCACCTGGACGAAGCAGTTCGTCGCCGGCGTCCGCGGCGTCTTCGGGCAGGTGCTGGTCTCCGCCGAGCCAGCGGTGCTACGGGGGCGGCGGTTCGGCAATCTGGTGGTGGTCGCCGGGCACGACCGGCTGCCGATCGAGGGACTCACGCGGGCTGGGGCGGGGTCGTCCTTCCCGTATCGGCTGACCCACGGTCGAGCCCTCGACCGCTGGCTGGGCGGCGCCCGAGCGTTCTCGGACGCCACCGTCGTCGATTCGCCGGGACCTCCCTCGGGGCGAACGTGGTTCAGTTGACCGCGACTGGGGGGCGGGTCGCGCACAATGGCCCGGTGACTCCGACTCCGACCGCGGCAGGGGCCTCGTCCCTACGGTGGCGGCGTTGGCTCGTGGGGACGACGCTGCTGGTGCTGGGGGCGTCCGGCATCGGCTGGTACGTCTGGGCCACCTGGTTCTCCAGCCCCTATGACGAGGGCGCAGCGGCAGCCGAGGTCGTCCGGGTGCGGGACGAGTGGGCGCAGAATCGCTCGTCAGGTGCGGCCTCCGGTGGGGCGATCGCCGTCGTCTCGATCGACGGGGCGACCGCCCCGGTGCTGGTCGGCACCAGTCCAGAGGTGATCACCACCGGGCTCGGCTGGTTCTCCCAAACCGCCCACCCCGGCCAGGTCGGCAACTTCGTCGTCACCGGGCTACGCACCGGAGCGGGGCCGCTCGCCCGGATCCATCAACTCCCCGCCGGAGCGCTGGTCGAGGTGGAGACCCGTGACGCGATTTACCACTACCGGCTCAGCGGCCCAACGGGGGGCTGGGTGGTGGACAAGAACCAGACCTGGGTGTTGGACCCCGTCCCAGGACAGCCCGGAGTGCCGCCGTCCAGGGCCCTGATGACCGTGATCACCGAGGCGGAAGTGGTGGATTCACCCGACCACACCGTGATCCTCGCCGAGTTGGTGACGACGGTCCGGAAGTAGGGTGACCCGCATGACGGATCGGGACCAGTTGATCGAGCACGTGCTGGCGCTGGCGGTCGTCCATGGACGAGTAACGCTCACCTCCGGCAAGGAGGCCGACTACTACGTCGACATGCGCCGGGTGACGCTGGACGGGGCAGCCGCCCCGGTGGTCGGGCGGGTGATGCGCGAACTGGTCGCGGATTGGGAATACGACCTGGTCGGCGGGATGACGATGGGCGCCGATCCGGTGGCGACCGCGATGCTGCACGCGGCGGCTGGCGCCGGCGAGCGGGTGGACGCCATCGTGGTCCGCAAGCAGGCCAAGGCGCACGGGATGCAGAAGCGGATCGAGGGCGCGGCGGTGGCCGGGCGGCGGGTGCTCGTCGTCGAGGACACCAGCACCACCGGCGGGTCGCCCTTGGAGGCCATCGAGGCCGTCCGGGCCGAGGGTGGCGAGGTGGTCGGAGTGGCCGTGATCGTCGACCGCGACACCGGCGCTCGCGAGCGGATCGAGGCCGCCGGGGTGCCCTACCGGTCGGCACTCGGGCTGATCGATCTCGGACTCGCCTGAGGTCGCTCCGGTCGGGGCTCCGGCCACCCGTTAGGCTGGCGGCAACGCACACCCTAGGAGTTGCACATGACGGGTTTCTGGATCTTCCTCGTTGTCCTGATCGGCCTGGCCGTGATCCTCGGCCTCTACGCAGTCTCGCTCTACAACGGCTTCGCCCGCGACCGGAACCTGATCCAGGAGTCCTGGCGGCAGATCGACGTCGAGCTGAACCGCCGCTACGACCTGATCCCTCGGCTGGTGGAGACGGTCCGCGCCTACGCCGCCCACGAGCGCAACACCCTCGAAGGCGTCACCCGGATGCGCAATCAGGCTGCGGCGTTGGCCCAGCAGGGCGGCACCGCGGAGCAGCGGGCCGCGGCTGAGGAGCAGCTGTCGGCCGCCGTCCGTAACCTGATCGTCAGCGTCGAGGCATACCCGCAGCTGCAGAGCAACCAAAACTTCCTCGAGCTGCAGCGCGAACTGACCGACACCGAGGACCGGATCGCCGCGGGTCGGCGCTTCTACAACGCGAACGTTCGCAACTACAACACCAAGATCGACTCGTTCCCGTCGAACATCGTGGCGGGCATGTTCAACTTCCAGAAGGCCACCTACTTCGAGGTGAACGACGCCGAGGTGCGCCGCGCTCCCGACGTGAACTTCGGCGAGATCAGCTACCGCGGTGACGAGTCGCGTCCCGAGCCGACCAATGACCAGTTGAACGCCGCTCCCCGCTCGTCCGACGAGTTGCCGAACCCGCAGGCGTACCAGGGGCGCACCGACGGCACGCCAGCCCCGGGAGCCTTCGAACCCCAGGCGCAGCCGCAGTCGTACCAGCCGGGTCCGTCGCAGCCGCAGTCCTACCAGGCCCCGGAGCCGCCCCAGTACGGGCAGCCCCCGCGGAGCTG
Organism: uncultured Micropruina sp.; assembly: GCA_964453585.1. Taxonomy (GTDB): domain Bacteria; phylum Actinomycetota; class Actinomycetes; order Propionibacteriales; family Propionibacteriaceae; genus Micropruina. The sequence continues at coordinate 25,498 of CAYVOW010000007.1, forward strand.
ACCAACACCACCAGCGACCCTGGCCCTTCGGGCCGGGGTCGTTTGGCTTCCGGGCCAGTGGGCGTCGTGCTTCAGTCCCCTTGGTCGCAGGACGTGGCGGCGTGTTGGTGGCCTGGACGACAAACACGCCGCCACGTGGTGTCGCCAGCCGGCGCCGAAGGTTGTGGACCAACGGTCAGAGGTATCCACAGGCGGGGTCAGGTTGACCGATCTGGGGTGCCGAAGTCCGAGAGGAAGGGCATGAGACAACTGACGTCCGAATCCCATCGGCATGCTTTGACCACCAGCGCCCAGCTCCGCGACGAGGGCTGGACGGAGGCGGAGATTCGCACGGCGGCGTCCCGCGGACGTCGCTGTTATCCCGGGGTCCTCGTCGGACACCGGGGTCCCCTTTCCCCGGTGGCCCAAAGGAGGGCGGCCTGGCTCTGGGCTGGACCCTCGACCGTGCTGACGGGGGTCGCTGTTCTCGTCGCTCGTGGGCTTCGCCCGTCAAGTGACGGGGAGTCGTTCACGTTCCTGACTTCGCGTACCTCCCGAGCCCGATCCTGGGGGGCTGCCAGAACTCTCCGAAGCACCCGAGTCGAGGCCGAGGAAGTGGTGGACGGGGTTCCCGTCGTCCCGCTGTGCCGGGCCGTCGCGGACGCTGGACGACTCAGGCAACTGCCACCGACGAAGCTGCGCGGGTTGGCGCTCAGCCTCTTGCAGCGGGGGCTCGTGGACGCACCTTCGCTGGAGGACGAGTTGCTTCGCGGCGGCCGACGGGGCACGGCTGAGGTGCGGGCGGCCCTTCGTGACTTCCGCGAGGGGGCGTGGTCGGTGCCGGAGGCGGTCCTTGCCGAGGTTGTGGCCAGGTGCCCCGGACTACCGCCGATGTTGCCGAACGCCCGGCTCGTGACTAAGTCCGGGCAACTGCTGGGGACGCCGGACGGCTACTTCCCCGACGCGGGTGTCGCCGTCCAGGTGCACTCGAAGGAGTTTCACTCAGGCGTGGACGCGGCGGGGACGGCGCTGTGGGTGTCCACCGTGGAGAAGGACCAACGGATGGCTGCCGCGGGAGTCGTGGTGGTGGCGGTCACTCCGACCACCCTGAGGCGCAATCCGAGGGCCTTCCTGGACGCTCTGGTTTCCACTGTCAGGGTGCACACCGGGCGTCCACCGCTCGATCGGGCTGTGGAGGGCAGGTAGGGCGAGACGCCGGTAGATCGTCGAACCCGCTGGTAGCAGGACGTGGCGGCGTGTTGGTGGTCTGGACGACAAACACGCCGCCACCTGGTGTCGCCAGGTGGGGCTGCGGACACCCGCCGCCGGGGCCGCGGACGTCCCCCCGCCAGGGCAGCGGGGAGAGCCTCACTCGGCGGACGTCGCAGCCTTGGCCTTCCGCAGAGACGCGCGCGAGCCACCTACTCCGCGGACGTCGCGGCCTTCGCCTTCCGGCGCTCCCGCAGATACTCGAACACCATCGGCAGCACCGACACCACGACGATCGCCACCAGCACAGCGTCCAGGTTGTTCTTGATGAACGAGATGGTCCCGAGGAAGTAGCCAAGGAGAGTCAGCCCCGCGGCCCAGACCACGGCGCCAATGGCGGTGTAGGTGATGTAGGTGCGGAAGGTCATCCCGGCGGCCCCGGCCACCATGGTGATGAAGGTCCGGACGAACGGGACGAACCGCCCCAGGATCAACGCGCGGGCGCCGTAGCGCTCGAAGAAGGCGTGCGTCTGCTCCAAGTGCTTGGCCGAGAACACCTTCCCGATGAAGCCGGACCGTGGCTTGAACAGCCACGGGGACACCGTCTTGCCGACCCAGTACCCGACGACGTTGCCGAGCACGGCCGCCACCACCAGCATGGCCATCGACACCAGCAGCACCCCGGTCTTGTCCATGGACCCGAAGGTGATGATCTTGGCGTCGTTGGCGATGAACATGCCGACCGCGAACAGCAACGAGTCCCCGGGCAGCACTGGGAAGATGGCGCATTCGGCGAAGACGATCAACGCCGCCCCCCACAGCGCCCAGTTGCCCAACTGGGTGAGGAGGTACTCCGGGTCAAGCCAGTCGGGCAGCAGCAGCGGGACGAGCAACGGGAGCAGGTTCACGATCACTCAGGGTAGCGTGGCCGTCCGTGGAGCCGCTGAGTGAGGACCAGGTGACGGCTGTGGCCGACCCGGGCGTCGGGCCTCACCCACTCCCTTGGCCGGACGACCCGCGACTCGATCCGGAGCTCCTCGCCAACGGCGACCGACGCAACGTGGTGGACGGCTACCGGTACTGGTCGGTCGAGGCGATCGTCGCCGATCTGGACACCCATCGACACCCGGTCGAGGTGGCCATCCAGAACTGGGAGCACGACTTTAACATCGGCTCCATGGTCCGAACCGCCAATGCCTTCAACGTCCGCCGGGTGCACATCCTGGGTCGCCGCCGCTGGAATCGGCGAGGAGCGATGGTCACCGACCGCTACCTCGACGTCGTCCATCACCGTGACGTTCCCTCTTTCTTGGACGCTCTGGCCGGAGCCGGGGTCACCCCGATCGGGGTCGACAACCTCCCCGGCGCCGTGCCGTTGGAGACCTTTGAGCTGCCGGAGCGTTGCTGCCTGATCTTCGGCTCGGAGGGTCCCGGCCTCACCCCCGAGGTCGTCGAGGGATGCTCAGCCCTGCTGTCGATCACCCAGTACGGGTCCACCCGCTCGATCAACGCCGGAGCCGCGGCCGCCATCGCGCTCTACCACTGGGCCCTGTCCTGGGCCGGACGGCCGGTCGCGGGGCCCTGGTTAAGATGAGCGCCATGAACGGCGACGACTTCGTGGTGTCCTTCGCGCCGCAAGCCGCCGCCGCCAAGCTCGCCCAAAAGCGTGGCGAGTTGCGGCAGCGGATCATTTCCCTGGTGATTTCGATCGCCATCGGGGTGGCCATCTGGTACTTCTACCGCGAGCAGTTGGGCGACTTCGGACCCTGGGTGATCGCACTCTCGTCCGCGGCCGGCCTGGTCTGGCTGGTGATCTCGCTGATCGGGTGGCTGATCGCCCGGCGGGAGCTTCGCCGGGTCGGTGAAGGGCCCGCCGTCGCGGTCACCCGGGACGGGATCTGGGCGCTGGGGCAGTGGACACCATGGCCCACCGTCGGCTCGCTCAGCGCCGCCGCCGGGCGGTGGGGACGAACCCCCGACCTGGTCATCGCGCCGCGTGATGCGAACCCGGTCAAGGTGCCGATGGACTACCTCGACACCCTCCCTGCCACCCTCGATAGCGCCGTCCGGGCCCTGTCTGGTGGACGTAGTTGGATTGATCTATCCCGCCTTGACGATTGAGCGTCCGTAGAACGGTTGGAGATGGTTGGGTTTCTGGCCTGCGGGGCATCCTGCTGACAGACTGAGGAACGTCATCAGCGCCGCGGCTTGCGGCGACGAACCCCGGTTTGAGGAGACCACATGCCCATTGCAACCCCCGAGAAGTATGCAGAGATGCTGGACCGGGCTAAGTCCGGCGCCTATGCCTTCCCGGCGATCAATGTCACCTCGTCCCAGACCCTGAACGCGGCCCTTCAGGGGTTCGCTGAAGCCGGGTCCGACGGCATCGTCCAGGTGTCGACCGGAGGTGCCGAGTACCTCTCCGGTCCGACGATCAAGAACATGGTGTCGGGCGCCGTTGCCCTCGCCGAGTTCGCCCACGTGGTCGCCGCCAAGTACCCGGTCAACATCGTCCTGCACACCGACCACTGCCAGAAGGAGAAGCTGGACACCTACGTGCGTCCGCTGATCGCCGTCTCGCAGGAGCGGGTCGATCGTGGCCTCGAGCCGCTGTTCCAGTCGCACATGTGGGACGGCTCCGCGGTCCCGATGGACGAGAACCTGCAGATCGCCGACGAGCTGCTCGCGCTGACCAGCAAGGCCCGCCAGATCCTGGAGATCGAGGTCGGTGTGGTCGGTGGCGAGGAGGACGGTGTCGCCGCCGAGATCAACGACAAGCTGTACACCACGGTTGAGGACGGCCTGGCCACCGCCAAGGTGCTCGGGCTGGGCGAGAAGGGTCGCTACATCGTCGCCCTGACCTTCGGCAACGTGCACGGCGTCTACAAGCCCGGCGCGGTCAAGCTGCGGCCAGAGGTGCTCAAGGAGATCCAGGACGCCGTCGGCGCCGAGTACGGCCGGGATAAGCCGTTCGATCTGGTCTTCCACGGCGGCTCCGGGTCCAGCGCTCAGGAGATCTCCGACGCGGTCGACTACGGCGTGGTGAAGATGAACATCGACACCGACACCCAGTACGCCTGGACCCGCAACGTGGCCGGCTACATGTTGCGCAACTACGACGGCGTGCTCAAGGTCGACAGCGAGGTAGGGAACAAGAAGATCTACGACCCGCGGGTCTGGGGCAAGGAGGCCGAGGCCGCGATGGCCAAGCGGATCGTCGAGGCCTGCGAGAACCTGCGTTCGGCCGGCCACACCATCGGTTGACCAACCCAAGCAACGAGGCCCGCTCCCCCTGGGGGAGCGGGCCTTCGTGCATCGGCGATCCAACCGGACGGCTCGCCTGGGATGTCAGCTCTCGGTCTGGACGAGCCAGAGCGCCTGGTACGGCCTGATCGCTAGGGTGCCGGGCTCCAGCGACCAGGTGTAGCCGGAGATCGCTTCCCGAGCCGAACGACCGAGCCGGTCGCGGAGCAGGTAGGTGGGCAGGTCGACCAGATCCTCGCTGAAGTTGTAGACCTCGATCATGGTGCCGATCGGGTGGTCGCGGGTCAGCAGCAGGATCCGTGGATCGGGGCTGGGCAGCACCCGCGACTCGATCGAGGCGTGCAACTGCGGCAGCGACTTGCGAACACCGATCAGATGCCGAAGGCCCGCGTTCACCTGGCCCGCCGGGCTGGTCCGGTCGTCGCGGGCACGTTCGGCGGCCATCCAGTCCATCCGCGGCCGATGCACCCAGCGGTTGTCGCCGCTGTGCTCGGGGTCGGCGGTGAAGCTGTAGTCGTTGAGCATCGCGATCTCGTCGCCCATGTACAGCAGCGGGACACCGCCGAAGCCCAACATCGCGGTGTGCAGCAGCAGGATCCGCTGGATGGCGTCGCCGAGCTTGCCGTCATCGCCCTCGTCCAGGGCCGCTTCGAGACCGGCCAGGCTGGCCAGGCTCCCGGTGATCCGGCGGTCGTTGGTGGCCGGGTTGAAGCCGAACACCAAGCCCTTGGCGAACGACCCGGGGTGCGTCCCGGAGTAGAAGTCGCTCAGGAACGTCCGGTGGGTGTAGCCCTCGATCAAGGCCCCGCGGGCGTCCTCGTCGCTGACCGCCCAGCCGATGTCGTCGTGACAGCGGACGTAGGTTCCCCAGGTGGTGTTCCACGGCTTGGCCGGGAAGTTGCTCAGCGCAACCTCGAACAACCGGGTGTGCCGAGTGGCCAGCGCGCTCCACAACTGCACCATCACCGAGTTCTGGTAGGCCAGATCGGACACCTTGCCGAAGTGCTTGCCGCGGCCCAGGTAGGCGATCAGGTCCGAGGGGGCGACGATCGCTTCGGCCTTGAACGCGCACGCCGGAGCGACGATCCGCAGGGCCGTCCGCAGCGCCTCGGTGATGGCGTGCACCGGGGCCTCGTTCTGGCAGTCGGTGCCCATCACCTTCCAAATGAAGGCGATGGCGTCCAGCCGCAGGACCTCGACCCCCTGGTTCGCCAAGAACAGGATCAGGTCGACGAACTCGGCGAAGACGTCCGGGTTGGCCCAGTTGAGGTCCCATTGGTAGGTGTTGAAGGTCGTCCAGACCCACCCGTTGAGCTCCTCATTGAAGGTGAAGCTGCCCGGCGCCATGTCCGGGAAGACCTCGGGCAGCGTCCGCTCGTAGGCGTCGGGGAGCTCGCGGTCGGGGAACACCAGGAAGTAGTCGCGGTACTTCTGCTCGCCGGCACGAGCCCGGCGGGCCCACTCGTGCTCCAATGCCACGTGGTTGAGGACCAGGTCCATCACCAGCGAGATGCCGCGGCCCCGCAGGGTGTGGGCGAGCGCGGCCAGGTCGTCCATCGTCCCCAGGTCCGGACGGACCGCGCGGTAATCGGCAACCGCGTAGCCGCCGTCGTTGGGCCCCTCGCGCGGCTTCAGCAACGGCATCAGATGCAGGTAGGTGACGCCCAGTTCGTCGAGGTAGTCGACGTGATCGGCGATCCCGTTCAGGGTGCCGGCGAACCGGTCGGTATAGGCGACGTAACCGATCATCGACGGGTCCTGCAGCCAGTCCGGACGCAGCAGCCGCGCCTCATCCAACAGCTTCAGGTCCGCCGGTCGCGCCTGGTAGGCGCGCTCCATGGTGGCCGTGACCCGGGAGAGCAGTTCGTCCGACTGATCGGCGTACACCTCGCGCAGTCGGTCGGCCAATTCGGGGCCGAAACGTGCCATCCGAAGCTGAAACGTGGTGGCTTCGTCGCTCATGCTCGCAGCATAGGGGTGCGGTTAGGCTGCTCGCATGGCTGACCTCCCCTTGGTGAACGGCGCACCGGCGCACGTCCACTTGCCGGACGATCCGGCCGTCGCCGAGCTGATCGATCACGGCCGGGAACGCTTTCTCGACGTGGTCGCCGCCCATCCCGAATCCAGTCTGGTCTGGGCGATTCTGGCCGAGGGGGCGCTGGCCGCCGGGGATCAGAACGGCGACGTCACCGCCTACGCCTTCGCCCGCACCGGTTACCACCGGGGGCTGGACGCGCTGCGTCGGGCGGGCTGGCGTGGGGGTGGCCCGGTGCCCTGGGAGCACGAGCCCAACCAGGGGTTTCTGAGGGCCTTGTGGGCCCTGGCGGTGGCCGCCCGACGGCTCGGCGAGCAGGCCGAGTACGAACGCTGCGTGCTGCTGCTGCAGGAGTCGTCAGAGGCGGGGTACGTGCACCTTGCCCAGACCCGGTCGCTGGAGTTGTAGTTCCGCCGAGCGCGGTTCCAGCAGGGGAGCGCCAGACCGCGGCAACGTCACCCCCGCTACCATGACCCGGTAAGAGCCCCGGTGCGCCGTGGGCTTGGCGCACGTAAAGGGGCACCGGATGCCAGGGATCGTGGTCGTCGGAGCGCAATGGGGCGACGAGGGCAAGGGCAAGGCGACCGATCAACTCGGGGACCGGGTCGACTACACCGTCCGCTACTCCGGCGGGAACAACGCCGGCCACACCCTGGTCGTCAACGGTCAGCGCTACGCCCTGCACCTGCTGCCGTCGGGCATCCTCAACCCGCGCTCGGTCCCGGTGATCGCGAACGGGGTGGTGATCGACCTCGACGTTCTGTACGAGGAGGTGGACGGCCTCAACGCGCGCGGCGTCGACACCTCGAGACTGCTGGTCAGCGCCAACGCCCACCTGATCGCGCCCTACCACAAGACGATCGACAAGGTCACCGAACGGTTCCTTGGCAAGCGGCGGATCGGCACCACCGGGCGCGGCATCGGGCCCGCCTACTCCGACAAGATCAACCGGCTGGGCATTCGTGTCCAGGACCTGTTCGACCCCTCAATCCTGCGGCAGAAGGTCGAGGCCTCGCTCGATCAGAAGAACCACCTGCTGGTCAAGGTGTACAACCAGCGCGCGGTCGACCCGGGCGAGGTGGCCGACCGGCTGCTCGCTCACGCCGAGCGTCTTCGTCCCCACGTGGCGCCGGTGTCGCGGGTGCTCAACGAGGCGCTGGACGCCGGCCGGGTGGTCCTGTTCGAGGGCGCCCAGGCGCACCATCTGGACGTCGACCACGGCACCTATCCCTACGTGACCTCGTCAAACCCGATTGCGGCCGGAGCCTGCACCGGCGCCGGAGTTGGTCCGACCCGAATTGAGCGGGTGATTGGGATCGCCAAGGCGTACACCACCCGGGTCGGCGAGGGCCCCTTCCCGACCGAGTTGCTGGACGAGGATGGCGAGAAACTGCGCACCGACGGCGCCGAGTTTGGCACCACCACCGGTCGCAAACGCCGCTGTGGGTGGTTCGACGCGCCCGTGGTCGAGGTGGCGGCCACCGTGAACGCGTTCACCGACATCTTCTTGACCAAGCTGGACATCTTGTCGGGGTGGAAACAGATCCCGGTCTGCGTCGCCTACGAGGTCAACGGCGAGCGCACCGAGCACGTCCCGATGACCCAGACCGACTTCCATCACGCCAAGCCCGTCTACGAGGTGCTGGACGGGTGGGCCGAGGACATCTCCGGAGCTCGCCGTTTTGCCGACCTGCCGAAGAATTGCCAGGCCTACGTCCGGCGGTTGGAGGAACTGGTCGGCTGCCGGATCTCGGGGATCGGCGTCGGGCCGTCCCGGGAGCAGGTGGTCATGCTTCACGACCTGCTCTGAGCTACCGGCCTCGGTTCAGCCGACGGCGCGCCCGGTTCGGCGCTGCCACTCGTCGACGATGAACTGGGCGACGGCCAGGTCGCCCTCCAGCGTCCGATAGCTCAGGTAGTAGGTCTTCGACCAGGTCCGGCGGCCGCCTCGGGCGACCCTGCCGTTGGGCGTGCGCAGCACCACGACGCCGCGCGGGCCCATCCAGATCCGGTCGATGTCGGCCCAGGGGATCGTCATCCGGGGCCCGATCGGCCCGCGGTGGATGCCCTGATCGTCGAAGCGCAGGACGGGTGTGCGGCGCAGGGCGATCGCCCCCCAGATCAGCGCCCCTGAGATCACGGCAAACGCTGCGGACATGGCCAGCAGGTCTGTCTGGACGACCGATGGGCTGTCCCAGCGGACCAGCGGCGTTCCGAGGCCGATCAGCAGCACCGCCACCGCCGCAACCCAGATCAGCGAGGTGATCGACGACTTGTAACGGACGCCGAAGCGGCCGGAACCGTCCGCGACGCCCCACTCAGGCGTGGTCAACCGCAACCTCCGACTCGCCGGCCCGCTGCGCGTCCCGGGCCTTGCCCCACTGGACCAGGGCCACCCCGCCCAGCAGCACCACGCCACCCAGCGCCTGCAGCGGCGTCGGTACCTCCACCAGGATCCACCAGGCCCACAACACCGCGAACAGGACCTCGGTCAGCCCGACGAAGGAGGCCCGGGTGGGGCCGAGGAATTGGGCGCCCAGGAAACCGAGCCAATAGGCCAGTGCGGCGGCCAGCAGCGCCAGCACGGCGGCCGGCACCCACCAGGCGACGGAGCTTCCCAGCAGCTCGACCGGAGCGGTGGAACTGGCGAACGGCACTAGCCCGAGGACCCCGAAGATCACCAGGGCGAGCGTGCCGATGCCGAGGCCGAAAGACACGAAAGCCACCGACGGCAAACCCTGATGCTCGGCGGAGATCACGAAGTAGACGGCCAGCCCCAACCCGGCGAGCAGGCCCCAGGCGACGCCAGCCGGGTCCAGCCGGAGCTCGGCGAGCGGGTTGATCACCACCAGTAGTCCCAGCAGCGCGACGGCCATCCCGCTGATGGTGGCCAGCCCGGGGCGATGCCGGGTGCGCAGCCAGTCCCAGAGCACCACCCAGACCACGCCCAGGTACTCCATCAGCAGCGCGATCGCCACTGGGATCGACTGGACGGCGTTGAAGAAGGCCACCTGGACCGCCGCCGCGGCGAACACTCCGTAGCCGAGCAGCCACGGCAGTTGCGCGGGCAGCGTCCGCCAGCGACCGCGCATCGCAATGGCCGCGGGGACCGCCAGCACCAGCGATGCCAACCCGATCCGAACCGCCACCACAGCCGCCGATGTCCAGCCGGCGTCCAACATCGGCCGCGCGAAAGCCCCGGAGGCGCCGAAGGCGGCGGCCGACCCGATGGCGGCCGTCCAGCCGATGACGGGATGGGAGGTGCGCGGCATGGGTTCCTTGGGTTGACGTCGCCCATTTCTAGCCGATCCAGGCCCATCGCGGCCCACTCGTCCGGCCTCGGACCCGCTGCGCAGCGCCCCCACCGGGCGTCCCGGTGGCTCGATGGCCTCTGCGGAGTGTTCGGGAGGACGTGGGCGTTCATCGCTCGGGTTTCCTATCGGAGTTGGTGTCGTGATGGCAGCCCACGACGCAGCCCTCAGCCGAGAGCCGCAACCCGTATGAAAGCGGCATAGAACCTGGGGCGGTTCAGATCGCCACCAAGTCGCGGTCGTGGGCCTCGGCGTCCGGGACGACCGAAGTAGGCTGACCGGGTGCCCAAGAACCTGTCCGTGCTGGTGATCGGAAACGGCGGCCGCGAGCATGCCCTGGCCCTGGCCCTGCGGCGCGATCCTGGGGTGAGCGCCGTGCACTGTGCGCCGGGCAATCCCGGCACCGCCCAGATCGCCACCAACCATCAGGTGGCGGTCACCGACCGTCCCGCGCTCGTTGCCCTGGCCAGACGGTTGCGGGTCGACCTGGTCGTGGTGGGGCCCGAAGGGCCGCTGGTGGACGGACTGGCCGATGACGTCCGGGCTGCCGGAATCGCCTGTTTCGGTCCCTCCAAGGCCGCCGCTCAGCTTGAGGGTTCGAAGCGGTTCGCCAAGGACGTGATGGCCGCTGCTGGCGTGCCGACCGCCGCGTCCCGGTTCTGCGAAGACCTGGCTGCGGTGGCCGCGGCCCTGGACGAGTTCGGCCCGCCCTTCGTCGTGAAGGACGACGGACTGGCCGCTGGCAAGGGGGTTCTCGTCACCAGCGACCGTGAGGCGGCGCTGGCTCACGCCGAGCAATGCCTGCCGGTGGTGGTGGAGGAGTACCTGGCCGGCCCCGAGGTGAGCCTGTTCGCGATCACCGATGGTCTGACCAGCCTGGCCCTACAGCCGGCTCAGGATTTCAAGCGGGTCGGCGACGGGGATACCGGACCGAACACCGGCGGGATGGGGGCCTACACCCCTCTGGACTGGGCTCCGCCGGGTCTGGTGGACGAGATCATGGAAGCGGTGATCGAGCCCACGGTGAACGAGCTGGGTCGTCGCGGCACGCCGTTCACCGGCCTCCTCTACGCCGGGCTGGCGCTCACTTCCAAGGGCCTTCGGGTGGTGGAGTTCAACTGCCGGTTCGGCGACCCCGAAACCCAGGCGATCCTGGCCAAGCTGGATTCGCCGCTCGGCCAGGTCCTCTACGCCGCAGCCACCGGCGAGCTGGACGAGATGGGTGAGCTCGCCTGGAAGCCGGGCGCGGCCGTGGTGGTGGTGCTGGCGGCCAACGGGTACCCCGGGCAGCCCGAGACCGGCGGCGTGATCGCTGGCCCGGGGCTGGAGGCGACCCACGGGAACGTCCACTTCGTCCACGCCGGCACCGGACGCAACGCCGACGGCGACCTGGTGGCGACCGGCGGACGCGTGCTGGGCGCGGTCGCGCAGGCGCCGACTCTGGCTCAGGCCCGTCAAGACGCCTACGCCGCCGTCGATGCGCTGGACGCACCCTCGCTGTTCTGTCGGCGCGACATCGGGCTGAGCGCCGAACGCGGCGACATCACCACCAGTGATGGGTACCGCGTCTTGTCGACGCTGCGCCAGTACGCGGCGGACGCCGCCGAGGGAGATCTGGGCGAGTGGTGAGCGCCCGCGTGGGACGATGACCGGCATGAGCGTGCCCAACGTCCTGGCGACCCGTTACGCGTCCGAGGCGATGCGTGACATCTGGAGCCCTGAACGCAAGATCGTCGCCGAACGTGAGCTGTGGTTGGCCGTCCTGGACGCGCAACGCGAGTTGGGCGTCGACTTCGGCGGCGATGATCCGACCCAGGTGATCGCCGACTATCGGGCCGTGATCGACCAGGTCGACCTCGCTTCCATCGCTGCCCGCGAGCGGGTGTCGCGGCACGATGTCAAGGCTCGGATCGAGGAGTTCAACGCACTGGCCGGGCACGAGCACGTGCACAAGGGGATGACCAGCCGAGACCTCACCGAGAACGTCGAACAGGCCCAGGTGCTGGCCGGGCTCAGCCTCGTCCGGGAGCGGGTGGTGAGTGTTGCGGTGGCGCTCAGCCGGCTGGCCGTCCAGCACCGCGACCAGGCGCTGACCGGCCGTTCGCACAACGTGGCGGCCCAGATGACCACCCTCGGCAAGCGCTTCGCCACCGCCGCCGATGAGACGCTGATCGCCTTTGCCCGGCTGGACGACCTGATCGGGCGCTACCCGTCGCGGGGGATCAAGGGGCCGGTCGGCACCTCACAGGACATGCTCGATCTGCTCGGTGGCGACGCGGCGAAACTGGCCACCCTGGAGTCCCGGGTGGCCGAGCATCTGGGGTTCGCGCGCAGCCTGACCTCGACCGGCCAGGTGTATCCGCGGTCGCTGGACTTCGACGTGCTGGCCGCTCTCGTCCAGGCCGCCGCGGCTCCGTCCAATGTGGCCACCACGATCCGGTTGATGGCTGGGCACGAGTTGGTCACCGAAGGCTTCAAGGAGGGGCAGGTTGGCTCCTCGGCGATGCCCCACAAGATGAACACCCGCTCCTGCGAGCGAGTCAACGGCCTGGCCGTGATCCTGCGCGGCTACCTGTCGATGGTGGGGGAGTTGGCCGGCGATCAGTGGAACGAGGGCGACGTGTCCTGCTCGGTGGTGCGCCGGGTGGCGCTCCCCGACGCCTTCTACGCCCTGGACGGGCTGTTCGAAACCCTCCTCACCGTGCTCGCCGAGTTCGGTGCGTTCCCGGCGGTGATTGAGGCCGAACTGGCCCGCTACCTGCCCTTCCTGACCACCACCAAGGTGCTGATGGCGGCGGTTCGGGCGGGCGTTGGCCGCGAGGTGGCGCACGAGGCGATCAAGGAGCACGCGGTGGCCGTGGCGTTGGAGCTTCGCCGCGGCGCACGCAGCAACGACCTGCTCGATCGACTGGCCGGCGACACCCGACTGGGCCTCACCCGGGAGCAACTGGACGCCGTCCTGGTCGACCCGCTGGACCTGACCGGGGCTGCCGGCCAGCAGGTGGACGACGTCGCCTCCGCCGTGGCGACGGTGGCGAGCCGGTTCCCGGAAGCGTCCGCCTATCACCCGGGTGCCGTTCTCTGAGTGGGCCGGACCAGGGACGCGGCGCAGTCGATCTCGAGTGGGCGCCGGGGTGCTTCAGCGGAAGAGTCAGGATTTCGATCCGAAGTACTTGACGCGTCAGTAATCGGCAGCAAGGCTGCTTCTAAGCCCACGTGTGCACACCCGGGTTGGCCGCGGGCTGCCAGGTTCGTACTAGGCAGCGGTTCCGCTCGACCGAGGAGGATGTACTCATGAGGAAACGTCTTTGCGCAGTGTTCAGCATTGGTCTGCTGCTGCCCCTGACCCTGCCGTCCCAGGCGTGGGCCACCCATGCGACTGGCGCCTGCGCTACTGAGTTGAACGCTGTGGAGTCCGCCATCAACTCGGCCACGTTCCTGGGCGGGAGTGCCGACTCCAGCCGCAGCAATCTCCTCGGGAAGCTGGACGTGGCCGTGGCCAAAGTCTCGGTTGAGAAGTACGCCGATGCTGTCGCGAAGCTGGTCAACATCTCGGACACGGCGACCGCGCTCGCTGTGGCGGCCAAACCAAAGCTTGCCGACGCCTCCGGGATCACCTCGGCCGTCACTGCGGCCACCGCGTGTGTGAGCAGCCTCTGATCAGTGCCCTGGTTGGGCAGTGATTGAACGAGAGTCAGGCTGGAGCGTCTGACTCGCGGCCCAGTGAGTGCGTGGACGCTCGACCGGCAAGGTAGGGCGCTGTCGCCCCCGTGGCCGACGCCTTAACTCCTAGCGGTCCTGCGGGCCGAGGAGTAATCTCAATGAGTCGCGCACGCGACCGCGAACGGAAGGAGGAGACCGATGTCCATCACCGCCCCGGGGATGACCGCGTCCCCCACCGTTCGAGGCGCCCGCTGACCTAGACCCCCGGGTGCCTCCTCCCACAGGAGAACACCCTTGTCACCATCACATCCCCCGATCGACTGGGATGCCCTCAGTTTCGCCGCGCTGGCCGAAGAGCTGGCGCCCAACCAACGCTGGACGACCTGGAACACCGTCGAGCGAACGCGGGCCCGCGGGCCGCAACCCTGGCCGGACTGGCTGGTCACGTCCGACGCTGCGGTCGACACCGACCTCGGCGTCCTCAAGACCGGCAAGGAGGCCGACGTCCACCTGATCGAGCGCGCCGTTCCGAAGTCGTCCGACGTGGCCGAGGCGGGCAGCGCTTGTCTGCTCGCGGCCAAGCGTTACCGCAGCCTCGACCATCGGCTGTTCCACCGGGACGCCAGCTACACCGAGGGTCGCCGTTCCCGTAAGTCCCGGGACAATCGCGCCATGGCCCGCAAGACCGAGTTCGGGCGCGCGGTGGAGTCGCGGCTGTGGGCGAACGCCGAGTTCGGCACCCTGAAGCTGCTCTGGCAGGAGGGCGTACCCGTCCCCTACCCGGTCCAGATCGACGGACGCGAGATCCTGATGGAGTTCATCGGCACCGGGACGACGGCCGCCCCACGACTGGCCCAACTGTCACCGGACCCGCGCACCGCGAAGCTGCTCTGGGGACAGCTCGTGGACGGCCTGATCCGGATCGCCAGGCTGGGGTTCGCGCACGGTGACCTCAGCCCGTACAACATTCTGGTCCGTGATCCGGGAGGGGCCGACCCCCGGGCGGTGATCATCGACGTGCCGCAGATCGTCGACCTGGCCAGCAACCCTCGGGGCGCCGACTTCTTGCTCCGGGACTGCCACAACGTGGCCAGCTGGTTCGCCCGACACGGGTTGGACGTGGACGCCGACAGCCTGTTCGCCGAACTCATGGGCCACGCCTGGTGAGTCACGGCTAACGCAGGTTGCGGGCGGACCTGATCCAACCACCGTCTGGCGCGGTTCCCTCTCGGGCCGAGCTCAGGCCTACGATCGGGCCGTGAGCGAAGCCGAGGTGACCGACCTGCCGTTGATCCATGCCGGGAAGGTACGCCGGCTGTATCGCCGCCCCGACAACACGCTGCTGATGGTGGCCACCGACGCGATCTCGGCCTTCGACCACGTGCTGAGAACCCCGATCCCCGACAAGGGCGTGATCCTCACCCAGTTGTCACTGTGGTGGTTCGACCAGCTCGCCGGCCTCGCCCCGAATCACGTACTCAGCACCGACGTTCCGCCCGGCGTCCGGGGCCGGGCGATCATCGCCGAGCCGTTGGCGATGGTCCCGGTCGAATGTGTCGCCCGCGGCTACCTGACCGGCTCCGGTTGGGCCGAGTACCAGCGCTCCCAGACGGCCTGCGGCATCCCGCTTCCTGCGGGGCTGGTGGACGGGTCCAGGCTGCCCGAGCCGATCTTCACCCCGGCGATCAAGTCGCCGATGGGGGAGCACGACGAGAACGTGGACTTCGCCACGATCGTCACCCTGCACGGACCAGAGCTGGCCGAACGACTGCGCAGCCTGACCTTGGCGCTCTACCGGGCCGCCGAGGGGATCGCCCGTCAGCGGGGGATCATCCTGGCCGACACCAAGTTCGAGTTCGGCCTTCGCGGCGACGGCACCCTCGTCTTGGCCGACGAGGTGCTGACGCCCGACTCGTCCCGATTCTGGGACGCGGCCGCCTGGCGTCCTGGAGAGTCGCTGCCGTCGTTCGACAAGCAGTACGTCCGCGACTGGCTGACCCGGGAATCCGGCTGGGACAAGGAGTCCGATTCGCCGCCGCCCGCCCTGCCGGCGGACGTGGTCGCGGCGACCCGGGCCAAGTACGTCGAGGCGTTCGAGAAGCTGACCGGCAGAGAGTTCGGCTGACGACGCCACGATGGTGGATCTTTGGTCGACTACCACGAAACATCCAACACGCTGACGTTCCGGGGCGGTGCGGCGGAGCCGCGAACCGATGGTGAGAGTGGCGCTCCGGCTCAGCCTGCGCCGATAGGATGCCCCCCATGCGCGTGATCGTCGACGTGATGCCCAAGCCCGAAATCCTCGACCCACAGGGGAAGGCGGTGACCGGCGCGCTCAAGCGGCTCGGCTTCGACGGCCTGTCGGTGCGTCAGGGCAAGCGTTTCGAGGTGGACGTCGAGGGTGAGGTCACCGACGAGCGGTTGGCCGAGATCCGCGACGCCGCCGAGAAACTCCTGGCCAACACGGTGATCGAGTCGTTCGACGTCCGGGTCGAACAGTGACCCGAGTTGGCGTCGTCACCTTCCCCGGTTCGTTGGACGACCACGACGCGCAGCGCGCGGTTCAACTCTGCGGCGCCGAAGCCGTGCCGCTGTGGCACGCCAGCGACTCACTGCAGGGCGTGGACGCGGTGATCCTGCCCGGCGGCTTCTCCTACGGCGACTACCTGCGCTGCGGCGCTATCGCCCGCTTCTCCCCGGTGATGGACGAGGTGATCAAGGCGGCCAACGGCGGGCTGCCAGTGCTCGGGATCTGCAACGGGTTCCAGGTGCTGTGCGAGGCCCATCTGCTGCCGGGGGCACTGATCCGCAACGACGTCCGCACCTTCGTCTGCCGCGATCAGCGACTTCGGGTGGAGAGCCGCGACACCGTCTGGACCTGCGATTTCGCCGAGGGCGACGAGATCACCATTGTGTTGAAGAACGGCGAGGGTGGCTACGTGGCCGATCCGGACACGATCAAGCGTCTCGAGGGTGAGAATCAGGTCGTCTTCCGCTACCTCGATCACAACCCCAACGGCTCGATCAACGACATCGCGGGGATCACCAACACCCGAGGCAATGTGGTGGGTCTGATGCCGCACCCAGAACACAACGTGGAAGAACTCACCGGCCCCTCGACCGACGGACGCCGCTTCTTCTCCTCCGTGCAGCGCTACCTGGGCGCACTCATCGGCTAGCCCGGACCACCCGGCTGCTCATCGGCGAGGCCGGGTCCAGTTCGACCAGGGCCACCGCCCCGTCTATCCCGTGCCCGGCGGGCTCGGTCAGCGCGAAGTTCGGCCATTGCAGGGTGAGGAAACCGGTGAATCGGTGCAGCAAGCGCTCCGATTGGAAGACCTGGCCGATCGCGCACACCTTGGGCGCCTCGGAGCCCATCAGCCCCACTCGCCGTAGCGCCGCCTGCACCGCCTCGGAGAGGTGGGCGGCGGCCTTGTCCAGGATGTTCGCCGCCACCGGGTCCGTGGGCGCCAGTTCGTCGACCAGGGTGGCGTACTTCGCCACCCGCGAGACTCGGGCCGGATCGGCCTGCAGTTCCAGGTAGGCCAGCTCCAGGTCGTCGAAATCGGCGGCGATCTCGTCGGTGAGCGCGGTCATCTGGCGACGTCCGTCGTAGCCGCGCATCGCCGCCTCAAGCGCGTTGCGACCGATCCAGTACGCCGAACCGGCATCGCCCATGATGTAGCCCCAGCCGTCGACCCGGGCCACGTCGTGTTCTCCGACAGCGAGGGTGACCACCCCGGTGCCGCAGGCCACGACACAGCCGCGATGATCACCAAGCGCGCCCAGATACGCGGTGGTTGAGTCGTGGGCCAAGGCCACCTCGGTCACGCAGGTGTCGGTGAGCAGGTCCGCCACGCCGCGGGCGTCGGGACGATCGAGACCCGAGACACCGCCGGTCACGATCGACGGCTCCAGCCCGGTTTCGGACAACACGGTGCGCACCGCGCCGGCCAACTGCGGCTCAATCGGCCGACTTGTGTCGATCCCGGGGAGACTGCCCACCTGAGCCTGGGGCCCGACCGAGCAGATCCACGACATTGACGACTGACCGCCGTCAAGGGCAAGAAATCCAGTGCTGGGGTGCGTCATGACCAATACCGCCCTTCTGCCAGCAGTCTAGGGGCGATGCCGGGGGCGGGCCAGGCTGGACGACCTACTGCCTCGCTGGTTGACTCTCCGTCGACGATGGGCGGGCGGGGAGGGTCGCCAGTGCTGCTATAGCGTTGGGCGCGTGGTCGACACCGTTGCGCACGCCGCCGAGACGCCCGAGCTGGAACAGCCCTGGGCTGCCCTCGGATTGCGCGAGAACGAGTATCAGCAGATCCGAGAAATCCTGGGCCGACGGCCAAGTTCGTGCGAGCTGGCGATGTACTCGGTGATGTGGTCGGAGCACTGCTCCTACAAGTCGTCCAAGGTGCACCTGCAGAAGTTCGGGGCGCTCGGACGCGAGACCCCACGCGGGCCGCTGCTGGCCGGGATCGGTGAACAGGCGGGCGTGGTCGGCATCGGCGGCGACTGGGCGGTGACCTTCAAGATCGAGTCGCACAACCACCCGTCCTACGTCGAGCCCTACCAGGGTGCCGCCACCGGGGTGGGCGGAATCGTCCGCGACATCCTGGCGATGGGAGCGCGTCCGATCGGCGTGCTGGACCCGCTGCGGTTCGGCCCGCTGGACGCCCCGGATACCGCCCGGGTGCTGCCCGGGATCGTCGCCGGCGTCGGTGGCTACGGCAACTGCCTCGGCCTGCCCAATCTGGGCGGGGAGGTGGTCTTCGACTCGACCTACTACGGCAACCCCCTAGTCAACGCGCTGTGCGTCGGTGTGATGAAGACCGACGACATCCACCTGGCGTTCGCCCGTGGGCGGGGTAACAAGGTGATCCTCTACGGCGCCGCCACCGGCGGCGACGGGATCGGCGGCGCCTCGATCCTGGCGTCGGAGACATTCGACGCCGACGGCCCGGCGAAGCGGCCCAGCGTCCAGGTCGGCGACCCGTTCATGGAGAAGCTGCTGATCGAGTGCACGCTGGAGTTGTTCGCCGAGGGACTGATCTCGGGCATCCAGGACCTCGGCGCCGCGGGCCTCTCCTGCGCCACGTCGGAGTTGGCCAGCGCCGGCGACGGCGGGATGTTCGTCAACCTCGACCTGGTGCCGCTGCGCGACTCCACGCTGGCCCCCGAAGAGATCCTGATGAGTGAGTCCCAGGAGCGGATGATGGCGGTGGTCGAGCCGCGCCACGTGCTGCGCTTCCTGGCGATCTGCAAGAAGTGGGACGTCCTCGCCACGGTGATCGGGGAGGTCACCGACGGCGATCGGCTGATCATCGAGTGGAACGGGGAGGTGGTGGTCGACGTCGACCCGGCCACCGTCGCCCACGACGGCCCGGTCTACCACCGGCCGTTCCATCGTCCGGCGTGGATCGATCAGCTGAATGCCGACGCCGCCGAGAGGCTGCCCCGCGCGCAGAGCGGGGACGAGCTCGCCGACACGCTGTTGCGGATGGTCGGCTCACCCAACCTGTGCGACAAGTCGTGGGTCACCGATCAGTACGACCGCTACGTCCGCGGCAACTCGGTGCTGGCCCAGCCGGAGGACGCCGGGATGTTGCGGATCGACGAGGAGACCGGCCTGGGGATTGCCCTGGCCACTGACTGCAACGGCCGGTTCGCCTACCTCAACCCCTACCTCGGGGCCCAGCTCGCCTTGTGCGAGGCGTATCGCAATGTCGCCACCGCGGGCGCCGAGCCGGTGGCGATCACCGACTGTCTGAACTTCGGATCGCCGGAGAACACCGACGTAATGTGGCAGTTCGCCGAGGCCGTCCTCGGCTTGGTGGACGGCTGCCGGGAGCTCGGGACGCCGGTCACCGGCGGCAACGTCAGCTTCTACAACCAGACCGGCGAGACCAACATCCTGCCCACGCCGGTGATCGGCGTGCTCGGCGTGATCGACAACGTCGCGGATCGGACGCCGATCGGCTTCGCCTACGAGGGCGACGGCGTCTTCCTGCTCGGAGTCACCGGCGAACATCTCTCCGGCTCGACCTGGGCCGACGTCATCCACGGCCACCTCGGCGGGATGCCGCCGATCCCCGACTTCGGGGCCGAGCGTCGGCTGGCGGCGGTGTTGATCGCCGCGGCCAAGGAACGACTCCTGTCGTCGGCGCATGATCTGGCCGACGGTGGCCTCGCCCAGGCGCTGGTGGAGAGTTCGCTGCGCCGTGGCCTCGGAGTTTCGCTCACCCTGCCTGAGGGGCTGGACGCCTGCGTTCAGCTGTTCTCCGAGACCCCCGCGCGGGCGCTGGTGTCGCTGTCGGCCGAATCCGCGCAACGGTTCGCCTCGCTGTGCGCCGAACACGGTGTGCCGCTGACCCGGCTCGGTGAGGTGACCGGCGAAACGGTCGAAGTGGTCGGGCAGTTCAGCCTTCCGCTCGCCGAGATCCGGGCGCGCTGGGAGGCGCCGATTCCGGCGGCGATGCACGTCGAGCACTGAGCGCGTCAGTTCGGGGTGAACCACGAGCGGTCCCGGGTTCACCGCGGGACAGTGGCCGCGCGCCTGGATCGGTGGGGGAAGATGGTGTCGAACCTAGAAAGGGTGACCCCATGACCCAGCCCACCAATCCTTGGGAACGTTCCGTCGAGTACGACGCCACCCCTGATCCGGCTACCGCCGCACCCGGGACGCACGCCCTGCCGGACGTTGACACCTCCCAGGACCCGAGCTATGCCTTCTCCGCCGCCACCGAAGAGGGGATGGCGCTCCCGGACGATGATCGCGGCCCGCTCTGGACGCACTCGGAGGCTGAGCCGGACACCGATCCCGCAGCCGCCGAGTCGACGCCCGTCTCTGACGCGGCCTCGGCAACGAGTGCCGAGCCGGTGCTGAGCGAAGGCGCGGCGGACGTCGATGCCTGGGCTCAGGCAACCGAGCATCAGACCGATCTGGTTCCTCATCACGCCGGGGCCGAGCAGGACGTCGTCGAGGCGGAACTGGTCGAGGTCGAGGGCGAATCCGAGGTCTCGTCGGACGTCCCTGCCGACGAGGTGGTCGACGCCGATGACGCCGCCGAGGCACCGGCGGCCGCGCTCGACCTGGGGCAAGACGAACCCGTCACCCCGCTTGGCACCGACTTCGCGGTGGCCAGCGACCCGTCCCTGGGGACGTCGTCCACCAGCGCCGAGTTCAGCGTCCCCGCACCGAGGGCCGGGGCCACGCCGACCGGCTCGTTCGACCTTCCCGACACGCCCACCAGTTCTGCTTCGGCCCCCGAACCGCCGTCGTTCTCCGGGGCCGAGGCCGGCTACGGACAGCCGGCCTCGCCCTATGGGCAGCCCACCCCAGGGGCGTACGGCCAGGCCAACGCCAGTCCCTACGGCCAGCCGACCCCCAACCCGTACGGCCAGCCCGCGCCTGGCTCGCCCGGCCAGTCCCTCGGTTACGGCGCCGACTACGGGCAGCCGGCGCCGCAGTACGGCCAGGCCGGTGGCTACGGCCAGGGTCCGGCGTCCCAGTACGCGGAGCCCACCGGGGCCGCACCGGCCCAGTACCAACAGCCCGGCTATGGGACCCAGCCCCAATACGGCGCTCAGCCCGGGTACGGCGCTCAGCAGGCTCACGGTCAGGTGGCCCCCTACGGTCAGCAGCCCTACGGCTACCAGGGATCGCAGATCTCGCCCAGCGAGGAGAACACCTTCGCCTCGATGGCGCACTGGCTGGGAATCTTCACCGGGTTTGTCGGACCGCTGATCATCATGGTCGCCCAGGGCGACAAGAGCCCCCGGGTCCGAGCCGCCGCGGTCGAGTCGCTGAACTTCCAGTTGACCCTGCTGATCGGCTACGTCGCGTCGTTCGTGCTGACCTTCCTTTTGATCGGGGTGGTCGGCTTCCTGATCCTGCCGCTGCTGCAGATCATCTTCCCGATCATGGCCGCCCTCGCCGAGAACCGGGGTGAGTCCTACCGCTACCCGTTCAATATCCGGATGGTGAAGTAGCCGCTGCCACCAGGCGCCGGGCGGGTCTCCCGTCCGGCGCTTCGTTCCGTGAGCGGGCGGACGTCCGGTGACCCCGACCCTGGCCGGTAGAGTGACCGCGTGATTCGCCCGGACGGTCGCCTCAACCACGACCTGGACGACCAGGACAAGGGTCCCAAGGACGCCTGTGGCGTCTTCGGGGTCTGGGCGCCCGGCGAAGAAGTCGCCAAGCTCACCTACTTCGGGTTGTTCGCGCTGCAGCACCGCGGTCAGGAGTCGGCCGGGATCGCGGTCAGCGACGGCGATCGGATCATGGTTTTCAAGGACATGGGGCTGGTTTCCCAGGTCTTCGACGAGCCCACCCTGAACTCGCTGCAGGGGCACCTGGCGGTCGGGCACTGTCGCTATTCGACCACCGGGGCCAGCGTCTGGAGCAACGCCCAGCCAACCTTCCGTGCCACCGCTGCGGGGGGTTTGGCGCTGGCCCACAACGGCAACCTGACCAACACCGAGGAGTTGGAACGCTGGCTCGCCGAGAGCGGATCAGGACACGAGATCCCGCACAAGGATCGGATGGATTCCACCAACGACACGTCGTTGGTGACCGCGATCATGGCCACCTACCCCGACGGTGTGTTGGCGGCCGCCCGCGAGGTGCTGCCCCGACTGCGGGGAGCGTTCTGCTTCGTCTTCATGGACGAGCACGCCCTCTACGCCGCGCGCGATCCCCAGGGCATTCGGCCGCTCGTCCTGGGACGGCTGTCTGGAGGCTGGGTGGTCGCCTCGGAGACCGCCGCGTTGGACATTATCGGTGCCACCTTCATCCGGGAGGTGGAACCGGGCGAGTTGGTGGTGATCGACTCGGGCGGTCTCCGCTCGGAGCGGTTTGCCGAAGCCGATCCCAAGGGCTGTTTGTTCGAGTACGTCTACCTGGCTCGTCCCGACACCTTGATCAGCAACCGCAGGATCCACGCCGTTCGGGTCGAGATCGGCCGGACGCTGGCGATGGAGTGCCCCGCCGATGCCGACCTGGTGATCCCGACCCCGGAGTCGGGGATCCCGTCGGCGATCGGCTTCGCCGAGGCCTCCGGCATCCCTTACGGACTGGGACTGGTCCGTAACGCCTATGTGGGCCGAACCTTCATCCAACCCTCGAACACGATCCGACAACTCGGCATCCGGCTGAAGCTCAACCCGATCCGCGACGTGATCGAGGGCAAGCGAATCGTGGTGGTGGACGACTCGATCGTCCGCGGGAACACCCAGCGGGCGCTGGTCAAAATGCTGCGCGAGGCGGGCGCCGCTGAGGTGCACGTCCGGATCTCGTCCCCGCCAGTGGAGTGGCCGTGTTTCTACGGCATCGATTTCGCCACCCGGGCCGAGTTGATCGCACCGGGGCTGAGCATCGACGAGATCCGCCGCTCGCTCGGCGCCGACTCGCTCGGTTACATCTCGCTGGAGGGGCTGGTGGCCTCGACCGGGCTGCCCAAGCGCACTCTGTGTCGGGCCTGTTTCGACGGGATTTACCCGGTGGAGGTGCCCCGCCAGGCGGCGTTGACGATGCGTCTCGACTCACAGGGGGAACGATGAGCCAGTCGGCCTATGCCGAAGCCGGGGTCGACATCGAGGCCGGTGATCGGGCCGTTTCGTTGATGAAGGCGCATGTGGCGAAAGCCCAGCGCCCCGAGGTGATCGGCGGGTTGGGCGGCTTCGCCGGCTTCTTCGACGCCAGCGCGCTCAAGGGCTACGCGCACCCGGTGCTGGCCACCTCGACCGATGGGGTCGGGACGAAGGTGGCGATCGCCAAGGCGCTCGACATCCACGACACCATCGGCTGGGACCTGATCGGGATGCTGGTCGACGATCTGGTCGTCGTCGGTGCCGAGCCGCTCTTCGTCACCGACTACATCGCCTGCGGCAAGGTGGTCCCGGAGCGGATCGCCGACATCGTCAAGGGCATCGCCGAGGCCTGCGCGGCCGCCGGAGCCGCCCTGCTCGGCGGCGAGACCGCGGAGCATCCGGGCTTGCTGGAACCCGACGAGTACGACATCGCCGGCGCCACCACCGGCGTGGTCGAGCGGGACCGGATCCTGGGCGCGGACCGGGTTCGTCCCGGCGACGTGGTGCTGGGGCTGGCCTCCTCGGGACTGCACTCCAACGGCTACTCACTCGTCCGGCACGTGCTGGCCCGAGGGGACGACCAGCTCTCGTCCTTCGTCGCGGACTTCGGCAAGACCCTGGGGGAGGAACTGCTCACCCCGACCCGGCTGTACACCCGCGACATCCTGACCCTGATCGACGCGGTCGAGGTGCACGCGATCAGTCACATCACTGGCGGGGGGCTGGCCAACAACCTGGTTCGGGTGCTGCCGCCGGGGGTTACCGCGTGGCTGGATCGGACGTCGTGGACGCCGCCGCCGGTCTTCTCCTACGTGCAACGGACGGGTCAGATCTCACGTCCGGACATCGAGGCGACCCTGAACATGGGCGTCGGGATGGCGGTGGTGCTGCCCGAGTCGTCGGTGGATCCAGGCCTGGCCGTGCTGGCCGAGCGGGGCGTCCCGGCCTGGGTGCTGGGCCGGGTTTCGGGGACCGAGGGCGAGGCCCAGGTGACCCTGGCCGGGGACCATCGGCAGGGCTGATCGGACCCAGTGCTTCCGCCGCGGTGGCGTCTCGTAGCCCCGTTGAAACTTTGGGGTACCCTTGGCGTCACGAAACACCTAACACGAGTGAAGCGGCCAGGCCGCTGTGACATGCGAGGGGGTCGACCCACATGGGGCGCGGCCGTGCCAAGGCGAAGCAAACACGCGTTGCTCGCGATCTGAAATACCGTTCCTTCGACACCGATTTCGCCTCATTAGAGCGCGAGTTGCGCGGCGACGAACACGACGACCCAGTCGATGAAGTCGAAGAGGACGACGACGACGAGGACGATCCCTACGCCGATCTCGCCGGTCGCTACGCCGACTTCGAGGATGAAGACGAGGACGCGGTCCGCCGGACCGGCTAGTCGCCGACACCCATAGCGCCCTCAGGACGCGTAATGCCGGGCCGCTTGGACGGCCTGGGACCCGTAGCCGCCGCCGAACAGCACCGCGTGCACCAACAGCGGGTGGAGTTGGTGCAGCCAGAGCAGGTCGCGCCAGTTCGCGGGCAGGTGTGATGATGCGGCCGCGTAGGCATCCAGGGTGTCGTCCAGGTACGGGTTGCCGAACAGGGCCAGCATGGCCAGATCGCTGATCCGGTGGCCGCCCTGAGCGGCGGGGTCGATCAGCACGACGCCGTCGGCTGCGAACAGTACGTTGCCCGACCAGAGGTCGCCGTGGATCCGCGCGGGCGGAGCCGGATCGTCGTAGTCGCCGGCCACCAGGTGGTGGCAGAGTCGTTCAATCATTACCAGGCCACCGGAGGCCAGGGCGCCCCGGCTGGCCGCCTGCCGGGCGTAGGGCAGGATGCGATGCCGAGCGAAGAACGACCCCCAAGATCGGGTCGGGCGTAAGGAGAGCGGGGCGTCCCCGATGTAGCCGTCGCCATCCCAACCAGGAGGGGGCTGCCCGAACGCGATCGCGCCGGCATCGTGGGTGCTCGCCAGTCGACGGCCGAAGTCGATCGCGGCGTCCCTGCTGGGCGTCACCTGCTCCACCCATTCGAGGGTGAGCTCGTCGTCCGACACCGTGACTGGTTGCGCGATTCGCACTCCGTGGGGGACCGCGAGCCAGCGGAGCCCCGCGTCCTCCACCTGGAAGAAGCCAGGTGGAGGAGCTTCGCGGACCTTGCGATGGACGCGCACCGCACCACGCTACTGCGCGGCGGGGGAGGGGTGGCCAGGACCGGGATCGAACCGGTGACCTTTCACTTTTCAGGCGAACGCTG
>CAYVOW010000008.1:0-46850 GCA_964453585.1 uncultured Micropruina sp.
CGTCCTCCATCTTGCCGCCGCGCAGCGTCTTGGCGCCCTGCTCCCCCATCACCCAACTGAGCGCGTCCACCACGTTGGACTTGCCGGAGCCGTTCGGGCCGACCACACAGGTGATCCCGGGTTCGAAGGCGAGGGTGGTGGTCGAGGCGAAGGACTTGAACCCGCGCAGCGCCAGGCTTTTCAGGTACATCGCTCAGCCGACGCTCGCACGATCCCAGCCGTGACGATTACGCACCGCCCGAAACGTCCACAGCTTGTTGACGACGAAGTTGATCGGCATCGTCACCACGATCGTGAACAGTTGCGCCCAGTACTCCCGCGACCGGATGCCCGCGTTCTCGTGGAAGAGCGGCTCGGGCAGGTAGAACCACGAAGTGGGGTTGGTGAACCCGATCTTGACGAACAACCCGATCAGAGCAGCGGCGCTGCCGACCGCCAGGAACGGCCAGAACTCGCGCCACCAACTGGCCCGGACCCCGCTCGAGAACGTCCAGTAACGGTTGAGTTGGAAGTTGAACAGGTTGGCCACGAAGAAGGCGACGATCCAGACCACCGAGGTGAACCGGACGTTGTAGGGGGTGCCGGAGATCGCCCAGACCACGTCCTGCGCCCGGGCGGTGCCACCGTGCAGCTTGTTCATCGCGATCGCGACCAACATGTTCACCAGTACCCCAGCGCCGCCGACCAGCCCGAACCGCCCGAACTGGACGAGGCTGTGGCGGTAACGGCGATAGAGGGAACCCGGGCTCACAGTGGCGACACTCTAGCGGCTCGTCCCCATGGGTCGTCGTTGGCACGACGACAGCTAAGGCGTCGTCACCCCCTGAGCTTGTCGTGCCGCATCGCCGCGCCCGGCCAGGGGCAGGCGCTGCACCCTCCACAAACCTGCACAAAACGCCGGGCACTGCCATATCTGGCAGTGCCCGGCGTTTTCGCACGTCGAGTCGTGAGGCCCGGCTGAGTAGCGCGTTCAAGCGTGGCGCTGCCTGGGCGCTGGCTGGCAGCGGGGGCAGAGGAACGACGACCGGTTCATGAAGGGTTCCCGGACGATCGGCCGCCCGCAGCGAAGGCAGGCTTGCCCCTCGCGGCCGTAGACGGCCAAGGAGCGCGAGAAGTAGCCCGAGCTCCCGTTGACGTTGACGTAGAGGGCGTCGAAAGAGGTGCCACCGCTGGCCAGCGCATCCCGCATCACGGCCTCGGCAGCGTCCAGCAACTGCCGGATCTTGACGGCGGAGAGCGAGTCAGCGGGCCGGTCGTAGTGCAGCCGGGCCCGCCACAGGGCCTCGTCGGCATAGATGTTGCCGATCCCCGACACCACCCGCTGGTTGAGCAGCACCCGCTTGATCCCCGAACGGCGAGTGCGGATAGTTCGGATCAGCGCGGAACGGTCGAGCAGCGGGTCGAACAGATCCCGGGCGATGCCGGCCACCTCGTTCGGCAGTTCGGCCCCGCCCGTGCTCAGTGAGAGTCCGCCGAACATCCGCTGGTCGACGAAACGCAGTTGACGTCCGTCGTCGAGGGTGAACAGGGTCCGGGTGTTGGCGGCCAGCGGCGCGGCGGGATCGTCGAAGCGGAACTGTCCGCTCATGCCCAGGTGGGCCAGCAGAGCATCTGAGTCGGTGAAGGGCAGCCACAGGTACTTGCCACGGCGCCGCGGGACGTCAAAGGTTCGGCCGGCCAGGCTGGCCGCGAAGTCGTCCGGCCCACCCGGGTGTCGACGCACCGGCCGCGGGTGCAGGACCTGCACCTCGGCGATCCGACGCCCGGGGAGGTGGTCTGCCAGCCCGCGACGGACCACTTCGACCTCGGGAAGTTCAGGCATCGCCCTCGTCGTCGCCCTGCGGGTTGTCGAAGGGCTTGAGGGCGGACAGCGCCTCGAACGCGCTCTGGGCCGCACCCTGCTCGGCCTGCTTCTTCGATCGGCCGAGGCCAGCCGGGAAGCGCAGCTCGCCGACCACGGCGACCGCCTCGAAGCGCTTGTCGTGGTCGGGGCCGGACTCGTCCACCCGGTAGCTCGGGACGCCCAGCTCCTGCGCGGCGCACAACTCCTGCAGGCTGGTCTTCCAATCCAGTCCGGCGCCCAAGCGGTCGGCCTGCTGGATCAGGTCGTCGAACAGGTGATGGACGAACCGGTCGGCGGCATCACGTCCGGCCGACAGCAACACGGCCCCGAGCAGGGCCTCAAACGCGTCGGCCAGGATGGAGGACTTGTCGGGGCCGCCGGTGCCCAACTCGCCCTTGCCGAGCCGCAGTTCGGGTCCCAGTTGAAGGGAGCGCGCCACGTCGGCCAGAGAGGTGGCGTTCACCACCGCCGCCCGGAGCTTCGCCAGTCGGCCCTCGGGGTGCTGCGGGAAGGTCAGGTACAGGTGGTGGGTGACCACGATGCCGAGGACGGCGTCGCCGAGAAACTCCAACCGCTCGTTGTGCGGCAGCGCGCCGTTCTCGTAGGCGTAGGAACGATGGGTGCGGGCAAGCTCGAAGAGCTGAGGATCGAGAACGATCCCCAGCTCGTCGAGTAGCTCTCGCAGGCGGCTCATCGCCGCGGGCGGATCAGGGCTCGAGAATCTGCCGACGCGCGGCGCGCGGACCGTACTGGCCGCAAGCCGGGCACGCGGTGTGCGGGAGGTGCTTCTGGCGGCAGGCCGCGTTGGCGCAGGTCACCAGGGTCGGCACGGAGGTCTTCCACTGCGAACGGCGGTGCCGCGTGTTGCTACGAGACATTCTCCGCTTGGGAACGGCCACGGCTGTACTCCTTGATCTTCGGCCGGTCAGGCCAGTTCGTCGTCCTCGGTTGCCGTCCAGCCGGCCAACGCTCCCCAACGGGGATCGATGGCCTCATCGTGCCGATGCTCCGGGTCCTGATTGAGGTTGGCGCCACAACTGGCACACAACCCCGCACAATCCGGACGACACAGTGGTGTGAACGGCAGGTCAAGCACCACCGAATCCCGAAGGAGCGGCTCCAGGTCGATCAACTCGGCCTCGATCCGGCTGGCCTCTTCGTCGTCGGGCTCCTTCTCGGGATGCAGGAACAGTTCCAGGATGTCGATCTCGTCGTCAGACTCGACCACACCCAGGCACCGCACGCACTCCCCGCGAAGGATGACCTCGGCGGTTCCGGTGACCAGCACCCCCTCCACCACCGACTCCACGCGAAGGTCGAGATCGATGGGGGAACCGGGTGGTACCCCGATCATGTCGTTGCCCATCCCCGCGGGCGCCTCGGCGACCCGTTGGATCTCCTTCATGGCGCCCACTCGTCGCCCCAGTTCGTGCACGTCAAGGACGAGGCTCGAGCGGGGATCCGGATGGCGATGTGACACAGTCATGACCGAGGGGACACTTTACCGGTCCCGCTCGCCCAACTCCAATCGGGTCAGTCGATCTTGGGGAGCACGGTGGTCTCCCCCGCGTCCAGGCCCGATCGAGTGGCCAACCGAGCCCGCATCGTCTTGATCTGGGTCATCGTCTTCTGCAGGCCGGCCTCCATCGAGGCGATCCGGGTGTCGACGTAGGCGTCGGCCTCCTTGCGCAACGCCTCGGCCTCGGCAATCGACTTGGCCTCCAGTTGGGACGCCTGTTTCTTGGCCCGCTGCATCACCTCGGTCTGGCCGGCCAGGTACTCGGCCTTCTGCTCCGCCTGTTTGATGATCTGCTCGGCCTCGCCCTGCGCCCGAAGCAGCGTCTCGTAGGAGGTTTCGGTCAGTTTGGTCGCCTTGTGCAGCTCCTCGTGGAGGGCTGCTTTGGCCGCGTCGATCAGCTCGAGCACCTCGGCTCGGTTGACCATGCACGAGGCCGACATCGGTACGGCCCGCGCCTGGCTGATCAGGTCGCGGATCGCGTCCAAACGTCGTGCGGTGTCAGCCATCGATGTCCCCTTGCCGTTGGGCTGATTTCTCCGTGATCCTCTGCGCCACGAGGTCGGGGACGAACGCGCTGACGTCCCCGCCGAGTGAGGCTACCTCCCGGATCATGGTGGACGACAGCGTCGCCCAACGCGCTGAACTGGGCAGGAGCACGGTTTCCACGCCGGACAGCGCGTGGTTCATGTGGGCCATCTGCAGCTCGAAGTCGAAGTCGGAGGCGAACCGCAACCCCTTGACGATCGCTTCTGCCCCCTGGTCGCGGCAGAAATCGACCAGCAGCCCGGTCAGGGTGGTGACGCTGACGTTCGGCAGCTGATCGGTCGCCGCCCGGACCAGCTCGACCCGTTCGTCCGGAGTGAAAAGGTAGTTCTTGGCCGAGTTGCGGCCGACCGCGACCACCACCTCGTCGAACAGCGCGGCCGCCCGGCTGATCACGTCGAGGTGACCCAGGGTGACCGGGTCGAATGACCCCGGGCAGATGGCCTTCATGGCTGTCCTTCGCTGCCGAAGTGAACGGTGGTTTCACCGTAGCGACGATTCCAATGCTCGCCCACCGCAGCGGGCCAGACGGGCGCGCGATCGCGCGAGGAGCGTTCGACCACCAGGATGCCGCGCTCGGCCAGCCAGCCACCCTCGGCAATCCGGGCCAGCACCGCATCCAGCCGGTCGGCGGGCAGATCGTAGGGCGGATCGAGCCAGATCACGTCCCAGGGGGTTGGGCTGCCCTCGAGGTAGGCACCGACCTTTCCAGTCACCAGCCGCACCGGGAGCCCGGTTTGGCTGATATTGCGGCGGGCCACCTCGGCCGCTCGGGGGTCGGACTCCACCGCGGACACCGGGGACGCACCACGACTGGCGGCCTCCAGCCCCACGGCGGCCGAGCCCGCGTACAGGTCGAGGAAGGACAGCCCCTGGAGGCCATCGTCGGCGCCGTCGCCCACCCCCGCCCAACTGACCAGGGCCGAGAACACAGCCTCCCTGACCCGATCGGTGGTCGGCCGGGTGGTGCTGCCAGACGGCATCGCCAGGCGCTGGCCGCGTCGACTCCCGGCGATGATCCGACTCATCGCTCCCCCGTGGTCATGGTCCGATTCTGACGAATGACTCCTGGCAAAGCCGGGAGGACGCGGGCAGGATGGGCACATGGCGTCAAGCCCGGTCACCCAGCTCAGCGCCGACGAGGCCTGGGAGTTGCTGGCGGCCGCCCCGGTCGGCCGGCTGGCCACCGTGCTGGGCGGCCAGCCGGACATCGTCCCGATCAACTTCGTGGTTGACGGGCACAGCCTGGTCTTCCGCACCGCGGAGGGGGCGAAGTTGCTGTCGCTGACGGTGCACGATGCGGTCGCCGTCGAGGCCGACTCCTGGGACGGCGACAGCGGCTGGAGCGTGGTGGCGAAGGGCACCGCCGCCGAGGTGTCCGGATCGCAGACCGGCCGCCTGGACGAACTCGGCCTGCGGCCGTGGGTTCCGACGGTGAAACTGCACTACGTCCGGATCACGGTGACCGAGATCAGCGGCCGACGATTCCGCTTCGGCGAGGAGCCGGAACGCGACTACACCTGAGCGGCGTGGTCAGCTCCGCTCGATCCAGTCCCCGCCGCTGAGCAGTTCGGTCTGGGTCACCGCGTCGGCGAAGCCTGGGACCTCGCGTCCCGGATCGCGACGCACCGCTTCCGCAGCCAGCTCCTTGGCCAGCAGGATCACGTCGCCATGGTCAAGGACGCTCAGCAACCTCAAGCTGGACCGTCCGCCGGACTGGTCGGCGCCCAGCACGTCGCCCTCGCGGCGTTGGAGGAGGTCGAGCTCGGCCAGGGCGAATCCGTCGTTGGTCGCGGCCAGCGCTTCCAGGCGCTGGCGCACCACCTCGTTGTCCAGCGCCGAGCTGACCAGCAAGCAGACGCCCGGGTGCTCGCCGCGGCCGATCCGGCCGCGCAACTGGTGCAGCTGGCTGATCCCGTAGCGTTCCGCGTCCCAAACGATCATCATCGAGGCGTTGGGGACATCGACGCCCACCTCGATCACGGTGGTAGCCACCAGCACGTCCAGGCGACCGGCCACGAAATCGGCCATCACCGACTCCTTCTGATCGCTGGGCAGCTGTCCGTGAAGGACGGCCAGGCGCACCCCGGCCAACGGGCCGGACCTCAGTTCGTCGGCGAGCTCCACCACGCCTTTGCCTTGGACGTCCACGTCGCCGCGGCCGCCGATCCGAGGGCAGACGATGAACGCCTGTCGACCCTGGGCAACCTCCTCGGCGACCCGTTGCCAGGCCCGCTCCAGCCACGCCGGCCGAAGCGCGGCGTCCACCACCACCGTGCCCACCACCGAGCGTCCGGCAGGGATCTCGCGCAGCGTCGACACGTCCAGATCGCCGAACACCGTCATCGCCACCGACCGCGGAATCGGGGTGGCGGTGAGCACCAGGACGTGGGGTTTCGCGGCTTGTCGGTCGGTGAGAGTGGCCCGCTGCTCGACGCCGAAGCGGTGCTGCTCGTCCACCACCAACAGACCGAGGTCGAGGAACTGCACCCGATCGGTCAGCAGGGCGTGAGTGCCGATCACGATCCCGGCCTCCCCGGTGGCGATCCGCAGCAACGCCTCCCGCTTGGCGGCGGTCGGCGTCGAACCGGTGAGCAGGACGACGTCGGTGGCGTGTTCGGCCGACCCCAGCAGGCGCCCGGACGCCAATTCGCCGAGGAGGGCGCGGATGGTGGCGTGGTGCTGCTGGGCCAGCACCTCCGTTGGCGCCAAGAGGGCAGCCTGGCCGCCGGCGTCCACCACGGCGAGCATCGCCCGCAGGGCCACCACCGTCTTGCCCGAGCCCACCTCACCTTGGAGCAACCGCTGCATCGGCCGCTGGGCGTCCAGGTCGTCCAGGATCTCCTGCGAGGTTGCCTGCTGCCCTTCGGTCAGGGTGTAGGGAAGCTGGGCGTCGAAGGCGTCCAGAATGCCGCCCCGGCGCCGGGGACGGGGCACCGCGGTGTGCGTGGCCACATCGGCGCGGCGGTAGGCCATGGTCAACTGGGTGGCGAACGCCTCGTCGAACAGGAGCCGTTCAGCCCCCAGCTCCGCCTCGGCCAGCTCCCGCGGCTGATGGACGTAGGCGAAGGCGTCGACCAGCCGGGGCAGATCGGCCGCCTCCCGAATCCACTGCGGCCAGGGGTCGTCGGCGTCATCGAGGGTTTGCAGGCAGAGCCGGGCGCACTCCGCAATGCGCCAGGTGGGCATCTTGGCGGTCGCCGGATACAGCCCGACCAGGCCGGCTTGGCTGAGGCTGGCCATCAGTTGCTTCTCCTCCGAGCGCCCCACGATCCGGCCGGCGTCGTCCAGCATCACGAACTCGGGGTGGGCCAGCTGCAGTTGATCGCGGAAGGAACCAACCTTGCCGACGAAGATGCCGCGAACTCCCTTGTGCAGTTCGCCGTCCCACCAGCGGACCAGATGGGCCGAGCCGAAGAAGGTGACGTGCAGGTAGCCGGAGCCGTCGGTGAGGGTGGCCTCAAGCCGCTGCCGGGCGGGACCGCGCCCTCCGGCCGACTGCCGAATCTCGGTCCTGGCCACACGGGCGATCACGGCGACGTGCTCACCCTCTTTCAGGGTGGCCAGGTCGGTCAGTTCGGTTCCCGAGAGGTAGCGCCTGGGCAGGTGGCTCAGCAGGTCGCCGACGGTGGCCAGCCGCAGCGGCTCCAGCGCTTTGGCACTCTTGCCACCGAGCACGTCGGCCAGCGGCACGTGCAGCTGTTCGAACAGCCGCGTCCGCCATTTGGTGACCCGAGTTCCCACGTGTGGCACTCTAACCGGGGTCGCCGACAGTTCCCGGGCATGGAAAAGGCCCGCCGAAGCGGGCCTTGTTCACGGTTGGGGTCAGCGGGTGACCTTGCCAGCCTTCAGGCAGGCGGTGCACACGTTGACCCGCTTGGGGGCGCCGTTGATGGTGGCGCGGACGCGCTGGATGTTGGGGTTCCAGCGGCGGTTGGTCTTCTTCTTCGACCAGGGGACGTTGTGGCCAAAGCCCGGGCTCTTGGCGCAGATGTCGCAGACGGCAGCCACTTCGAAGCACTCCTTGTATCGATCAGATCATCCGATCCACGACGGGATCGGCCCTCACGGGGGACCGGACAACTGTACCCGAGGCGAATCGCGTCCGCCTAATCGCCGGCCCCGACGCGGACGGGGCGACGACCGAGCCGAGCCAGCACCCGCTCCTGACGGTCGGCGTCTGCGCCCACCGGGACGGCAGGCTGGCAGATCCCCTCGGCGTAGAGGGTGTCGCCGAACCCGTCCGCGGCACCGTCGATCAGGTCAAGTTCGGCGTCGCTGAACCGTTCGTTGCGACCGTCTGCAACCGCCACGTCCCACCGATGGACGAGCAAGTCCCAGCCGTAGAACGTGGCCAGCGTCTCCCCGACCGTGGTCGGCCCAAACCATCCCTGGTAAGGGTGACCGTCCAGCTCCGGATCGGCGAGGATCGCCCGGAGTTCGGCGTCGCGGGTGGTCCAGGCGGCCACCGGATGTGCCGTGTCGGCGGGGCTCAGGTCGATGCCGTGACCGGTGAGGAAGTCGGCCTGGGTGGTCAGGACGTGGTCGAGGACGTCGCGGGCCGTCCAGCCCTCGCACGGCGAGGGGGCGTCCCAACTCACGACCTGGGTGACAACCCGGGTGAACGGTTCGGCGGCGGCGGCGTAGGTCTTCAAAGAGCTCATGCCCCGACGCTACGCAGCGCACCAGCCGCGGGTCTTGTAGGTTTCCGACATGCCGGACCGGTTGGACCCCACCGAGCGGGCGCACCTGATCGATCCTGGCGACGCCCCGTTCGAGATGTCCGGGCTGCCGGTCTCGGCCGAGCTGAGCGACCTGGCCCGGCGGTTCTGGATCCCGGTGTGGCGGGTGGCCGAGAGCGCCGGATCAACCCAGCGGGTGTTGCAGTACCCGGTCTGCCTACTGGTGATCGCGAACGACTACCAACGGTTCTACGGGGTGACCTCCGGTTTGTCCGAGACGACCCTGCACGGACGCGGCTGGGCGGTCGGCCTGATGCTGCAACCGGCCGCCGGGATGCTGCTGGCCGGGCGACCGGTGGACCAGCTCACCGACTCCTTCGTCGACCTGGGCACCCTGGACCGCCTGGACGGCGCGCGGCTGGCAGCGGCGGTGCGGGAGCGAATGGACCCCGACCCGGCCGATCCGGACGCCCAGCGCTGCGCGGCGTCCCTGGTCGAGCGGGCCCTGCTCCCCCACCGGGAGGTGGACGAGGAAGGGCTGCTGGTCAACCGGATCGTCGCCCTGGTCGAGGACGACCCGGACCTCCGCCGGGCCGGCGAGTTGTGCGAGCGCTTCGGGCTGCACGAACGTGCCTTGCAGCGGCTGCTGATGCGTCGGGTGGGGATGGGGCCGCTGTGGCTGATCCGCCGACGTCGGCTGCATGAGGCAACGGAGCGGCTGCGCCAGGCAGAGGTGTCACTGGCCGAACTGGCCGCAGAACTCGGGTACGCCGACCAGGCCCACTTCACCACCGACTATCGGCGGGCGACCGGGCTCACCCCCGGCCAGTTCAGTCGCCGCTTTCAGACCTAGCCTCAGGCGGCAATCACCACCGGAATGATCATCGGCCGCCGCCGGTAGGTGTTGTTGACCCAGCGACCGATCATCCGCCGGACCAGTTGCTGGAGGGCAAACGTGTCCTCCGACCCGTCGGCCAACGCCTTGTCGATCGCGTTGGCGATCTCTGCCCGGATCCCGTCGAAGACCGAGTCGTCCTCAGCGAAGCCGCGGGCGTGGATGTCGGGGCCGCTGACCAGTTGCGAGGAGTGGAAGTTGACCACGCACACCACCGAGATGAACCCGTCCGCCCCGAGGATCTTGCGGTCGCTCAGCTCGGCGTCGCCAATGTCGCCGACGGTGGAGCCGTCGACGAAGATGTAGCCGCAGTCCAGCTTGCCGACCACCTTGGCCACCCCGTCGGCCAGGTCGACCACCGCACCGTCCTCCACGACCACGGTCCGCTGCTTGGGGACGCCGGTGGCGATGGCCAGGTCGGCGTTGGCGATCAGGTGCCGGATCTCACCGTGCACCGGCATCACGTTGCGCGGCTTGATCAGGTTGTAGCAGTAGAGCAACTCCCCCGCGCTGGCGTGCCCGGACACGTGCACCAGCGCGTTGCCCTTGTGGATCACGGTGACGCCGTTGCGGGCCAGCCCGTTGATCACTCGGTAGACCGAGTTCTCGTTGCCCGGGATCAGCGAGCTGGCCAGCAGGACGACATCGCCCGGCCCAGCGGTGACCACCGGGTGCTCGTGGCTGGAGATCCGCGACAGCGCCGATAGCGGCTCACCCTGGGACCCGGTGGAGATCAGGACCACCTTGTGGTCGGGGTAGTCCTCGAGGTGCTTCAGATCGATCAGGGTGTTGCCGGGCACCTTCAGGTAGCCGAGTTCCTGGGCGACGGTCATGTTGCGGACCATCGAGCGTCCGATGTAGACGACCTTGCGGCCGTGCCGGACGGCCGCGTCCATCACCTGCTGCACCCGGTGCACGTGGGAGGCGAAGCAGGCGACGATCAGCTTCTGCTTGGCCGAGGCGAAGACCCGCTCCATGGCCGGTTCGATGTCGCGCTCGTGGGTGGTGAACCCGGGGGTCTCGGCGTTGGTCGAGTCGGGCATGAACAGGTCAACGCCCTCCTCCCCCAGGCGGGCGAAGCCGCGCAGGTCGGTCAGCCGACCGTCCAGCGGCAACTGGTCCACCTTGAAGTCGCCGGTGTGCAGGACGAGGCCGGCCTTCGTCCGCACCGCCACCGCCACCGCGTCCGGGATCGAGTGATTGACCGCGAGAAACTCCAGGTCGAACTCGCCGACCCGGGTGGTCGACCCCTCGGCCACCACTCGCAGGTCGACGTCGCGCAGGCGGTGCTCGCGCAGCTTCTCCTTGACCAGCGCCAGGGTCAGCCGCGACCCGATCACCGGAATGCCAGGACGACGCCGCAGCAGGTACGGCACGGCGCCGATGTGATCCTCGTGACCGTGGGTCAGCACCAGCGCCTGGATGTCGTCTAGCCGATCGTCGATCAGGTGCAGCCCGGGCAGAATCAGGTCGACCCCGGGATGGTCGTCAGAGGGGAAGAGCACCCCGCAGTCGATCAGCAGGAGTTGGCCGTTGATCTCCAGCGAAGCCATGTTGCGGCCGACGTCGCCGAGACCGCCCAGCGGGACTATCCGCAGGGTGTCGCGACGAAGTTTGGGCGGGGTTCGTAATTGCTCACGCACAAGCCTCACCCTATCCAGGCAACGTCGGGTGCACCCCTGCGACCCTGGCGACCCGCCCACCGCCGCGATCGGCCGCGGATCAGGAGGTGCGGTCGGAGATGGCTAGGCTGACCGCCGTGATCGCGGATTCGGTACGGCTGGCGCTGCCGGTCGAAGCGTCCCAGATCGCAGCCCTGCAGCGCCGGGTCTGGGCCGAGTTGCCCGAGCTCGGGGCCACGATGCTGGCCCTGGCCAACGTGGACCAGATGACCCAGGCCTGGCACCAGGCGATCGTCCGACCACCGCTGGCGCAGCACCGGGTCCTGGTCGCGGTGGCGGACCGGCGGGTTGCCGGCTTCGCCGCGCTCGCCCCCAGCGACGACCCCGATTCCGAGCCGGGCGAGGACGCGGCGGTGGCGGAGTTCATGATCGATCCCCTGGCCCGCCATCGTGGCCACGGTTCGCGCCTGCTGAACGCGGTCGTCGACACCCTGCGCGCGGACGGGTTCGTCCGGGCCACCTGGTGGGTGCGGGCCACCGACGATGCGCTGCGAGGCTTCCTGGCCGAGGCGGGTTGGGCCCCGGACGGCGGCCACCAGGAGATCGGCCCCGACGACGGCTCCGCTCGGGTGAAGCTGGTCCGATTGCACGTCGACATTCGCGCCTGAGGGCGGGAGGGGGACAACGATGTCCGTCCAGGAACAACTGAAGTCGATCCGTCGCGACGCCCAGCAGGCGGTCGCACTGGTTCGCGACCACGACACCATCGTGGTGCCGATCGCCGCCGGAGAGCCGCCGGCCCTGCTGACCGCACTCTCCGACGTCCGCGAATCCCTGCGCGGGGTGGTGGTGTCCCAACTGCTCGGGCTGGGTCGCTACGACTACCTCGACCCGGCGAGTGTTGACCAGGTCCGGCACTCGTCGCCGTTCCTCGGAGGCGCGACCCGCTCTGGTGCCGCCGAAGGGTGGATCGACTGGGTGCCGGCCAACTTCTCCGAGGTGCCGGCGCTCATTCGCCAGGGGTTGATGCCCAGCGATGTGGTGTTCGCCCAGGCGTCACCCATGGACTCCGACGGCTTCTTCGCCCTCGGGCTGGGGGCCGACTACACGATGGCGGCCATCGAGCAGGCGCGCACGGTGGTCTTCGAGGTGAATCCCCAGGTGCCGTTCACGCTGGGCCAGTGCCACGTCCACGTCAGCCAGGTGAGCGCGGTGGTCGACGGTACCCAACCGCTCCCGGAGCTGCCGCACGCCGCGACCGGACCCGTGCAACGCTCGATCGCCCGGCACGTCGCCGACCTGATCCCGGACTCGGCCACCCTGCAGATCGGTATTGGTGCGATCCCGGACGCCGTCGTCCAACAGTTGATGGATAAGAACGACTTGGGCTTGCACACCGAGATGTTCGGCGATGGCACCCTCGCGCTGGTCGAGGCCGGGGTGATCACCAACCGCTACAAGAACGTGAACCCGGGTAAGGGCCTGGCCACGTTCGCCCTCGGATCACGCCGTCTGTATGAGTTCCTGCACCGAAACCCGGGGATCGAACTGCACCCGGTCGACGTCACCAACTCCCCTGCCCTGGCCGGTCGCAACGACAACCTGCACTCGATCAACGGGACGTTGGCGGTGGACTTCCTCGGTCAGTGCGCGTCGGAATCGGTCGGGACGCGCCCGTTCTCCGGCCCTG
Source organism: uncultured Micropruina sp. (assembly GCA_964453585.1). Lineage (GTDB taxonomy): Bacteria > Actinomycetota > Actinomycetes > Propionibacteriales > Propionibacteriaceae > Micropruina. The sequence continues at coordinate 12,795 of CAYVOW010000008.1, forward strand.
GCGGTCAGCAGGACTTCGTCCGGGCGGCGAACCTCAGCCGGGGTGGAAAGTCGATCATCGTGCTGCCCTCGACGGCCAAGGACGACACGATCAGCCGGATCGTCCCGTCCTTCGACGCGGGGACACCGGTCACCACCAGCAAGAACGACGTCAACTACGTGGTCACCGAGTACGGGGTCGCACACCTGCGCGGCCGCTCGGTCCGGGAGCGTGCCCGGCTGCTGATCGAGATTGCCCACCCGAAGTTCCGCGACGAGTTGACCGAACGCGCCAAGGAGATGCGGCTGGGTTAGCGTGGCGCAATGACCGATCACGCCGAGCACGCCAAGGGTGGCGTCTACTCCAGCAAGGGCAAGGAGTACACCCGCGACACCAACTACATCACCGACCGGATCGTCGCCCACCCGTCCGGGCCCCACGAGTGGCCGGTCGAGGCCGGTCGCTACCGGCTGATCGCCGCCCGAGCCTGCCCGTGGGCGAACCGGACCCTGATCGTCCGGCGGCTGCTGGGGTTGGAGGACGCTATCTCGGTCGGCCTGCCCGGCCCCACCCACGACGCCGATTCGTGGACGTTCGACCTCGACCCCGGCGGCGTCGACCCGGTGCTCGGTATCCCTCGAATCAAGGACGCCTACCTGAAGCGCTTCCCCGACTACCCGCGCGGCATCACCGTGCCGGCGATCGTGGACGTGGCCACCGGCCAGGTGGTGACCAACGACTTCGCCCAGATTACCCTCGACTTCAGCACCGAATGGACCCGGTTCCAGCGTCCGGGTGCCCCGGACCTGTGGCCTGCGGCGCGACGCGAGGAGATGGCGCCGGTGATGAAGCGGATCTTCACCGAGGTGAACAACGGCGTCTACCGGTGTGGTTTCGCCGGGTCGCAGGAGGCCTACGACGCGGCGTACCAGCGGCTGTGGACGGCGCTGGACTGGCTGGAGGAGCGACTGGCCGGCCAGCGGTACCTGATGGGTGACGCGATCACCGAGGCCGATGTTCGGCTGTTCACCACCCTGGTCCGGTTCGACCCGGTGTACCACGGTCACTTCAAGTGCAACCGGAACAAGCTGACCGAGATGCCGGCGCTGTGGGCCTACGCCCGCGACCTCTACCAGACCCCCGGCTTCGGCGACACCGTCGACTTCGTCCAGATCAAGCGGCATTACTACGTCGTCCACACCGACCTGAACCCGCTGTCGATCGTCCCGGACGGCCCGGACCTGAGCGGGTGGTTGACCCCGCACGGGCGGGAGTCGCTGGGTGGGCGTCCTTTCGGCGACGGGACTCCGCCAGGCCCGGTGCGGCCCGGGGAAGAGGTGCCCAACCCCCTGGTGGCGTCCAGCCAGCAGTAGCAGGCGTCAGCCCAACGCCACCGGGAAGTCGCGGGCGGACGCGGTGAGCCGCAGCCCGGCGTCGTTCACCTCGATCGCCGACAGCCGCAGACCGAACTCCAAAGCGATCGGGATCGGCTTGAGCAGTCGGTCGGCGAGCTGCTGGGCCACGACCCGGTCGAGCGCGATCCCGACCACCTCGATCTGGGCGTCCTCGATCCGGAAGGTCTGAGCAGCGACGTCCAGGGCTGGCACGCCGGACGCCTTGGCCTCCAACCGCTGGCCCAACACGGTCACCTCCTGGCTGACCTGGAGCCGTCCGCCCTGGCTGGTGATCGGCAGCCCGGCGATGGTGGCCAGGTCCGCCGTCGCCAGTTGGACTGAGCCGTGCAACCGGCCGACGGTCGCCTGCCGGGTATCGAGGGTGATCTCTTCGGCGCTGAACGCCGCTTCGCGGAGGTTGATCCGATGCCCGGTCACCTCCATCGGCCAGGTCGGGGTGCTGAGGTTGACCCGGGTCAACTTCCGCTGCACCAGGTCCAGCAGCACCGGGTTCGGCTGCAGGGTCACCGTCGGCCGCTGCGGCAGCGCCAGTTGACGTTGCACGCCCAGCGCGATCTGGTCGCTCAGCTGGCTCCGGACGACGCTCTCCCCGATCGCCAGGCCACCCGCCACCAGTGCGATCAGGACGACCAGGACGATCAGGAGGCGACGCACCGTTACTCCAGCCCGAGGATCGCGTCCAACCCCACGGTGAGCCCGGGACGATCGGCGACCGCCCGGACCGCGGCCAGCACGCCCGGCATGTAGGACGCCCGGGTGAAGGAGTTGTGGGTGATGGTCAGCGCCTCGCCCTCGTTGCCGAACAGCACCTGTTGGTTGGCGAACAGGCCTCGCTGCCGGACGGCGTGGACGTGCACCCCGTCGACGCTAGCCCCGCGGGCGTGGTCGGGGTCGTCGGTGGTCGCGTCAGGGACAGCGACGAGTCCCGCCTCGGCGCGCCGCGCGGCGATCCGGCTGGCGGTGTTGAGCGCTGTGCCCGAGGGGGCTTCCACCTTCATCGGGTGGTGCAGCTCGATCACCTCGACCGACTCGTAGAAGGGGGCGGCCAGTTCCGCGAAGCGCATCATCAGCACGCCGCCGATGGAGAAGTTCGGGGCCACCACCACATTGCCGCCGGGATGCTCGGCCAGCGCCGCCCGCACCTGTTCCAGCTTGTCACCGTCGAATCCGGACGTGCCGACGACCACGTTCAGGCCGCGTTCGAGACACCAGCGCAGGTTGTCCAGGACGGCGTCGGGGTGGGTGAAGTCGACCACCACGTCGGCCGCCTCGACCTCAGTCCGATCATCGCCGACGTCCACCGCGGCCACCAGCTCGAGGTCGTCGGCGGCCTCGACCGCCCGACACACCTCGTCCCCCATTCGGCCCCGGGCACCGAACACGGCAACCTTCATGGTTTGTCCTCCTCGCGTCCCGGACATCCTAGGTGTCAGCCGTAGGTGACCTCGTCGGAGAACAGCGACGAGATCGACTCGCCGTTGTTGATCCGGCGCATCGCCTCGGCGAACAGCGGCGCCACGGTCAGCACCGTCAGGTTCGGCAGCCTCTTCTCCGCAGGCACCGGGACCGTGTTGGTGCAGACGATCTCCATCAGGTCCTGCTGGGCGGACAGCCGCTCGATCGCCGGGCCGGTGAACAGACCGTGGACGCAGGCCGCCGAGATCGAGTTGACGCCGATCTCGCGCAGCTTGTCGAACAACTCCACCAAGGAGCCGCCGGTGGCGATCTCGTCGTCGATCACGATCACGTCCTTGCCCGCGACATCGCCGACGATGTTGTCGATCACCACCCGATCGTCGGCCAGCCGGCGCTTCGCCCCGGCCGCCACCGGCACGCCGAGGATCCGGGCGAAGTGGCTGGCCTCCTTGACGTTGCCAAAGTCGGGCGACACCACCACGGTGTTGGAGAGATCACGCTTGCGGAAATGCTGAGCCAGGACGGCGTTGGAGTTGAGGTGGTCGACCGGCATCTCGAACATGCCATGCACCTGCGGCGAATGCAGCGCCATCGTGACCACCCGCTGGGCGCCAGCCTTGTGCAGCAGATCGGCCACCAGCCGGGCGCCGATCGAGATTCGCGGGGCGTCCTTCTTGTCGGACCGGGCGTAGGCGTAGTGCGGCATCACCACGGTCATGTGGCCGGCTGACGCGCCACGAGCCGCGTCCAGCATCAGCAGCAGCTCGACCAGGTTCTCTTGAACCGGCGGCACCAGCGGCTGGACGATGAAGACGTCCTTCTTGCGGCAGTTGTCTCGCAGTTGGACCTGGAGGCAGTCGTTGCTGAACCGACTGGTCCGCGAGGGGGACAACTCCACCCCCAGGAGACCACACACCTCCTCGGCAAACTCCTTGTGGGCCGATCCGGAGAACACGGTGATGTCGCTCACGGGCGGTCAGCCTAGTGGACCGCGCCCGGGTGACGGGCACGCGAACCCTCGATGAACCGCTTCCCCAGGGTCCCCAAACCGCTCTGAGGAGGGTAGCGTCCGACGAGTCGTCCGGCCGTCCCCTACCCCGAGGATCCTCCATGACCGCTCCCAGCCCGCGCCGAGTGCTCGGCCTCGTCCTGTCGGCCGCCTGCGCGCTGACCTCGCTGGCCGCGGCGGCCCCGCCGGCGCAGGCAGCCGCCGACCATGTCGTGATCAACGAGTTCTATGGACGCGGCGGGTCCGCGGGCCAGCCGTACCTCAACAAGTTCGTCGAGTTGTTCAACCCGACGTCGGCGGCGATCGACCTCGGGGGCACGTCCCTGCAGTACCGCTCGGCAATCGGCACCGGCGTCGCCAGCGGCACCGTGGCCTTGACCGGGACGATCGCCGCCCGCGGCGACTTCCTGATCCAGCTCAACTCCAACGGCACGTCAGGAGGAGCCCTGCCCATCCCGGACGCCAGCTCGTCGCTGGCCCCGTCGGGCACGAACGGCACCGTGTTCCTGGCCACCGGCACCGCCGCGATCAACCCTGACATCGCAGCCAGCCAGGTGATCGACAAGGTGGGCTACGGGACGTCCAACTCCCCCGAGACCAGCCCGGCCGCCTACCCCGGCACCAACACCACCGTCGGGTCGCTCAACCGCGCCGGCGGTGCCGACACCGACAACAACAGCGTCGACTTCACCTTCCGCGCCGAGGTCACCCCGCTGAACAGCGGTGCTCCGGTTGAGCCGCCACCCCCGGTCACGGCCGCCATTGCCGGGATCCAGGGCACCGGCGGCTCCACCCCGCTGTCGGGCCAGCGGGTCCGCACCCAGGGGGTGGTCACCGCGGCCTACCCGGTCGGCGGCTTCCGCGGCGTGTATCTGCAGACCCCCGGAACCGGCGGCACCGCCAAACAGCCAGGGGACGCCTCGGACGGCATCTTTGTCTTCTCCGACGCCGCTGCCGCCGGCCTGTCGGTCGGCGACTGCGTCGACATCGAGGGCACCGCGGGCGAGTTCAACGGCCTCACCCAGCTGTCGAGCGTGACCTACACCGCCGCCACCGACTGCGCGCCGGTGGTCGAGACCCCGCTGGCCAGCTTCCCGTCCACGGGGGCGGCCAAGGAGGCCTATGAGGGCATGCTCGTCCTGCCCCAGGGGACGTACACGATCACCAACAACTTCGCCCTGAACCAGTTCGGCCAACTCGGCTTGGCGGTCGGGGACCAGCCCCTCTACGTCGCCACCGAGAAGGTGGCCCCCGGCCCGGACGCGGTCGCCTATGAGGCGGCCAACCAGGCCAAGCTGATCACCCTCGACGACGGGTCCAGCTGGAACTACATGACCAACACCACCGCCCAGCGCAGCGCCCTGCCGTATCTGTCGGCGGCCGAGCCGATGCGCACCGGATCGCAACTGACCTTCACCAAGCCGGTGATCCTGGATTTCCGCTTCCAGTGGAACTACCAGCCAACCGGACAGATCGTCGGCGCGACCGATGCCGACGACCCGGTGACCAGCGAGAACGACCGGGAGGCGACCGTCCCCGACGTCGGCGGCAACGTCCAACTGGCCTCGTTCAACGTCCTCAACTACTTCACCGACCTGGGCATGGACGAGCCGGGTTGCCGCTACTTCGCCGACATGTACGGCACCCCGGTGGCGACCAACCTGTGCGAGGTCCGCGGAGCCTGGACCGAGGCAGCCTTCGCTGACCAGAAGGCCAAGATCCTGGCCGCGATCAGCGGCACCAAGGCCGAAGTGGTCGCCTTGATGGAGATCGAGAACTCGGCTGGGATCAGCTATATCGACCACGAACGCGACTACACGCTGGCGTCCCTGGTCCGCGATCTCAACGCCGCCGCCGGACGGACCCGCTGGGCCTATGCGCAGTCGCCGGTTGTCACCCCGGGCACCGAGGACGTGATTCGGACCGCGTTCATCTACGACCCGAACGTGGTGCAGGCGCTCGGTGCCTCGATCATCGACCTCGATGATGCCTTCGCCAACGCCCGGTACCCGCTGGCGCAGAAGTTCAAGGCGCGATCGACCGGCAAGCCGTTCACCGCGATCGCCAACCACTTCAAGAGCAAGGGGTCGGGTCCCGACGACGGAACCGGCCAGGGCCTGTCCAACCCGTCCCGGGAGGCGCAGGCCCGGCAGGTGACGGCCTGGGCGGCCGAGATGTTCGGCACCGAAGCCACCTTCCTGATGGGTGACTTCAACGCCTACTCCAAGGAGACCCCGGTGCAGCTGATCGAGTCGGCCGGCTACGTGAACGTGGTGAAGCGTTACGAACCGCAGTCCAGCAGCTACCAGTTCCAGGGTCGGCTGGGTTCACTCGACCACATCTTCGCCAACGCCGAGGGCCTGCGACTGGTCACCGGCGCGGCGATCTGGGACATCAATGGCGACGAAGCGGTGGCATTCCAGTACAGCCGCCGCAACTACAACATCGTCGACTTCTACGCCCCGGACCCGTTCGCCAGCTCTGATCACGACCCGGCCGTGGCCGGCCTGGACACCGAGAAGATGCGCCCGTGACCGACCGTCCCGGTTTTAGGGGGCGGTGACGCACCCCTGAACCGGGTCGGACGAGGCGCCGTCAGCGCTGGTCGCGACCACCTCGATGCAGACGCGTCCCGACACCTTCCCGACGTCGACCAGGGTGACCGCGGTGTCCTTCGTCGGCTGTCCCTTGCCGGCAATGCTCAGCGTGTAGTGGTAGCGCAGTCCGTCCTCTCCGGGGTGCTCCCACAGCCAGTAGACGTGCCCGTTCTGCAGCCGACTGTGCAGGTTGGTCACCGGAGCGGGGGCGGGTCGGACCGGGTTGGCCGGGTTGACGCTGGCCGTGGTCGGCGCGATTCGAACGGTGGCGCCCTCCTGCAGCAACGAGGCCACCACCACCCCTCCGGCCAGGATGGCGACCAGGCCGGTCGCCACCAGGGCGGTGGTCCGTGGACGGGCAGCCTGGACGGGTGGCTCTTCCGGCTCAGGGTCGTCCGGGACCGCCGGCTCCGGCTGGGGACGAGCAACCGTGGTTGGCGCGGCGGGTCCGGCCACCCCGAACCGCAGCCTCGTCCGGTCGTCGTCGGTGACAGTCCGCGGCGGTTGCGGCGCCACGGTGATCGGGGTGATGACGCTACGCAGCCGTGTCCGGTCGTCCCCCGGTTGCTCTTCTGGCTCCAGAGCCCAGCCGGGCACCTCCATCGCAGTGTTGGCCTGGCCAAGCGATGACTGAACCCGGGCCAGTTCAAGACCGAGCGCCGCGGCCGACGGGGTCCGTCCGCCCGGGTCAACCCGCATCGCACGTTGCAGGACGGCCCCCAGCGACGGCGGCAGGTCCGGCGCCGCCGTCGGCTGGCCCGTCTTGACCCGGGCCGCCACGGCCTGTTCGGAGTTGTCACCGGTGGCGGCGACGAACGGACTACGGCCCTGGGCGAGCGTCCAGGTGGTCGCCGCCAACGCCCAGACGTCCTGGGTGGGATGGGCCGGCGTGCCGACCATCTGCTGCTCGGGCGGCGCCCACTGCAGCGAGAAGCCGTCCCAGCCGTGGGGAGCCTGTCCGATCGGCGAGGTCACCCCGAAGTCGCTCAGCACCGGCCGGTCCCAGGCGTTCCGCATGATGTTGGCGGGCTTGATGTCGCGGTGCACCAGGCCGCTGCGATGCACCATCTCCACGCCGCCACAGATCTGAATCATCATCTCCAGCACCTGCGCCACCGGCATCGGCCGGTTCCTGACCCGGCTGCCCAAGGTCGCCACCGGACAGAACTCCATCGCCAGGTAGGAGCGGCCGTCGTCGGTGGTGCCAGCGGCGAACAGCGACACGATCGCCGGATGCCCCGACACCCGCGCCATCGCGTTGGCCTCGCGCTCCAGGGCTTCCCGGCCGTAGGTGTCGCCGGCGTCGCGGAGCACTTTCACCGCGACCCGGCGAGCAGGGGTTGCCTGGTGGTACAGGTGGACGTCGGCGAACCCGCCGGAGCCCAGCCGCCGCAGCCAGCGATAACCCGGCAGGGTCGGGGCAGTCGGATCGGTGGTCATCGTCGCCTCCCCCGCAATGATCGCAGCGACAGCCGCCTCCGCACCCGGGTGGGCCAGCCGACTCGTCCGGCCAGCGCGACCGCGAGGTCGCCGGCTTGCTGCCAGGCGTCCGCCGCCTCGTCCCTGCCGGTCGGTTCCGGAGCGAACGAGGCGGCATCGGCCAGACCGGCGAGGTCCCGCAGCCCCGGTTCGCGCTGGGTGACCAGCCGCCAGTCAACGCCGGCCGGACGCGCGTCCGATGGGGCCTCCGGATCCCAGAGCGGCTGGAGGGCTCTGGCCGACTCCTGACGGGTCAGGTCGGGCGACACCCGAACCCCGGCATCGTCAGCGAGGTCGACGATCTCATCCCAGGCCCCGATCACCGCCCGTCCGGGTTCGGCGGCCTGCCGACGCCGGGTGCGCAGCCGCTTGGCCAACACCAGGGCGACGATCGGGACGATCACTGCCAGGACCCCGGCGCTGATGCCGGCGATCATGCCCCACGGCAGCGGCGCGGGCGGGTCGGTCTGTTCCCCGGAGGGGCGCTCGGTGACCGAGGGCGGCAGTTCCACCGGCTGCTCGGGCGGCTCAGGGGGCTGCAGCACCTGCGGCCTGGGCACCGAGCGGGGCTGGGACACGTCGGTCTGCGGCACCTGATCGCGGGGCGGGGTCGGATCAAAGGTCGCCCAGCCGACCCCCTCGAACGGCACCTCGACCCAGGCGTGAACGTCGTAGCCGCGCAGGGTCACCGGCCTTCCCGCAGCGGGCTTGGCCTCCGGGTACAGGCCCATCACCACCCGCGCCGGGATGCCGATGCTATGCAGCATCAGCGCCATCACGGTCGCGTACTGCTCGTCGTCGCCGATCAACTGTTTGGCCGCCAGCATCCGGGACAACCGATCGACCCGGTGTCCGGGACGCGAGTCCGGCGCGTCGACGTTGGAGAAGAAGCCGTTCTTGGCCAGGTAGCGCTCGATCGCGCGGGCGCGGCCCAACTGGGTGAGTTCTTTGGCGGTCACCTCCTGGGCCAGCGCGCTGACCGCTTCGGGCACCTGGGTGTCGGGAGTCCCGGTCAACCCACCGGTCGGGGCACCGGCCAACTGTCCGTCCGACCACACCGGTGGCACCACCGCGTGGACGGTGTAGGTGGCGTCCGAGGGCGGCGAGGTGGTGAGCAGGGCGTCGGCCCAGCGGTTGACGTGCAGGCCGGCCTGCGCCGACTCCGCGCCGGAAGCGGCGAAGGCCAACCGATCGGTCACGCCGAGCGTCGGCAGCCACGGCCCAACCAAACCCTGGGTGAGGATCTGCACCTCGGCCGCGCTCCCGGTCCCCTCGTAGGGTCGCTCGCGGACGGTGGCGCCGACCCGCTGGTAGCGACCGACGGCCCCGTCGTTCGGCGACGACATCCCGAACGCGATCCCGTTGTAGGTGTCCATCACCGCCAGTCGCACCCGGGCTCCCTCGGGGAGGGACGACAGCGTGACCAGCGTCTGCTTATCCCGATCCGTGGTGTAGTGGCGGAAGGCGGCCAGCGGCGACGGGTAGTCCTGGACGTCCAACGGTGGCTCGACCAGGTCACGCAGCACCACCCGGGAGTCGAAAGCGCTGACCGCCGCCACGATCGGGACGGCCGCGGCGACAGCCAGGGCCAGGCTCGACAGTCCGGCGATGATCCGGCGCCCGACGTGGCGTGAGCGGTGCGCAGGATCGATGATCAGCGCCTCCGAGGTGGCCCGCTGCCGCTGCGGCTGGGCCCAGGCGCACCAGCCGAGCACCGCGGCGGCCCATCCGGCCACGGCCCAGACCGGCGGCTGCCAGCTACTGCTGCCCCAGGCGACCCCGATCACCGCCATCACCAGCACCGGCGCAACCCCCGCCAGCGCCCGGCCACGCAATGTGAGCAGTCCCGCCACCAGCGCACAGATCAGTCCGACCAACCAGGGCAGGACGGCCGGTCCGGTGTAGTCGGCGGCCGGTGGAGCCAGGGTCAGCAGGTCCTTCCAGGCGAACGCGGCCTGGATCACCAACTGCTGGAGCGTGCGGGCCGTGGGGACCACGCCGAACAGGGTTGTCTCGCGGAGCGCGGCAACGCCGCCGAAGACCAGGTAGGCCGCCACCGTCGCGGTCGCGGTGGTGAAGAGGTCCCACGACCAGCGGGCGGCGGCCCAGGCCAGGCCGAGCCCGACCGCCACCCCGGCCCCCGCCGCGATCAGGCCGACGGAGTCACCGAAGACCTGTTCGTGGACCAGCACGACGGGCCCAAACAGGACGCCCAGGACGGCCAGGCTCCAGACCGGCAAGCTGCGCCTCATCGCCGCCTCCCGGGCCCGATCAGCCGCGGCAACCAGCTCAGGTCCGGGCAGTCCAGGACCTGGCAGCCGGCCAACGTGCGACGGGCCGCGCTGCCACCCGGGGTGACCCGGACGGCACCGGTGATCACGTCGACGCCGGCCAGCCGAGGCCAGCGAGCGATGTCCTCGTCCCTGGTCGCTGGACCGCAGATCACGGTCAGCACCGAGACTCCGGGACGGGCAGCCACCGCCTCGCGAATCCGCAGTGGCAGGCTGGTCGGCCGGTCCTGGGTCTCGACCTCGGCCAAGGCGTCCAGGGTCCGGGCCGGCGAGCTGGTCGAACACCACCCCGAGGAGGTGGCCAGCGACACCGGGCGGTTGGCGCTCAACCCGGCCAGGGCCAGCGAGCCGGCGATCGAGACCGCCTGTTCGAAGGAGTGACCGGTCCAGGAATCGGCGTCGGTCTCCAGCAGGATCAGGTGGTGGGAGCGCTTGGTCTCCTCGAAATGCCGGACGATCAGCCGGCCGGTCCGAGCGGTGGTCGGCCAGTGGACGTGGCGCCGATCGTCCCCCGGCGCGTAATCGCGCAGCGCGTGGAAGGAGACGTCCGAGGACGACAGCCGGGCGGTCGTCACCCCCTCGGCGTCAGAGGCGAAACCGGTGGCGTCGAACGGCACCCGGATCGTCGCCGGATGCACCCAGACCCGGGCGTCGCCCGCCCACTGCCGGGTCCGGCGGAACAGGCCGAGGGCGTCGGAGCGCACCGAGCGCGGCGGTCCGAGGCGGACCAGGCCCCGCCGCTGCGCGGGCACGGTGAACCCGGCGCTCCACTCCTGGTCAGCCGCCAGGGCTGGAACCCCGAACTCCGAGACGGCGTCACCCAGGCGTCCGGGGACGGTCACCGGGAGCTCGATCACCGAGCCCCGGGCGGAGCGATGCTGACTGACCCGCAGCGACCCCTCCACCGGCTGGCCGACCACGGTTCGGGAGTGTTCCAGGGCGATCTCCGCCCGAGCGCCAGGGCGACCCAGCACGCTGACCACCCCGATCGCGAGCAGCAGCAGACCGATCACCGCCACGGTGCCGGCTTCGATCCAACCCGCAACCGCCACCAGCACCAGGGCACCGGCCACCACGGCGGCGACCGACCAGCCGAGCGGCGTGACCACGGCCAACGCCCGCCCCGACCAGGTGCGGACGCTCCGAAGGCGCGGCTGCGGGTTCATCGTCAGGTCAGGCCCCCACCGTCGGCACCGGCACCGCGGCCAGCGCGCGCTGCACCACCGCGGCGGCGGTGGCGCCGGTGTAGGCGGCGTCCGGATCGACCAGGATCCGGTGCTCCCAGACCGGCCCGGCCAAGGACTTCACGTCGTCGGGCAGGACGAAGTGTCGGCCCTGGGCCGCCGCCCAGACCTGGGCGCTTCGGACCATGCCCAGCGCTCCGCGGGTGGAGACGCCGAGCGTCACCGAGGGGTCCTCGCGGGTGGCCTCCGCCAGCCCCGCGACATAGTCGAGGACCGCACGATCGGTGTGGGTGGCGACGGCGACGTCCGACAACTGGGCGACCTCGCGGACGCCGATGACGGGCTTGAGCAGCCGGGAGCGATCGGGTGCGGCGGCGCCAGCCAGCACCTCGATCATCGCCGAGCGCGACGGGTAGCCCAGCGACGACTTCATCAGGAACCGGTCCAACTGGGCCTCGGGCAGCGGGTACGTGCCGGCCTGTTCGACCGGGTTCTGGGTGGCGATCACCATGAACGGCCGGCCCACCGGATGAGAGGTGCCGTCGACGGTCACCTGCGACTCCTCCATCACCTCCAGCAGCGCCGACTGCGTCTTGGGCGAGGCCCGGTTGATCTCGTCGGCCAGGACGATCTGGGAGAAGATCGGCCCGCGATGGAACTCCCACTCCCCCGTCCGCTGGTTGTACATGGTCACCCCGGTGATGTCGGACGGCAGCATGTCCGGGGTGAACTGGATCCGCGAATGCCCCCCGTCGATGGAGGCGGCGATGGCCCGGGCGAGCGCGGTCTTGCCGGTCCCCGGGGCGTCCTCCAGCAGCAGGTGGCCGCCCGCGAACAGGGTGGTCAGGGCCAGCCGGATGGCGTGTTCCTTGTCCAGCAGCGCGGTCGACAGGTTGTCCACCAGGGAGGCGAAAGCCCGCGCGAAACCGTGCGCCTGAGCTGAGGTAAGGGTCATCGGGTGGCTTCCTTAGGACGGCCGGCAGGAGAGCCGGGCGGAGATCGCGGTGGCATCGGTGAGCAGGGTGCGCAGGCCCGACTCGGTCCAACCGGTGTGGCTGGTCACCGTGAACCGGTAGTCGGTGCCGTTGACATCGGAGTTCAAGGTGCAGCTCAGCGGCACCTTCGGGCTCCAGTTGCGGGGCCGGACTGAGAACGTGGAGCAGGTGCCGTCGGTCGAGGCCGGCTGCTCGCCTCCCGAACAGTTGCCGGGCTGGACGTCCATCGTCCCCCACGGGTAACCCGACGCCTCGTCGGAGGTGGTGCAGGGGCCTTCGCTGTCGCAGGCGGTGACCGTGCCCTTGACCAGCGTTCCCGACGAGACCGGGAAGGTCGCTTCGCCGCTGAGTTGGCTGAACGTTTGCCGATCACCGTTGACGGTGAGCACCACGCTGGTCACCTTGGGCCCCCCGTTGTCGGGCTGGGCTTCCCAGGCGAAGGTGACCGTCCCGGGACCCGAACTGGCCGTCAGCGTCGGCTTGATCGGCGGGCCGTACGGGGTGACCGGGGCCGCCGCCACCGATGGACCATAGGAGGGTGCCCGGAACGCGGTGGACACCTGCCTGAACGACAAGGTCACCGCCACGCCGTTGGCGAACCCGGTCATCGTGTTGCCGGAGAGTGCCTGCCAGCCGTCACCGGCGTTGTACTGCAGATCCAGTTGGGAGCGTCGATACCCGTTGCCGGCCACCGTGGTGGCCCCGCTGATGGCAATCTCACCGTCGTCGCCGGTCGCCTCGACGGTCGGCGCCGGAATGGCCACCGGGGCGGAGACGGCCTGGAAGGAGTGCGCGGTGTCGGGAGACCAGCCCCCCTCGGTGTGCAGCGCGACCTTGACCGTCGTGTCCTCGGCGGGGGGCACCTCGATCTCGGCCGACGTCACCGAGCCGTCGGAATCGATCAACTTCACCCCGGCCTGCGACGTGATCCGCACCTGATCCCACGGTCGCCCGTTGTCGTCACGGGGGTAGGCCCAGGTGATTTCCACCTTGGCCCGGCTCGGATCGTCGGCGGGCAGGTTGGCGTGGCTGACCGAGGTCGGCGCCGACGGAGCGCCGAACGGGATCGCGGCGTCGGACGGTTCCGAAACCTCGCCCGGCTCCTCCGCCTTGTTCCGGGCCTGCACCGAGACCCGGTAGGACTGGCCGTTGTTCAGCCCCGAGATCCGGTAGCTGGTCTGTGACCCCGGAACCTGGATCTTCTGGGTCGAGTTGCCCATCAGGTACAGCGTGTACTCCTGGATCGCCGAGCCGTCGTTGGTCGGCGGCGACCAGTCGATGCTCAAGGTCTCGTCCCCAGGGGTCAGCGTCGGCGGGGCCGGCTTGCCCGGCCGCATGTCGATCAAGACCGCCGCCGACGTCGGCGAGGGGTCGGAGGTTCCGACATCGTTATGCGCGACGGCGAAGAAGGCGTGTTTGTCGCCGTTCGACAGACCGGTCACCGGGCAGGACGCCACCACGCAGCGGTAGGTCTTGTCGGTGGTCGCGTCGGTCAGCGTGAACCCGGTGATCGGCGCGCCGTTGTCCGAGCCGGGGGTGAAGCTGACCAGCGCTGAACCGGCGCCGGTCGGGGTGACGGTGACCTCGCTGGGTGCCTCCGGGCGGGCCCGGACGAAGAGCCGGATCCGTCCGTCGACGGCGCGGTCAGGGTCGTTGGTGGCGTCCATCAACCGGTAGCCGACGGTCATCGTGCCGTGGAAGTCCTTGACCGGGGTGATCGCCAGCACCGTCCCCTGCGGGTCGATCGTCCCCTGGCCGGAGATGAACTGGCTGGACAGGATACGAATCGGGGTCTCGGGGAACGGGTTGAGCGTCTGCTTGCGCAGGTCGACGGTGGTGGTTTCGCCGGCGTTGGCGGCTTCGATCAGGGCATCGGTCACCTGGATCAGCGGACGGGTGGAGGCCACCACCGAAACGGGGACGTCGGCGGTCACCGGACCCGAGCCGTCGTCCACGGCGATCGTGATCGGGTTCGTCGGGCCTTTGGCGTGGGCGATGGCCGCCTGCAGGGTCAGGGTGTGGCCCTGCAGCCCCGCGCCGAGCTTGGCCGGGGCGCCCACCAGCGTGTAGGTGAAGCCGCGTGGGTCGGCGTCGTCAGGGTCACGCACCATCAGGGCCAGGTCGACCACCAGTTTCTCTCCGGCAGCGACCCGCAGTTGGGTCGGGGTGATCACCGGCGGGTGGTTGATGCTGGGCAACACGGTGATCGGAATGGTCAGCGTCGCGGTCAACGCCGAGCGGTCCTCGGCGGAACCGTCGCTGACCTCGAACGAGACCGAGGTGTCGCCGGCGAAATCCTCGGCGGTCTTGAAAATGATCGCGCTGTCGCGGGCCGCCACCTCGCCGCCGGCCGGGGTGGTCACCGTCCGCGGGTCGGTCAGCCTGGGCGTCCGGCCCTCACGGGTGATCACCACGTCGGCAAGGTTGATGGTCAACTCCTGGCCACCGCGGACGCGCAGCGGCGGGTCGCGCTCGTCCAGCCGTGGCCGGGCGCGCTGCGTGCCCGGCACCGAAACCACCGCGGTGCCGGCGAGACCGTCCTGGTCGGTGATCGTGTACACCACCTGGCGGCGTCGCTGATCGGGGGTGATCACCAGTTGGCCGTTCTTGACCGTCACCCCGGAACTGCCGGAGGCCAGCTTCAGGGTCGCGCTGTCACCGTCGGGGTCCTCGTCGTTGACCAGGACGTCGACGGTCACCGCGCTGCCGTCGGCGGGCACGTCGGCCAGCGCGACCACGTCGTCGCGGGCAACCGGCGGAAGCAGCGGCGCCTCCGGGTGCACGTTGAGGGTGAGCACGCCGGTGCTGCTGCCCCCGCGTCCGTCAGTGATCGTGTACGCCACCGGATAGGCGCCCTGCTCCTCCGGGGGGCGCACCGAGATGCTGCTGCCGACGACGGTCGGCTTGATCCGCGGATCGAGGCTCTGCAGACCGTTCGGATCAAGCGAGATCACGTCGGCGTCGGGGTCGATGTCGTTACCGGTCACCGGCACGGTGAGCACCCGGTTGGGCCGGACGAACAGCGTGTCCGGAATGGCGGTCGGGTCCTGGTTGACCTTCGACGGGGGCGCGATGCCGACCCGGACCCGGGCAGAGGCCTGCTTGCCCTGGCGATCCTCGACGAGATAGGTGAAGACGTCGGTTCCGGTGGCGTTGGGCGCAGGGGTGTATTCCAGCCAGTCGGTGCCCAAGACGACGGTGCCCATGGTTGCCGGCTGTTCGACGCCGGCCAGGATGGTCGAATCCCCATCCGGGTCAATGCCTGCCAGTGGCACCGGGATCCGGGTGGTCTGGCCGGACACCGCCCAGGCGGTCAACACCTTGGGCCGAGGCGCGTCGTTGGCGGCGTCCAGGGCGACCACCTCGAACAGCACGGTGGCCGTGGCCATCGCCCCGCTGGAGTCGCGGACCGTGTAGGCGGCGTGGACGAAGCCGGGCTTGGTGCCGGCGGCCAGCCGGACCAGGTTGCCGGTGACGAACGGCGTGCCAACCTCGGGGTTGGCGGTGTATTCGAGCCGCGGGTCCAGCCGCAGCGGCAACCCGGCCGGTGATCGGTCGTTGTTGAGCACCTGGACCGACTCGATGTCGCCCACCCGCACCTTGGACCGGTCGTCGTGGAGTTGCGGCGGCGTCTTGGCGTCGTTGGCCCGGGTCGGCACCACCAGGATCTTGCCCTTGGCGGTCCGGACCCCGTTGGAGATGGTGTAGCCGAGGGTCACCGGCTCGGTGATCTGACGTTGGGCCGTCACCCGGACCAGGTGATGGTCGATCAGGGTCACCTTCACATTGCCACCGGGTGGGGCGTCGACCGACTGGATGACCAGCACCCGACCGCCGGGGTCGGTGTCGTTGTTCAGCGGGGCGACCAGCGCCGCGCCACCCCCGGGGAGCAGCGCCAGGTCGTTCTCGGCCACCGGCGCCGAGGCCTGATCGACCCCCACCACGTCCACCCGGACCACACCGAGCGCGGTCGAGGGGCCGTCGCGGACGGTGTAGGCGAGCAAATAGCTGCCCATCGTCCGGGCGGTGAAGGTGAGCGTCCCCAGATCCAGGTCTGGCACCACCGTCGTGCCGGCCGGTGCCGCCGACACCGCAGCCAGGCTCAGGGTGTCGCCGTTGGGGTCGGTGTCGTTGGCCAGCGGTTCGATGGTGGCCGGTTCCCCGGCCCTGACCACGTAGAAGTCCCCGTTAGCGCTGGGCGGCAGGTTTCCCGGCTGCTGGATCTGCAGGGTGAGCTGGCCCTCGCTGGACTTGGCGCCGTCGGACACCCGCACCTTGAGCACGAGGGCCCCCGGTTTGGCGCCGAGGTCCTTGATCGACACCGTGCCCTCTTCGCGGAACTGGACCTGCACATTCGCCGGTGCGCTGACCGATTCCAGAAAGATCGGGTCGCCGTCGGGGTCGCGCCAGTCCGGGAGCAGGTTGTACTCGACCTCGGCGTTGCGGCCCACCTTGACCCCTGGGTCCCGACGCTGGTCCGGGCCGGCGTTGACCGAGTAGGGATGCACGTTAACGGTGACATTGGCGGTGTCGACGGCGCGGCCGTCCGAGGCCTGGTAGCCGAAGGTGGTCGTCCCGGTGGCGTCGGCGGGGACGTCGAGGCGCAGCGCCTGTCCGCCGCGGGTGCGGCCCAGCGTGCCCACCTTCGGCTTGCTCAGCACCGCGGCGGTGAGCACGTCGCCGTCGGGGTCGGAGTCGTTGCCGAGCACGTCCAGGGTGGTCGAGACGCCGGGTCGAACACCGAACTCGTCGTCGGCCGCGATCGGCGGCGAGTTGCGTTGCCGCCGTTCGGGATCGGCGATCCGCTCGGTGGTCTGCGGCGACTCCTCGGAGTTGTCGTTCTCCTTGAGTTGCTGCTCGATCTGGTCCCAGCCGGTGGCCAGCACCATGTTCTTCTCCGGCAGCCAGACCGACCCGGAGCCGATGTCGTTGAGGACGATCAACGTCCGGTTGGTCCGGAAGGTGACGCTGCCCGCCCGGGCCAGCGAGTCCACCTGCAGCCGGACGATGTCGTCCGAACCGTCACAGCGCCGCAGATAGGATCCGGACCCCGACCAGGCGGCGTACTCGCAGCCTTCGAGGCGAACCGGGGCCGCCGGGGCGCCGGGGACGGGAGCCTGTTCGGCGGCGGGTAGCTGGGTCACCGAGAACGGGCTGAGTCCGATCGCGACCAGCGAGGTCGGGGTGGCGAGCAGCACGTGGTCGGCGTCTGGCCCCGGCTGCTGCAGCACCCCGCCCAGGGGCACCCCGCTCTCCGACAGCGATCGGGTCGATCCGTCCGGCAGCACGATGGTGTTGCTGCGGGTATCGAAGGCGACCGGCTTCGCACCGACCGCGGTGATGGTCAACTGGGCGGTCGCCGGCAGCCCGGTGATCGCGGCGGTGGCCAAGGTGTCGGTTTGGCCCCGCGGACTGAGTGAGACCAGCTTGGCGGACCGGGCGGAGGCGGCCAGCACCGTCCCGTCCAGGGCGGCGGTGACCGCGCCACCTTCGAGGTCGGTGGCCAGCGCGGTGCCCTCTGAGTAGTCCGTCGCGGCCGGGGCGGATGCGTCGGCCACCCACAGGTTGCCCTGGACCGGATCGAGCACCGCCAGCCGTCGGCCGCCCTGAACCGCCAAGGTGCCCTCGGTCAGCGACGTCGCCGCACCCAGTCGGATCTGTGCCACATCGACCGGGACGACCGAGTTGACGGCCAGATCGGTGAAGGTGACGGTATCGCCCGCCTGACCGACGTCGAAGCGCTGGCTGGTGGTGCGGAAGGCGCCTTCCAGCGTCCGCGATTCGTAGTTGAGGTGCCCAACCAGCTGCCGCTGCCCGCTGGTCACCCAGATGCCGCCATCGTTGACGTCCACCTGAGCGGTCGGCAGGCCCTCGTGGAACACCGCCAAGGCGCTCAACAACACGCTGAGCAGCGCCACCACCGCCACCGGCACGCGAAGCCACGACGCTGATCGCGCGCGGATCGGGCCAGGGGTGCGGGGCACAGCTCTTCCTTGGTTAACGCTTGGGAAAGCGGTGGGGTGATTCTGCCATCGAGCGGGGGCCGCGCCCGCGCCGGTTCGCCGGCTGGTTCGCCGCCTCTAGGAAGCGACCCCGCCACCGGTGGGTGGCGGGGTCGCTGCGTGGACTCAGGCCTGAGGCTCCTCGGTCTTTTCCTCGACCACCGGGATCAGCGACAGCTTCCCGCGATCGTCGATGTCGGAGATCTCGACCTGGATCTTCTGGCCGACGCTGACCACGTCCTCGACGTTCTCCACCCGCTGGCCGTTGTTCAGCGCGCGCAGCTTGGTGACGTGCAGCAGGCCGTCCTTGCCGGGCAGCAGCGAGACGAAGGCACCGAAGTTCATCACCTTCACCACGGTGCCGAGGTAGCGCTCGCCCTTCTCCGGCATGGTCGGGTTGGCGATCGCGTTGATCGCGGCCCGGGCCGCCTCGGCGGACTCGCCGTCAACGGCACCGATGTAGATGGTGCCGTCGTCCTCGATCGAGATGTTGGCGCCGGTGTCGTCCTGGATCTGGTTGATCATCTTGCCCTTGGGCCCGATCACCTCGCCGATCTTGTCGACCGGGATCTTCACGGTGATGATCCGCGGGGCGAACGGCGACATCTCGTCGGGGGTGTCGATCGCCTCGTTCATCACGTCCAGCAGCGTGTGCCGCGCCTCGCGGGCCTGCAGCAGCGCACCGGCCAGCACGTCGGCCGGAATGCCGTTGAGCTTGGTGTCCAACTGCAGGGCGGTGACGAAGTCCCGGGTGCCGGCGACCTTGAAGTCCATGTCGCCCAGCGCGTCCTCGGCCCCGAGGATGTCGGTCAGCGCGATGTACTTGGTCTCGCCGTCGATCTCCTCGCTCATCAGACCCATCGCGATGCCCGCCACCGGAGCCTTCAGCGGCACACCGGCGTTGAGCAGCGCCAGCGTGGACGCGCAGACCGAACCCATCGAGGTGGAGCCGTTGGAACCCAGCGCCTCCGACACCTGACGAATCGCGTAGGGGAACTCCTCGCGCTTCGGCAGCACCGGAACCAGCGCCCGCTCGGCCAGCGCGCCGTGCCCGATCTCGCGCCGCTTGGGCGAGCCGACCCGGCCGGTCTCACCGGTCGAGTAGGGCGGGAAGTTGTAGTTGTGCATGTAGCGCTTGGTGGTCTCCGGCGCCAGGGTGTCGAGCTTCTGCTCCATGTCAAGCATGTTCAGCGTGGTGACGCCCAGGATCTGGGTCTCGCCGCGCATGAACAGCGCCGAACCGTGCACCCGCGGCAGCACCGCGACCTCGGCCGACAGCGTCCGGATGTCGTGGGTGCCGCGGCCGTCGATCCGGACCCGCTCGGTGAGAGTCTTGTGCCGGACGACCTTCTTGGTCAGCGCCCGGTAAGCGCCGGTGATCTCCTTGTCGCGACCCTCGAACTGGCTGGCCAGTTCCGACTTCAGGTCGCCGAGCAGGGCCTCGGTGGCGGTCTCCCGCTCGGCCTTGCCGGAGATGCTCATCACGGCCTTGAGCCGATCGCCGGCCGCACCGGAGACGGCGTCGAAGACGTCGCTCTGGTAGTCGAGGAACAGCGGGTACTCCTTGGCCGTGGTGGTGAACATGGCGGCCAGTTCGGCCTGCGCGTCGCACAGCGCCTTGATGAACGGCTTGGCGGCCTCCAGTCCCTGGGCGACGACCTCTTCGTTCGGGGCGGTGCGCCCGGAGCGGACCAGGTCCCAGGTGGCCTCGGTGGATTCGGCCTCGACCATCATGATCGCCACGTCACCGTCGGGCAGGACCCGTCCGGCGACCACCATGTCGAAGGTGGCGCCCTCGAGCTGCTCGACGGTCGGGAAACCGACCCAGGTGTCGCCGATCAGGGCGACCCGGACGCCGCCGACCGGGCCGGAGAACGGCAGCCCGGCCAGGGTGGTGGAAGCCGAGCCGGCGTTGATCGCCAGCACGTCGTAGAGCACGTTCGGGTTGAGCGCCATCACGGTGACGACGACCTGGACCTCATTGCGCAGCCCCTTGACGAAGCAGGGACGCAGCGGCCGGTCGATCAGCCGGCAGGCCAGGATGGCGCCCTCGGAGGGACGACCCTCGCGGCGGAAGAACGAGCCGGGGATGCGGCCGGCGGCGTACATCCGCTCCTCCACGTCCACGGTCAGGGGGAAGAAGTCGATGCCGTCACGCGGGTTGTTGGACGCCGTGGTGGCCGACAGCAGCATGGTGTCGCCGTCGAGGTAGACGGTGGCGCAGCCGTTGGCCTGGCGGGCCAGCAGGCCCGACTCGAAACGGACGACATGCTTGCCGTACTGGCCGTTGTCGATGACGGCCTCGGTGAAACGAAGATCAGGTCCCTCCATGGGGACTCCTTTCAGGTGGGGCTCACCGCCACCGGCCCTGATCCGGTCTTCGATCGAGGCCCGCGGGACACTGCCCCGAAGGCCACTACCGAGGACCGGGCGGAATGGGCCGTCCGATGAGCGGTTGGTGTTTGTTTGTTCAGTTGTGGGTGGGGCGGCGCCGAGGCGCCGCCCGGGAAAAGCGAAGCGGGGAGTGGACGACGCCCACTCCCCGTTGGATCACCGGCGCAGGCCGAGTCGCGCGATCAACTCGCGGTAGTGCTCGACGTCCTGCTTGGCGACGTAGTTCAGCAGTCGGCGACGCTGGCCGACCAGCAGCATCAGGCCACGACGGCTGTGATGATCGCCCTTGTGCTCCTTGAGGTGCTCGGTCAGGTGGGCGATCCGCTTGGTCAGCACCGCGATCTGAACGTCGGGAGAGCCCGTGTCGCCCGGCTTGGTTGCGTACTCTTCGATGATCGACTTCTTGGTTGCGGCATCCACGAAGGCTGCTCTCCTCTCGGTTTCCCGTTGCGCGGCGCAGCCGTGCCGGTGGCACGAGATCTCGGGGAGATTCGCTGGCTGCTCTGATGAGTCCGCGGGCGTCCTGACGCCAAGGTTGGACTTTACCGCACGGCGCCCCGAGCCCCGAAATCCCCGGGGCCAACGCCTGCCCACCGGCCGCCGACACTCACCGCGGAACATCGTGCACCACGGCAGTTGGGCGGCGATGTTCCACGCTCACGAACGGAGTCGGTCCGACTCCGATCTATCGGCGACGGTGTCGGGGCGGCCTGGTCAGTACCGGTACAACTCGGGCTTGAACGGTCCCTCGACCCCAACCCCGAGGTACTCGGCCTGCTCCTCGCTGAGCTTGGTCAGTTTCACCCCGAGCGCAGCGAGGTGCAGCCGGGCGACTTCCTCGTCCAACTCCTTGGGCAGGGTGTACACCCCGGTCGGGTACTCCTCCGGCTTGGTGTAGAGCTCGATCTGGGCCAGCACCTGGTTGGTGAAGGAGTTGCTCATCACGAAGGAGGGATGTCCGGTCGCATTGCCCAGGTTCATCAGGCGTCCCTCGGACAACACGATGATCGAGTGACCATCGGGGAACGTCCACTGGTCGACCTGGGGCTTGATGTTCTTGCAGACGATGCCCGGGGTTTCCTCCAGCCCGGCCATGTCGATCTCGTTGTCGAAGTGACCGATGTTGCCCACCACCGCAAGATGCTTCATCGCGGCCATCTGCGCCGCACTCACCACCCGGACGCATCCGGTGGCGGTGATCACGATGTCGGCAACTGCGACGACGTCGTCCAGGGTCGAGACCTGGTAGCCGTCCATCGCCGCCTGCAGGGCGCAGATCGGGTCGATCTCGGTCACGATCACCCGGGCACCCTGACCTGCCAGCGCCTCGGCACACCCCTTGCCGACGTCGCCGTAGCCGCAGACCACGGCAACCTTGCCGCCGATCAGGAGGTCGGTGCCCCGGTTGATGCCGTCGATCACCGAGTGCCGGATGCCGTACTTGTTGTCGAACTTGCTCTTGGTCACCGAGTCGTTGACGTTGATCGCCGGGAACAGCAGAGCCGACTGTTTGGCCATCTCATAGAGCCGGTGGACGCCGGTGGTGGTCTCTTCGGTCACCCCGAGGATGCTGTTGGCGATGGCCACCCAGTCCAGAGACGAGGTGCGCAACGTCTGCAGCACCACGGCGAACTCCGCCGAGTCCTTGGCGCCCGCCTCGGGCACCGCGCCGGCCTTGGCGAACTCGACGCCCTTGTGGACGAGCAGGGTCGCGTCACCGCCGTCGTCGAGGATCATGTTGGGCGTCCGATCGCCCCAGTCGAGGATCTGCTCGGTACACCACCAGTACTCCGGCAGCGACTCGCCCTTCCAGGCGAACACCGGCACGCCCTGTGGGTCCTCGGGGGTGCCGTTCGGGCCGACCGCGACGGCGGCGGCGGCGTGATCCTGGGTGGAGAAGATGTTGCAGGACGCCCACCGCACCTCGGCACCCAACGCCACCAGGGTCTCGATCAGCACCGCGGTCTGCACGGTCATGTGCAACGAGCCGGCGATCCGGGCGCCCTTGAGTGGCTGCTCGGCGGCGTATCGCTCGCGCATCGCCATCAGGCCGGGCATCTCATGCTCGGCAAGGTCGATCTCCTTGCGTCCAAAGTCGGCAAGGTTGAGGTCAGCAACGCGAAAATCCACGGCGGGCAGCCTACCCGGCGACCCGACGTCGATGTGACAACGCGGGGGCCGAGGAGTTGGATGGTGAGCGTCGAACTCGCGGTCCCGAAGGAGAGACAGTGGCGGTCGTGATCGGTGTGCCGTGCAGCGCAGACCCGGCGGAACGCCGAACCCCCATCGTTGCCGACGTCGCCGCCAAGCTGCGCGGTCTCGGGGCCGAGATCGTGATCGAACGGGGCGCCACCAGGGGTGCCTACCTCAGCGAGAGTGACCTGGGCGAGGTGTCCTGGGTGGACAGCACCAGGGAGGTCCTGGATGCCGCCGACGTGGTGGTCACCATCGGTCCGCCCGGTCCCGAAACCACGTCGGCGATGAGACCCGGGACGGTGCTGGTCGGGACGTTGGCCCCCTACGGCGATGCCGAACGCGTCCGGCTCTACCTGGAGCGCTCGATCACCACCTTTCCGCTGGAGCTGCTCCCCCGGATCTCGCGCGCCCAGTCGATGGACGTGCTGAGCTCCCAGGGCGCCGCCGCCGGTTACCAGTGCGTGCTGATCGCCGCCGCCCGGGCGCCGAAGTTCTTTCCGATGCTCACCTATGCCGCCGGGACGATCCGGCCGGCCAAGGTGTTGGTGATCGGTGCCGGGGTCGCCGGACTGCAGGCGATCGCCACCGCCAAGCGGCTGGGTGCGGTGGTGGAGGGGTACGACGTTCGTCCCGAGACCAGGGAGCAGATCGAATCGTTGGGCGCCAAGTTCCTCGACACCGGGGTCAGCGCCGCCGGAGCGGGCGGCTATGCCCGCGAGCTCACCGAGGACGAGCGCAAGGCCCAGGCGATGAAGTTGGGCAAGGCGGTCGCCTCCTGCGACGTGCTCATCACCACCGCAGCCGTCCCTGGACGCAAGGCGCCGGTGATCGTCGAGGAGATGATGGTCAACGCGATGAAGCCGGGCGCGGTGGTGGTCGACATGGCCGCCGAGATGGGCGGCAACGTGTTCGGCACCCAGGCCGGCAAGGAGGTCCGGGTCGGTCCGGCCCACGTGGTCGGACCGGTCAACCTGCCGAGCAGGATGCCGGTGCACTCCTCCGACATGTTCGCCCGCAACGTCCTCAACTTCCTCACCCCGATGCTGGACGGCGGCCTGCTCACCTTGAACTTCGACGACGAGGTGGTGGCCGGCACGGTCCTCACCCACGAGGGCGAACTCCGCCATCAGGGCGTCCGTTCCGCCCTGGGGCTGTGAAAGGCGACCGATGACCGATCTGTTGTACGTCTACATCTTCGTGCTCGCGGCTTTCACCGGGTACGAGGTGATCTCGCGGGTACCCGTCATCCTGCACACCCCGCTGATGTCGGGTTCCAACTTCGTCCACGGCGTGGTGCTGGTGGGATCGATGTACGCCCTCGGGCACGCCGAGACTCCCCTGCAACTGGTGCTCGGCTTTCTGGCGGTGCTGCTCGGCGCGGCCAACGCGGCCGGCGGTTACGTGGTCACCGAGCGGATGTTGGCCATGTTCGCGACCAAGAAGAAACCGCAATTGCCAGGGAAGGAGGCCCGATGAGCTGGGTGATCAACGCCATCTACCTAGGCGTTGCGGTCCTCTTCATTGTCGGCCTCAAGGCGATGTCTTCGCCGGTGACCGCACGCCGCGGCATCGCCTGGGCCGGCGTCGGCATGGTCCTGGCGGCCGCCGCCACCTTTCTGCTGCCCGGTGACCATGGGCTGCTCTTCTTCGAGAGCGGCAAGACCCTCAACCTGATCCTGGTCGTTGCTGCCATCGTCCTGGGCGGCGGGGCGGCCTGGTGGGCGGGCCGGGTGGTCAAGATGACCGACATGCCGCAGATGGTGGCGATCTACAACGGGATGGGTGGCGGCGCCGCGGCGCTGATCGCGGCGGTCGAGTTCGCCAGTCACGACAGCGTCACCGGCATCGTGCCGGCCACCCTGGCCGTCCTTGGTTCGCTGATCGGTGCCGTCGCCTTCTCGGGCTCGGTGGTCGCCTTCCTGAAGCTCCAGGGCCTGATGAACAAGGCCTGGCGGTTGCCAGCCCAGAACGTGGTCAACATCGCGCTTGCGCTGGTGGCGGTGGCGCTCGGGGTAGCGATCGTGGTGTCGGCACCCGGTCCGCTGCGCTCGGCGCTGCTGGTGCTGTTCTTCGCCGTCTCGTTGTTCCTCGGGGTCGTCCTGACCACCCCGATCGGTGGCGCCGACATGCCGGTGGTGATCTCGCTGCTGAACGCGTTCACCGGGCTCGCGGTCGGCTTCGAGGGCTACGTGTTGGGTAACCCGGCGCTGATCATCGCCGGCATCGTCGTCGGCGCGTCCGGCACCCTGCTGACCCAGCTGATGGCCAAGGCGATGAACCGGCCGATCACCAACGTGATCTTCACCCCGATCACCGGCGAGGCGCAGGCCGGCACCGAGATCGGCGGGACGATGAAGGAGCTGGGCGCTGCCGACGCCGCGGCGATGATGCGCTACGCCGAGAAGGTGGTGATCATCCCCGGCTACGGGATGGCGGTCGCCGGCGCCCAGCACAAGGTCTGGGAGTTGACCAAGCTGCTGGAGGAGGCCGGGGTTGACGTCAAGTTCGCCATCCACCCGGTCGCCGGACGAATGCCCGGCCACATGAACGTGCTGCTGGCCGAGGCCGGGGTTCCCTACGACATGATCTTCGACCTGGAGGAGATCAACGCCGACTTCCCGCTCACCGACGTGGCCCTGGTGATCGGCGCCAACGACGTGGTGAATCCGGTCGCCCGGACCGACAAGTCCTCGCCGATCTACGGGATGCCGATCCTCGACGCCGACCGGGCCCGCTCCTGCATCGTGATCAAGCGAGGCCGCGGCGCGGGGTACTCCGGCATCGAGAATGCGCTGTTCTACGCCGACAACACCTCGATGCTCTACGGCAGCGCGCAGCAGGCGATCGCCGACGTGATCACTGCCCTGAAGCCGCTGGTCTGAGTCGTCACCGAGGTCCGAGCAGACCCGGCGACATTGGGCCCCCGGCGCCCGTCTGGCAAGATGTGGCAGTGCGGGTCCTGCCGGACGTCCAGACTGGGGCGGTCCTAGAAGGAAGCGAGGAATGGATGAGCGAACCGATTGTCGTCCGGCTGTGCGAGGCAGCCGACGTTGAGGTACTCGCCCGTCTCGAACCCCACGCCAACGCTCACTACGCGGCAAATCACTACGCCCTTTCGCAGTCCGAGGACTACTTCTTCGCGGTCGCTTTCCGCGGCGCCGAGCCCTTGGGCAGCAGCGTCCTGGACTGCCGGGTGTCAAAGCTCCAACCGGAACTGAAGAGCCTGTGGGTCTACCCGAACGCCCGTCGCCAGGGTGCGGCCCGCGCGCTGACTTCCTTCCTGGAGCAGGTGGCCGCCGGCCGCGGTTTCAGAGAGGTGTTCCTGCGGGTGGACCCCCAGAACGGGGCGGCAATCCCGATGTACATCTCCCTCGACTACACCCCGACCGGCGACCACCGCGAAACCCAGTACGAGTTCGTCGACGCCGCCGGGATGCGGCACACCCGCCAGGAGATCGACGCGATCTACCGCAAGTCGCTGTTGATCGGACGCTGACGGCTGCGCTCAGCTCTCGGTGGCCACCACCGAGACGGCCAGCACGCTGGTGCGGCCCGCGTTGGAATCAAGATCGAGGACGATCCCCGGGGCCTCGTCGTGAACGCTGGCCAGTCTGATCGGGAACCGCAGCGCTGACACCGCGAGCTTGGCCAAGTCGCCCTGTCTCCGCCCGCGGACCACGATCACCACGCCGTCGGCGAAGCACATCTGCGCGAGCCCCGCCGCCCCCGCCGAACGCACCGCTCGGATCGGAACCTTGCGCGCCAGCAACTGGTTCAGCCGGGCGTGCAGGACGTTGGGCGAGGTGGCCGCGAACTCCGACTCCACCCGGCGGGCGATGGCCGCGAGTTCGCCGGCGTCGTGGGGATCCAGGGTGGCCACCAGCGGATCCTCGGGCAACGCTTGGTCGTCGAACCGGTTTCGGACGAGGCGCGCCCACGCCGTCCAGGTGACGTGGGCCAGCAGGACGACGGCGGCGATGGCGATCAACTCGGCCATGCAGCAAGTCTGCGCCCAGGCCACGGCGCAGACAACGGGTTCCGGGCTACTTCTCGCGGCCGGTCAACACGGCTCGAGCACGAGCGACGTCGTCGTTCATGGTCGCGATCAGGGCGTCGATGTCGGTGAAGCGGACTTGGCCGCGCAGCCGCGCGACGAAATCCACCGCGATCGGTGCGTCGTAGAGCTCCAGATCATCCCGGTCCAGGACGTAGGACTCCACCCGGCGCTGGACGCCGTCAAAGGTCGGGTTGGTGCCGACCGAGATGGCCGCCGGCCACCGCGCGGCCACCCCGTCGGCCAGTGGGTTGCCGTAGGCGTCCTTGCCGTCCAGCCGAGTCACCCAGCCGGCATAGACGCCGTCGGCGGGACTGGCCAGGTCAGAAGGCACCGGCAGGTTGGCAGTAGGGAAGCCCAACTCGCGGCCACGGTGATCGCCGTGGCGAACCACCCCGGAGAACCGGAACAGCCGACCGAGGTGTTCCGCGGCGTGAGCCACATCACCGGCTGCCAGTGCCTCCCGGATCAGCGTGGAACAGGTCTCCTCGTCGCCGAACCGGATCAGGTGCAGGCCCTCGACCTCAAATCGTCCGGCGGCCAGGTCGCGGAGCGTCTCCACGGTGCCGGCGGCTCGGTGGCCGAACCGGAAGTTCTCCCCCACCACCACCAACCGGGGCTCCAGCGGCACCAGCACCCGTTCGACGAAGTCGGCGGGTCTCCACTGGGACACCGCCTCGGTGAAGTGCACCACCTCTACCCGATCGGCGCCCGCCTGGTGAAGCAGCGCGATCCGTTCGTCCAGGCTGGTCAGCAACATCGGCGCCCCGCCGGGTCGGATCACCGACATCGGGTGCGGCCAGAAGGTGACCACCACCAGGGGCAGGTCGCTGGCCCTCCGTCGGGCCTCGGCCAGCACCTCGCGGTGACCAGGATGCACCCCGTCGAAGTTGCCGATCACGACGGCGGTTTGCTGCACCCGACTCCCCTTCTGCTTGCGCCCGGCCACCCTAGCAAGGCTGACCGCGATGCCTCGCCGTCGGTGACCACGGGGTGTTGGATAGGGCCATGGAACATCGCTACCTGGGACGCTCGGGGTTCAAGATCTCCGAGATCTGCTACGGCAACTGGTTGACCCACGGGTCGCAAGTCGAGAACGACACGGCCCGCCAGTGCGTCCAGGCGGCACTGGACGCGGGGATCACCACCTTCGACACCGCCGACGTCTACGCCAACACGGTCGCCGAGGAAGTGCTTGGCGAAGCGCTCGCCGGGCAGCGTCGCGAATCGATCGAGATCATGACGAAGGTCTATTTCCCGACTGGGCTGCGGGGCCCGAACGACACCGGTCTGTCCCGCAAGCACATCCGCGACTCCATCGACGGTTCGCTGCGGAGGTTGCGGGTCGACTACATCGACGTCTACCAGGCGCACCGCTACGACCACTTCACCCCGCTCGAGGAGACGATGCAGGCCTTCGCCGATGTCGTCCGCGCCGGCAAGGCGCTCTACATCGGGGTCAGCGAATGGACCGCCGACCAGCTCGTCGCCGGCCACGCGCTGGCCGCCGAACTGGGCGTCCAACTGGTGTCCAATCAGCCGCAGTATTCGATGTTGTGGCGGGTGATCGAGGAGCAGGTCGTCCCGACCAGCCGGGAGCTGGGGATCTCCCAGGTGGTTTGGTCACCGGTCGCCCAGGGAGCGCTGACCGGGAAGTACCGCCCGGGTGCTCCCGTGCCCGAGGGTTCCAGAGCCACCGACGAGAAGGGCGGCTCCACGTTCATCTCCCGTTGGCTCGCCGACGACGTCCTCACCCGGGTCCAACTCCTCGCTCCGATCGCCGCAGACCTGAACCTGACCATGGCCCAGTTGGCGATCGCCTGGGTGTTGGCGAACGACAACGTGGCCTGCGCGATCATCGGTGCCTCGCGCCCCGAGCAGGTCCGCGACAACGTTGCCGCCTCCGGGGTGAAGCTGGCCGCCGAAACCCTGGCCCGGATCGACGACGCGCTCGGCGATGTGGTGGAGCGCGACCCCGCCAAGACCGCCGACAGCGCGCCGAACGAGCGTCTGAGCTAGCGGCCGCAGCGGCGGTCACCGGCAGGCGTGGAACTCTGACAGCGCTGAAGGCCGGAATTCGGCCCAGAAAGGGCAAAAGCGAGCGTTCAGCGCTGTCAGAGTTCCAGGGATGGGGGCGTCCGCTCAGACCAGCACCGCTACCGGCACCGCCCGCCCGTTCTCGGGACGATAGAGCGCGAGCAGTTCATCGCCGTGCAGCAGGGCGGTGGGATTGCCGGACACCGGCAGGTCCAGGCTCCGGCCGAATCCGATCTCCCGAGCCTGGTCGTCGTCCACCTCGACGTAACTGAACGAGCGGCGGGCCACCGCCGCCGCAGACAGCAGCACCGGGGCCAGGTCGCCGGCGAGACCATCGCCGTCCAGGGTGGCCTCGTCGATGCTGACCCCGCCGATCCGCGTCCGCCGCAGGGCGGTCAGGTGTCCGCGGGTGCCGAGCGCGGCTCCCAGGTCGCGGGCCAAGGCTCGGATATAGGTGCCGGACGAGCAGTCGACCACGACGTCCAGGTCCACCACCGGCAACTCCCCCGCGGTGGCATCCCTTCGTGCCAGGACGTCAAACCGCGAGACCGTCACCGGTCGGGCCTTGAGGGCCACCTGCTGGCCGCCTCGGACCAGGGCGTAGGCGCGTTTCCCGTCCACCTTGATCGCCGACACCGACGACGGCACCTGGACGATGTCGCCCCGCAGCGGGTCCAGGGCCTCCTCGATCGCCGCGTCGGTCACCCCGCCGGCTCCCGGAGCCTCGGTCACGTCGCCCTCGGCGTCGTCGGTGACGGTTGCCTGGCCGAGGCGGATGGTGGCCAGGTAGGTCTTGTCGTGGCCGGCCAGGTGCCCGAGCAGTCGGGTTGCCCGCCCCACCCCGAGGATCAGCACCCCGGTTGCCATCGGGTCGAGGGTGCCCGCGTGACCCACCTTGCGGGTGCCGAGCAGCCGCCGAACCCGCCCGACCACCTGATGCGAGGTCCAGCCGGCCGGCTTGTCGACCACCAGCAGACCGGTGGGGGCGGTCGGGCTCACTTGTCCGATGCGTCGTCCTCGTCGGGATGCCGGTAGGGATCGGCGTCACCGGCGTAGCTGGCCCCGGCGGCGCGGGCCGCCACTTCGGCGTCGCTCTGCCGGGCCCGGGCCAGCGCGTCCTCGATGTGCGCCGCCGATTCGGGCATGGCGTCCAGGGCGAACGCAATGGTGGGGGTGAACTTCAGCCCGAGCTGCTTGCCCACGGTGGTTCGGATCATGCCGCGGGCGGATTCCAGCGCCTCGGCAGTATCCTCGCGGGCCTGCTCGTCGCCGAGCACGGTGTAGAAGATGGTGGCCTCCCGGCCGTCACCGGTGAGCCGGACGTCGGTGACGGTCACGAAACCGAGCCGGGGATCCTTGATCCGCCGCTCGATCAGGCTGGCCACGATCACCCGGATCTGCTCGGCGACCTTCACGTAGCGCGGGTTGCCCATTGCTGTCTCCTTGTCGAAAGACGGACGCGGGACAAGCCGGACCAACCGACCTGTCCCGCGACCGGCGTCAGTTGCGGGGCTTCTCGACCATCTCGTAGGTCTCGACGATGTCACCGTGCTTGATGTCGGAGTAGTTGTGCAGCGTCAGGCCGCACTCGAACCCTTCCCGCACCTCGGTGACGTCGTCCTTCTCGCGGCGCAGCGAGGCGATCGTGGTCTCGTGGACCACCACCCCGTCGCGCAGCAGCCGCGCCTTGGCGTTGCGGCGGATCGACCCGTCGATGACCATGCAGCCGGCGATGGTGCCGAACTTGGACGAACGGAAGATCTCGCGGATCTCCGCCTGGCCCATCGTCCGCTCCTCGAAGATCGGCTTGAGCATGCCCTTGAGAGCTGCCTCCACGTCGTCGATCGCGGCGTAGATGACCGAGTAGTAGCGGATGTCCACCCCGGCCGAGTCGGCCTGCTGGGTCGCCTTGCCCTGGGCGCGGACGTTGAACCCGATGATCACCGCGTCGGAGGCCTCGGCCAGCGACACGTTGGTCTCGGTGATCGCGCCGACGCCGCGGTCGATCACCCGCAGGCTGACCTCGTCGCCCACGTCGATCTGCAGCAGCGCGTCCTCCAGAGCCTCCACGGCACCGGCGGAATCGCCCTTCAGGATCAGCTTGAGCTCCTGGGTCTCGCCCTTGGCCAACTGCTCGAACAGCTGGTCGAGGGTCTTGCGACGGGTGGTCTTGGCCAGCATCGCGGCCCGCTGCCGGGCCTCGCGCTTGTCGGCAATCTGCCGGGCCATCCGGTCGTCCTCGACCACCAGGAAGTTGTCACCGGCGCCGGGCACCGAGGTCAGGCCGAGCACCTGAACCGGCATCGACGGGGTGGCCTCCTCGACGGTCTCGCCCTTGTCGTTGATCATCGCGCGGACCCGGCCGTGGGCCGATCCGGCGACGATCGAGTCGCCGGTCCGCAGCGTGCCGCGATGCACCAAAACGGTGGCCACCGGGCCGCGACCCTTGTCGAGGTGCGCCTCGATGGAGACACCCTGAGCGGGCATGTCGGGGTTGGCCCGCAGGTCGAGGGCAGCGTCGGCGGTCAGCACGATCGCCTCCAACAGCTGGTCCAGACCGGTCCGGGCGGTGGCCGAGACGTCGACGAACATGGTGTCGCCGCCGTACTCCTCGGGCACCAAGCCGTACTCGGTCAGTTGGCCGCGGACCTTGGTCGGGTCTGCGGTCTCCTTGTCGACCTTGTTCACCGCGACCACGATCGGCACGTCGGCCGCCTTGGCATGGTTCATCGCCTCAATCGTCTGCGGCATCACACCGTCGTCAGCGGCCACCACCAGCACGGCGATGTCGGTCGACTTCGCACCACGGGCTCGCATGGCGGTGAACGCCTCGTGGCCCGGGGTGTCGATGAAGGTGATCTTGCGCTCGAGTTCGTCCACCTCGGTGGCCACCTGGTACGCGCCGATCGCCTGGGTGATGCCGCCGGCCTCCTTGGCCACCACGTTGGTGTTGCGGATGGCGTCCAGCAGCTTGGTCTTGCCGTGGTCGACGTGGCCCATCACGGTGACCGCCGGCGGACGCGGCATCAGGTCGTCCTCGTCGCCCTCGTCCTCGCCGAACTCGATGTCGAAGCTCTCCAGCAGTTCGCGGTCCTCGTCCTCGGGGGAGACGACCTCGATCGTGTAGTTGAGCTCAGCACCCAGCACCTGCAAGGTGTCGTCGGCGACCGACTGGGTGGCGTTGACCATCTCGCCCAGGTTGAACAACACCTGCACCAGCGCCGCGGGATCGACGCCGATCTTCTCGGCCAGGTCGGTCAGCGAGGCGCCGCGCCGCAGCCGGACGGTGGAGCCGTCGCCCTGACGGATCCGCACGCCGCCAATCGACGGCGCTTCCATCTGGTCGAACTCTTGCCTGCGCTGCTTCTTCGACTTGCGACCGCGCCTCGCCGGGCCACCGGCCCGACCGAAGGCGCCCTGGGTGCCGGAGCCACCGCGACCGCCGCGACCGCCACGGCCACCGACCGGACCCCCGGGGGCACCGCCACCGGGACGACCTGGGCCGCCACCGACACCGCCCCGACCGGGGGCACCGCCACCGGGACGACCGGCGAAGCCGCCCGGACGTCCGGGGGCGCCGGGACGACCGGGGGCGCCCAGGGACGGGTTGGCCTGGCGGGGCATCATCCCCGGGTTTGGCCGGGGCATGCCCGGCAGACCACCCGGACGCGGGCCGCGATCACCCATCGGCGGACGGGGCCCCCCGGGACGATCCCCGGTGCGGGCGTCCGGACGCCCGGGAGCCGCACCCTCGGGGCGGGGGCGACGAACGCCCATGCCCTGGCTGGACGCGAACGGGTTGTTGCCCGGACGCGGGGTCCCGGTCGGACGCCGGGTGCCGGCGCCACCGGCTCCGGGAAGCCCGCCGGGCGCACTCGGCCGCGGCCGGGGCATCGCCCGAGAGGCGTCCGAGGCGCCACCGGAGGGAGCTCCTGGGGTAGGCCGAGGTGCCGTCGGACGCGGACCCGGAGCGGGTGCCCCCGGCCGCGCGGTAGCGGCACCCGGCGCGGCGCCGGGGGTCGCGGTCGGCCGCGCCGTGGGTGCGGGGGCGCTGGGGCGGGCGGCCGGAGCGGGCGCCGGAGCCTGGGGCGCAGGCTGCCGGGTGCTCGGCGCGGCAGGACGCGCAGCCGGGGCCGGAGCGGGCGCCGGGGCCGGCGCAGCCGCCTTGACGGCAGGGGCGGCTGCGGGCGCGGAGGGCGCCGACTGGCTCTTCAGCTTTTCGGTGATTCGCCGGACGACCGGCGGCTCGATGGTCGATGACGCCGACCGGACGTACTCACCCATGTTCTGCAACTGGGTGAGCAGATCTCTACTCTCGAGTCCGAGCTCTTTGGCGAGCTCGTAGACGCGGACCTTAGCCACTACTCTCCTTCAGGTCCGCATCGGGCGCGGACCAGTTAGTTGTTGTTGCTCATTTCTGGGTACTCATCGAGTGGTCATGAGCGCGAGCCCACTTTCTGGTTTCGTCCGCCCGAGTTGGCGAACGCGCGGCGTTCAGTGTATCGGCCGGCGCCCGTTTTCAGCCAACCGAGTTCTCCCCGGACGCCGCCAACCCCTCAGCAAGGCCGGCCAGTTGGGTCGGGGTCAGCGTCCGGCGTAAGCCCCGGCCGATGGCCCGGTTGCGGATCGCGGGGGCCAGGCACGCCGGATGAAGGTTCACCCCCCGACCGGGCAGCCGGCGTCGCTGGTCCACGACGACGGCCCCGGCCTGGTCGTCCCAGGCCAGGCGGACCAACCGATCGATCGGATCGCGACCGCGGCAGCCCGCGCACTGTCGGATCGGAGTGCTCATCGCCCCCCAACTTAGTGCGCTGGGCCACATTCACAGCTTCTTGACAGGCTCAGCCCAGCCACCGGCCAGGGTGATCGGGCTGGATTACTTCATGGACATCAAGAAGAAGACCGCCCTCGCTCTCGGCGGCACCGTGATCGCGATCGGCGCTGGCGTTGGCGTTGCGGGCCTGGCCCAGGCCGAGACGCCGACGCCCAGCCCCAACCCCACCTCGAC
>CAYVOW010000009.1:0-3070 GCA_964453585.1 uncultured Micropruina sp.
GACCAGGACGATCAGCAGCCGCTGCATGCCGGTGATCACGCCGAAGGACGCTTCGCCGTTGCAGGCAGGGCATCGAAACCGCGCCGTCGAGCCTGGTCGGGGGTGTCGACGTCGTCGGCGAGATCGCCTGCCGAGACGTTCGCCAACGCCAACGGGGCGATCAACCTGCGGACCGAGCAGTGGCGGACCTGGTTTACGGCGGCCAGCGCGGACCGCAGCGATCCCACCCGGTAACGGGCAGCGAGCCCCTGGCGGAAGCCCTCGGCATCGATCAGGCAAACCCCGTCCGGGCCGTCCGCCGCCCCGGTCAACAGGGCGACCGCCGCCTCCGGGTCAACCAGATCCACCGCGAGGACGAGCACCCGGTCGGAGTCGCTCGCCGAGGACAGGGCGTCCACGGCGGCTGCGATGCCGGCCACCGGACCGCCGAACGGCGGATCCTCCGATACCTGACGGACCTGTGCGGGCACCGTTGCGGGCCTCGACGACCCATCGTCGGAACCGGAACTGTCACGTGCCTCGTCCGGGCCCGGGGCAGGATTCCCGGGTGGCTTGGGACCAGCAACGACGATCACCGAGCAGGCCGAACAGGCCGCCAGCGTCCGGTCCAGCTGGCTGCGGCCGTCTCGGGTCAGCGCCGCCTTGTCCCGCCCCATCCGGGACGAGTGTCCGCCGGTCAGCACGATCGCCAGCTCGGCCACCGGATCAGCCGCCGGCAAAGGGCGGCAGCACGTCCACCTGGGCGTCGGGGGCGATCAGTTCCTCGCGGGCGTGCAGCGGGTGGCCGTTGACCAGCAGGGTGGCCACCGCCAGCACCCTGGCCAATCGCTCCCGGTCGGCCCCGAGCTGGTCGACCAACTCAGCCGCGCTGACCGCGAAGTCGGCTTCGACGACCTCCTCCAGCAGCCCGGCGGCCTCGGCTGCACCGGCGAAGTAACGAATCCTCAACTCATCCTCCAATGGCGCTCATGGTGCGGGCGGGCTGGACGAAGTCCGGCTCGCCGATCCCGTGGGCTGCGGCTTTGGCCGCGTGGGCGCCCTGCCACAACTGGGCGATCTCCTCGTCGCTGGCCCCCGAGCGCAGCGGCGTGCGGAGGTCGGTTTCCGTGCGGGCGAACAGGCAGGTGCGGATCTGGCCGTCCGCGGTGACCCGGGTGCGGTCGCAAGCGGCGCAGAACGGGGAGGTGACCGACGCGATCACCCCGATCGTCCCGCCCGGCTGGGTGTCGTCCGGATCCACCCGCCAGAGTTCGGCGGGCGCGGCGCCGCGCGGCTCGACCTCGGGGTTCAGCCGGAACCGCCCGCCCAGCAGCCCGAGGATCTCCTCCTGGGTGACCATCCGGCTGCGGTCCCACTCGTGCTTGGGGCCGAGCGGCATCTGCTCGATGAACCGCAGTTGATAGCCGCGCTCCAGGCAGAACGCGGCCAGCGGGACGACATCGGCCTCGTTGACGCCTCGCATCACCACGCTGTTGACCTTGACCGGGGTCAGTCCGGCCGACTCGGCAGCGGCGATCCCGGCCAGGACGTCGGGCAACCGATCGCGGCGGGCCAGAGCGGCGTACCGCTCCCGGTCGAGCGAATCGAGCGACACGTTCACCCGGTCGAGTCCGGCCGCCGCCAGGGCGTCCACCCGCCTGTCGAGGCCTACCCCGTTGGTGGTCAGCGACGCCTCCGGGGGCTGGCCGGACGCCGTCCGGAGCTGCTTGGTGGCCGCCACGATGGATTCCAGGCCGCGTCGTAGCAGCGGCTCACCGCCGGTGAACCGGACCTTGGTGACCCCCAACTGCTCGACCGCAATCCCGATCACCCGGACGAACTCCGTGTCGGACAGCACGTCGTCGGTGGGGAACCAGTCGAGCCCCTCGGCGGGCATGCAATAGCTGCAGCGCAGGTTGCAACGGTCCGTCAGCGACACCCGCAGGTCGGTCGCGACGCGACCGAAGGTGTCCCCGAGGGAAGCCCGGGTCAGCTGCGGGAGGGACATGGGGTCAGGGTACGTCATGGCACCCACCGGTCTCCCAGAGTCCCTCGGCTGAGGGCTTTTCTCGTCCCACAACGCCAAGCATGCTTATGGGTGCGAGGATTTAGCTGGACGGAGGCAGCGATGGAACCAACCGCGGACGAGCGTCGGGCATGGCAGGACTGGATCGATCGCGCCTGTGCGGCTACCGGGGTGGACCCGGCGCAGGTCAACGTGGATGAGGTGCTCGCCCTGGCCAGCACCGTGGCCCGCAATGTGGCCCGTCCGATGGTTCCGGTGACGGCGTTCATCGCCGGGTTGGCGGTCGGCAACGCTGCGAGCGCGCAGCCGGTGATCGCCCGACTCACCGAGGAGGCGACCCGACATTGACCCAAGCCCATGACACCCCCGGCCCCTCCTCGAGCACCGACGGCGAGCTGACCGCCAGCGTCAGCGGTTTGGGACCGACCAGGCGCCGGGTACTGGCCGCCCTGCAGTCCCGGTCGCAGCCGGTTGGGCTGGACACCTTGGCTGAGCTGCTGAACCTGCACCCCAACACCTTGCGGTTCCATCTCGACGCGTTGTTCAGGTCGGGGTTGGTCACTCGCAGCACCGAGCGAAAGAACTCCCAGGGACGTCCCCGGGCCCTCTACAGCGCCCGGGCTAACGCGCCTGCCGTTGACGGCGACCACAACCGAGAGTTGGCCACCGCGGTGGTCAGTTTTCTGGACCGGACGCACCCGAGTCCCGATCCGCTGGTGCACGACCTCGGCCTGCAGTGGGGACGGCAGTTGGCCACCGAGGCGGACGGATCCGCCGACCCGGTCGGGCAGCTGATCGAGACTGTCAACGGGTTGGGGTTCAGCTCCCACTTGGCCACCGACCAGGTGACCTTGGAGATCACCCGGTGTCCCTACCGGGCGTTGACCGCCGGTGGCGACCCGGTGGTCTGCCGGCTGCACCTGGGCATGATGCGCGGCTACCTGGCCGAGCTTGACGCCCCCACCACCATCGCCGAGTTGCAACCGCTGGTCGCGCCGGATCTCTGCCTGGCTCACTTCAGTGAGCGTGCTGATGGTCGTGATCGTGCTGATGGTCGTGATCGTG
>CAYVOW010000009.1:3170-6626 GCA_964453585.1 uncultured Micropruina sp.
CGTGCTGATGGTCGTGATCGTGCTGATGGTCGTGATCGTGGGGATGGTCGTGATCGTGCTGCGGATCGTGAGGTAGATCCGCCGGCGTCATGATCTCGTCCCACTCGTCCCCGGTTAGCGAGACCGCGGCGGCCGGGAACAAACCGTTCTCCTCCTTGTCGATATGCGCCCGCAGATCGTTGATGAAGCCGTCGACAAAGTCCTGGCGCCCGGCAGCGATGGCGTCCAGTTGCTGGTCCAGAGTGAGGTGTTCGCGGCACAGCACCTCGACCGTCGGCCGGAACTCCTCAGCGCGCTTCATCACTGTGAACAGGCCAACCTCCTCGCCCTTGGTGTGGGGGTGCAGCAGTCCGGCCAGGGTGTCGCAGGCGGCCCGAACCGCGTCCTGATCGCCGGCCTCGCAGGTTCGCTGCAGGTCGCCGGCGGCGTTGATGATGGCGACGTGTTCGGCCATGTAGCGGCCGATCACCGCGATGTTCTCGCAACCGCAGTAGTTGCACATGGTGGTTCCTCCTGTGGGTGGCTCAGCGGACTTCGAAGATGCCGTGGGCGCCGCGCTCGGCGTCCACCATGGCGTGACTGACGAAGGGGTAATGCCCCGGTTCTGGGAACACCAGTTCGACGAAGCCGCCCTGGGCGGCAGTCAGGCCGAGCGCCTGGGAGCCGGTCGTCCGGGAGCGGTTGATCCGGTAGGCACCCTCCATCCAGAGGGTGTCGAACTGGCCTCCGACAACGTGGAACGAGGTGCTCCGGTTGGGACCGGCGTCCAGCACCCAGATCCGGACGCGCTCGCCCACCGCGGCCGCTAGCGGTGCGTGATCGTAGGCGAACGCGTAGCCGTTGAAGGTGACGGCGTCCGGGTCACCGGTGCTGACCTGGAGCGCGTCGACCTCGCCACCTTGGGGGCCGAAGTACAACTCGGACTGGACCAGGACGTAGGAGCGGTCGACCGCCGGCAGGTCGTCCGGCTCGATGATCACCGCGCCGTGCATGCCGGCGGCGATGTGCGCCGACATCGGCATCGTCGAGCAGTGATACATCCAGATCCCCGCCTTGGTGGCGGTGAAGGTGTACGTCAGCGTCTCGCCGGGCTGGATCGTCCGCATCGGCCGATCGGGGGCCAGCGCGCCGGCGTGGAAGTCGATCGAGTGGCCGATGCTGCCGTCGTTGATCAGGGTGACCACGAAGCGGTCGCCGACCCGGCCGTGCAGCACCGGGCCCGGGGCGGTGGCGCCGAACGTCCAGCGCTTCTGGGTCACCCCGGGGGCCACCTCGCGCTCCACCTCTTGGACGCGCAGGGTCACCTGATGGGTCGTCCCGGCGGGAGTGGTCAGGGCCGGCAGGGACGCGTCCGGCGCCCGGAAGGCGGCGTCCGGGGTAGCCATCGGATCGAGCACGGCATCCGCGCCGCTCTGGCCGGCGGGTGAGGCATGTCCGGTGGGATGCGCCCCGGCCGATGCGGTCGCCCCGGCGATGGCGACGCTGAACAGCATGCCCATCTGGCGGTGTCCGACCACGCTGCACCAGCCGTCCACCGGGCCCCCGATCACCCCGGCGTCGATGACCTCGGACTCTCCGGGGGCGATCCGTCGTCCGTGGGCACCGTTAGCGAGCACCAGGTCGTGCACCTGATCGACGTCGGTGTTCACCACCTCGATCAGCAGCCGATCCCCCAGCGGCACCTGGACCCGGTCGGGGACGAAGCGCATGGTCCGGGCCTCGACCCGAACCGTGGTGGTCTGCCCGGTCGGGGTCACCGGCGCTGCGGAGGAGGTGGACGAGACGGTTCCGGGCAGTCCGGCCGCGACCGGATCCCAGCCGACCCCTAGGGCGACCGCTAGCGCCAGCAGTGTGACTCCGGCGACCAGTTGGCCAGACGCCGGACGGGCCGGCGGGTCCGCTGCCGGAGGGTCCGCTGCCGGGGAGCCACTGGCGTCCTTGGCCCGGCGTGAGGCCCGGATGCCGCCGAACAGGAGCGGCAGGAACGCGGCCAGACCGATCAGCACCAGCAACGACGACGCAACCTTCACCGCGCTCGGCACCGGGATCAACGACAGCAGCAGCCCGCCGTTGATCAGCACCACCCGGAGAACTCCGAGCCGGTTGAACGCGGCCAGCCCGGCCCGGACCGCGGCCGGCCCGCCACCAACGACGGAGGGAATCAGCCACGACAGCGCCCCGGTGAGCAGTTGCAGCGCGAACCCGGCGGTGAAGATGGCGACCGGTTGGGTGAACGCGTCCCGGGCGGCGGGCCAGTCGGGCGCGGCCACCAACACCACCACCGTGTCGACCAACCCGGCCGCCAGCCAGCCGACC
This sequence comes from uncultured Micropruina sp., assembly GCA_964453585.1. GTDB lineage: Bacteria > Actinomycetota > Actinomycetes > Propionibacteriales > Propionibacteriaceae > Micropruina. The sequence goes on from CAYVOW010000009.1 coordinate 5,487, forward strand.
GCCGCAGCGGCGGCCAGCGTCGGGTAGTCGCGGGCGGGCTTCTTGCGCAGCGCTGTGATCAGCGCACGAGCCGTCCAACTGAAACCCGCCAGCCAGATCAGGACGCCCCCGGCGGCGATCAGGCGCTGGTCAACCAGCGGGCCGGCGGCGGCGACCAGCACCCCCACGATCAGCACCGGCAGCGCCTGCCGGGATCGCCGGTCCGCGTTCGGGTCCATGCGCGTCCGCAACATCGTCGGCCACAACGTGACCAACGTCCCGACCACGGTCAGCCCGACCCAGCCGAGCAGGTTGACCAGCGCGTGAGCGACCAGCAACCGTCCCCGGAGCACCTCCTCGGGACGCGTGGCCAACCAGACCCCGAGCGTCCCGCCGACCGGCAGCAGGGCGGCGGCCGCCAGGTAGTGGTGCACGCTGGCCCGGAAGCGTCCCGGAAGCGCCCGTCCCAGCCGTCGCCAGATCGCCAGTCCGTGCCAGAGCACCGCGCCGACGGCGATCACCGCTCCGACCAGCACCAGGGGCCACACCCGGGTCGGATATCCGACCAACACCAGGGCCACCCCGGCGAACAGCGCCCACAGCCGAATCGACTGGGAGCGGCGCGGATCGATGGCGTCCCCGGTCTTGAGCAGGGCGTCGCTGAAGTGGGTGCTCCAGACGCAGATGGCGTGGGTGACCGCCCCAAGCAGGACGAGGTGGATCATCAGCCAGATCGAGTCCGGGACCGATCGGTGAATCAGAGCGACCACGACGGCCAGCAGCAGCCAGGCCGCCGAGGGCAGGTCGCGGACCAGCCAGCGTCCACGGGCCATCAGGCCGACACCCGCTCAGGTCGATTCGCCTGCCGGGCGGCGACCACGACCCCACCCAGGGTGAACGCCAGGAACAGCACGAGCGCCACCTCATTCAGCACGCCCCCGGTTCGCCACCAGGCCAGATTCCCGCTCCAGGCACCGGCGAACCGGACCACCAGCCCGGCCTGCAGGGCGATCAGCGGCAGCCAGTTCAAGGCGCGGTGCGGCAGGTCTCGGTGCACGATCGAGGGGACGATCAGCGGTGCGTGCGCCATCACCATGGCCATCGCGAAGCCGAGGAAGACCGCGTGCACGATGGTGTCGTAACTGGCCTGGTCGGACGGCA
>CAYVOW010000009.1:6726-22531 GCA_964453585.1 uncultured Micropruina sp.
AAGCCGAGGAAGACCGCGTGCACGATGGTGTCGTAACTGGCCTGGTCGGACGGCAATCCGACGACCAGCCACACGCTGGCGGCCACCACCAGCCACAGGTAGCCCAGGGTCAAGGCGGCGGCCATGAACCGGGCAAGTCCGGGGATGCGGAAGCGGCGGGCGACCACGTCGATCATCGCCAGCCACGCGACCAGTCCGAGCAGCGCCACCGCGTAGAGTCGCTGTCCCCACGAGGGCCACAGCAGCGCCGTCATCGCCAGCGAGAACAGCGCCAATGACCAGGCCAGCACGGCATCAGCGGCACTTGCCGGCAGCTGGATCCGGGCCAGCTCGACCCGCTCGGCGGCGATGGTCAAGACGACGAAGCCGACCAGCAGCGGCAGCAGCAGCCGCACCTCCAGCACCGGCCACAGGCCAAGCCCGACGGTGAGCATCACCGCAGCCACCACCTGGGTCAGCGAGAGCGAGTCGAACTGGCGGCGCCACAGGGTGGCCGCGGCGGCGGTGAACAGGGCCGCGCCGAGGGTCATCACCAGCGTCCCAACCAGCGCTGATGCGGTGACCCCGAGCAGCGCCCCGAACGCCAACGTCCCGGGCGCCAAATAGGCCCAGCTTTGGCGCAACGCGACCGCGCGTTCCAGGCTGATCACGGCGCCGAGGAATCCGCCGATCATCAGCAGCCCGTGCAGGTCGGCCGGTCGTCCAGTGCTGGGGATCACGCCGAGCAGCAACAGGGCTCCCCAGAGCCCGGTCAGCAGGCTGGCGGCAGCCGGGAGCAGCAGCGCGGTGCGCGGCGGCAGGGGACGGCGGGCCATTGCTCCAACAATCTCGGGTAAAAGGTCAGGCCCACTCTAGATCAGCGGCGTCGGCGCCGACCCCGGCGACCAGCCGCGCAAGCGCCGGATCACCACCCCTCTCCAGACCACCTCGCCCACCCAACGTGCAGGACGCGCCGGATCACGACCCTCTCCAAACCACCTCGCCCACCCAACGTGCGGGACGCGCCGGTATCTCCGGCGTGTCCTGCACGTGAGGTGGGCAACGTCGGCAGGTGCGGGTCAGGACGGCCACCGTGAGCACCGTTCGCGGGGCCAGGGAACCTCACCCCACCCGGGCCGCGGCACCTCAGAGGGTGATGTCCTCCAACAGGTCGGTGACCAGCGCGGCGATCGGCGAACGCTCCGAGCGGGTCAGCGTGACATGGGCGAACAGGGAGTGGCCCTTGAGCTTCTCCACCACCGCGACGACGCCGTCATGTCGTCCGACCCTGAGGTTGTCGCGTTGCGCCACATCATGGGTGAGCACGACCCGGGAGTTCTGGCCGATCCGCGACAACACGGTCAGCAACACGTTGCGCTCCAACGACTGCGCCTCGTCCACGATCACGAACGCGTCATGCAACGACCGTCCGCGGATGTGGGTCAGCGGCAGCACCTCCAGCATGTCCCTGGCCAGCACCTCGTCGATCACGTGTTTGTTGGTGACCGCGCCGAGGGTGTCGAACACCGCCTGGGCCCACGGCGACATCTTCTCGCCCTCGCTGCCGGGCAGGAAGCCGAGCTCCTGCCCACCAACCGCGTACAGCGGCCGGAACACGATCACCTTGCTGTGCTGCTGGCGTTCCAGGACGGCCTCGAGTCCGGCACACAGCGCCAGCGCCGACTTACCCGTCCCGGCCCGGCCACCCAGCGACACAATGCCGATCGACGGGTCGAGCAGCAGGTCCAGGGCCACCCGCTGTTCGGCGGAGCGGCCGTGGATGCCGAAGCAATCGCGATCGTTCTTGACCAGGCGCACCGAGCCGGACGGCATCATCCGGCCCAGCGCCGACCCCGACGGCCCGTGCAGCACAACGCCGCTGTGACAGGGCAGGTCGACCGCCTCCGGGACGATCGCGCTGCCGGACGCATAGAGGGCGTCCAGGGTCGCCGAGGCGACCTCCACCTCCGCCATCCCCGTCCAGCCGGAGTCCGGAGCCAACTCGTGGCGGTACTCCTCGGCCGCCAAACCCACCGCCGACGCCTTGACCCGCAGCGGCACGTCCTTGCTGACCAGGACGACGTCGCGGCCCTCGGCCGAGTAGTTCAGCGCGACGGCCAGAATCCGTGAGTCGTTGTCGCCGAGCCGGAAACCCGGCGGCAGCAGCGACACATCGGAGTGGTTGAGTTCCACGTGCAGGGTGCCGCCGCCAGCGTTCACCTCGATCGGCAGATCCAGCCGGCCATTGGCCACCCGCAGGTCGTCCAGATAGCGCAGGGCGGTCCGCGCGAAGTAACCGAGCTCCGGATGATCGCGCTTGGCTTCGAGCTCGGTCACCACCACCAGCGGGACGATCACCTCGTGCTCGTCGAAGTTGCGCAGCGCGTGCGGGTCGCTGAGCAGCACCGAGGTATCGATCACGTAGCTCTTGAGCGCGGTATCGGGGGTGGCCTTCACGGAGGTCCGGGTCGCAGTGCGGGTCACGTTCTTCCTTGTCCGGAGGCCGCGCGTCACCCTCACCCGGCCTCACCTGTCGGTGTTTAGCCGGAGAGGTCAGGGCCTGGTGCTGGCCCGCGGGTTCGACCTGGGGTCGGACGTCGCATGGTTGGTTCCTCCGCCGCCGGCCGCCTGCGACGGCCGTGGCCCGAGCTTCACACGCTGGCCGGGCGGGTCTCGTCCTGACACGCCGAACGGTGCCGGGACGACACGGACTGTTCACATGGCCGACAGCCCGGGGCGGGCTCCAGCAGTGTGGAGTTTCCGGATGCGCCGACCTACGGTGGAAGAGACAGGCATGGCCACAGGGGCCGCGCCAACGTGCACCGGAAGGGGCAGACGATGTCCGAGCACGGCACGTACGACCAGAGCGCGGGACGCGCTGCAGCAATCAACTTGGGAAGCTCCGAGATCCCCGCCGAAGAATTGGCCCGCCAGGCCGACCGGGCCCAGGCGATGAGCCCGGGGCCGCGCGGCGACGTGAGCGAGTCCGAGTTGGCTCGCGAACGGGATGTGGCCGACGCGATCAACCCAGGACCTCAGGGTGCTCTTGCGGCCGACGAAGTTGCTCGGGAAGCCAAGCGCGCTGCGGAGTTCAACCTGGGCCCGCAGGGCTAGGGGGACGATGGTGCGGCGGCACTCAATTGGGCAGCCGCACGTCCCTAGACTGCGGCCATGCCGCTGCCCGACCACCTGATCCTGGCCACCACCCCGACCGCCCCTGAGGCGTCGGTGATCACCGGGGCGACCTGGCGGATCACCGTGTTGACCGAGCGCTTGCTGCGGCTGGAGCACTCGCCGACCGGGGAGTTCGAGGACCGCGCCACCCAGACCGTGGTGAACCGCGACTTCCCCACCCCGCAGTTCCAGGTGGAGCGCAGCGGCGACGCGATCGGAGTCAGCACCCCGTTCCTGCGGCTCAACTACGACGGCGGTGAGTTCTCCAGCCACGGCCTGCGAGTGGACCTGATCGGTGGCCATGACCACGGCCGCACCTGGCGTTACGGCGTCCCGGACCGGTGGTGGGAGGCGCCCTCCGCCAACCTGGGCGGCACCGCCCGGACCCTGGATGAGGTCGACGGCGCCACCCCGCTCGAGGACGGGGTGCTGAGCCGCTCCGGGTATGCGGTGCTGGACGACTCGGGCACGATCACGCTCACCGACGACGGCTGGATCGCCCCCCGCGAACCGGGCGCGATCGACCTCTACCTGTTCGCGCACGGCGACGATTACGCCGCCGCCCTGGCCGACTTCATGGCCCTCACCGGACGCCCACCGCTGCTGCCGCGCTGGGCGTTCGGCAACTGGTGGAGCCGCTATCACCCCTACACCGACGCCGAGTACCTGGCGCTGTTCGATCGCTTCGAGGCGGAACGGCTACCGTTCAGCGTCGCCGTGATCGACATGGACTGGCACCTGGTCGACATCCCGCCCGAGTTCGGGACCGGCTGGACGGGGTACACCTGGAATCGCGAGCTGTTCCCAGACCCCGCGGCGTTCCTGGCCGACCTGCACCGGCGGGGACTCAAGGTGTCGCTGAACACCCATCCCGCCGACGGCATCCGTCCCCACGAGGAGGTCTACCCGGCGATGGCCACCGCGATGGGCGTCGACCCGGACAGCCAACGTCCGGTCGCCTTCGACATCGCCGACCAGACGTTCCTGCGCAACTACCTCGAGGTCGTGCACCATCCGCTGGAGGAGCAAGGCGTGGACTTCTGGTGGCTCGACTGGCAGCAGGGCACGCACACCGCCATCCCAGGGCTGGACCCGTTGTGGATGCTGAACCACTACCACTTCCTCGACAGCGCCCGGCGGGGTGGGCGTCCGATGACGTTCTCGCGCTACGCCGGCCCCGGGTCGCACCGCTACCCGGTGGGCTTCTCCGGGGACACGATCAACACCTGGGAGTCGCTGGAGTTCCAGCCGTTCTTCACCGCCACCGCCGCCAACATCGCCTACGGCTGGTGGAGCCACGACATCGGCGGCCACATGTTCGGCTACCGCAGCGACGAACTGGTCACTCGGTGGTTCCAGTTCGGCACGTTCAGCCCGATCAACCGGCTGCACTCGACGCTGAACCCGTTCATGGGCAAGGAGCCGTGGAAGTACAACGCGATCAGCGCCGGCATCATGGGCGACTTTCTGCGGCTGCGGCATCGGCTGCTGCCCTACCTGTTCACCATGAACGAGCGCTCCCACCGCTTGGGCGAGGCGCTGTGCACGCCGCTCTACCACCGGCAGCCGTGGGGGTTCCGCGGACGGCCCGCCGGACCGGAAGCCGCCGAGCCGGACGGACTTGGCCCCGATCCGGACGAGGTCGCCGAGAAGCCGATCTCGCATGGCTGGAAGGACCCTCGCTACCACAGCCCGAACACCTACTTCTTCGGCACCGAGCTGCTGGTGGCGGCGCTGACCGCGCCGGTCGACCCCGGGCTGCAGCTGGCGGCCACCTCCACCTGGCTGCCCCGTGGGGACTGGATCGACTGGTTCACCGGCCAGCGCTACGCCGGCGGACGACGGCTGACCTTCCATCGGCCGCTGGACCAATTGCCGGTGCTGGCCCGGGCGGGCGCGATCGTCCCGCTGACCGGGCCGGACGAGTTCGGCGTGGCCAACCCGTCCTCGCTGGAGTTGCGGGTCTTCGCCGGCGCGGACGGCGCCTTCGAGTTGTACGAGGACGACGACGCGGCCGATCCGCGGTCGGCGCGGACCGTGATCGAGTGGTCGCAGGAGTCGGGGGTGCTGCGGGTGCACCCTGCCCAGGGGGACCTCGCCGTCGTCCCGTCCGTCCGGTCCTACCGGGTCGTGCTGGTCGGGGTGGCGCGGCCGTCGGAGCTAACAACGCCGTTCAGCTACGACGAGGGCTTGGGGGCGGTCACCGTGGACCTGGCCGAGGTCGCCACCGATACCGGGTTCATCCTGCAGTTCGGCGCGAATCCCCGCCCAGCCGCACCGTCGACGATGCGCCGGATCTTCGAGCTGCTGGAGCGGGCGCAGATCGAGTACCAGGTGAAGGACGCCCTGTGGGCCGCCCTGCTCGCCACCGAATCCCCGGTAGATCGGGTGATCGCGGTGGATGGCCTCAACCTGGACGAAAAGCTCCGGGCGGCCGTGATGGAACTCCTGTTGGCCGAGCGGTAACGCCCGGCGCGCCCGGAGTCACGCCGTCCACCAGACCGCTGGCGACACCACGTGGCGGCGTGTTGGTGGTAAGGACGACAAACCCGCCGCCACGTCCCGCCACCAGCAACGCGCCCCGGAGCCGCCAACCCCGTCCAGGCATCACCACGAGCGCGACCTGGCCGCGGGAAGACGCGATTACCACCGTGGGTCGGACCCCTCGTCTCCCGACTCAGCGCCCGAAGCGGCGCTCCCGCTGGGCGTAGGCGCGCAGCGCCCGCAGGAAGTCCACCTTGCGGAAGTCCGGCCACAGCGCCTCGTGGAAGTAGAACTCGCTGTGCGCCGACTGCCAGATCAGGAACCCCGACAACCGCTGCTCGCCGGACGTCCGGATCACCAGGTCCGGGTCGGGCTGCCCGGCGGTGTAGAGGTGGTCGCTGATCTGGTCGATCTCCAAAGTCCGAGCGAGGTCGGCAAGGCTGGTCCCCTTGGCGGCTTCGGCCGCCAACAGGGAGCGAAAGGCGTCTCGCAACTCGTGCCGGCCTCCGTAGGAGACGGCCACGTTGACGTGCATCCCAGGCCGATCAGCGGTGCTGCGTTCGGCCTCCCGCAGCCGCTCCGCCATCGACTCGGGCAGCAAGCCGAGATCCCCCACGGTCTGGACGCGCCAGTCCCCAGCCTCGGCCAACTCGACGACCAGATCCTCGATCTCCTGCAGCAGCGGACGAACCTCGTCGGACGAATTCCGCGCCAGGTTGTCGGTCGACAGTACCCACACCGTGACCACGTGGATCCCGACCTCGTCACACCAGCCGACGAACTCTCTCAGCTTGTCGGAGCCCGCTTGGTAACCGACCGCGACCGGTTCGTGAGGTGCGTTGAGCCGCGCCCAGCGGCGGTTCCCGTCCGCCATCACCGCGACATGCCGGGGCAGCCGATCCCGGTCAAGCTGCGCGATTAGGCGCCGAACGTAGGTCTCGTAGAGCAGGCCGGTCGGGTCGATCCGCTCGAGCGCTTTGGGGAGCCGATCTGTCCACGGCATAGCGGCACAATACTGCCGACACCCCCGCCGAAAGGGGGGTAGGTCAGTCAACTTCGGTATGTGGAAACGCTCGCTCCAGCACGGTTCCCTGGGGGCGGACGGACGGGGCCGGGCGAGCCGCCACTCTGCCTATTTCATCGTGGGTTGAGTTTGCTATGCAGTCGATCTACGCTTACCTACGGAACCGTAAGTTACGCTAGCGTAGGAATATCATGGACACTGTGACCCTCCCACTGCCACCCAAGCCGATGATGCGCGGCTGGCTGCACACGGCGATGACTCCGCTGGCCCTGCTGATGGGCCTTGCCCTGATCGTCGCTGCCCCGACGCTGCCCGGACGAATCGGCGGCGCGGTTTGGTTGCTCGCTGCCATCGTCCTGTTCGGCACGAGCGCGGTGTATCACCGCGGCACCTGGAAGCCCCGCTCCGAGGCGATGCTGCGCCGAGCTGACCATGCCAACATCTTTGTGTTCATCGCCGCGTCCTACACGCCGCTGGCACTGATGCTGCTGAAGCCGTCCAGCGCGACCGTCCTGCTCTGGGTGATCTGGACGGTGGCGGCCGCCGGAGTGGCGCTGGAACTGGCCTGGTGGAAGGCGCCGCGCTGGCTCGACGTCCCCCTTTACCTGGCCATGGGCTGGGCGGCGCTCGTCTGGATCGGCGAGTTCGCCGCTGCGGCCACCCCGCTGGTGTTCGGGCTGATCTCCCTGGGCGGCGTGATCTACACCCTCGGGGCGGTGGTCTACGCGCTGAAGTGGCCCAACCCCTGGCCGCGCACCTTCGGCTTCCACGAGATCTTCCACACTGCGACCATCCTGGCCGCTGTCAGCCACTACGTGGCCATCCTGCTGGTCACCTTGAGGTGACCCCGGATCTGGCAATCCTGCTGGTCACCCTGACGTGATCCCTGAATCTGGTGATCCCTGGGAGATCCGCTCGCCTCGACGAGGCGGCGGTGGCCCGCAGAGATCACCAGTTTCCGCGCCTCCTCCGCTGTCCTGGACTCTGCGCGGGATCACTCGGGGCTGGTCGGCAGTTCCCTCAGCCGGCCATAGCGGCTGAACAGGAATGGCGCGATGGCCAGCGCCTGGATGGCCACCCCCAGCCAGATCGTGGCCAAGGCGCCGATCGCCGTCCCGATCCAACCGGCGGCGAGCGCGGCCACCGGCATGATCCCCCAGACCACGAACCGGATTGACGCGTTCATCCGTCCCAGCAGGCGCTGCGGGCAGAGCTTCTGCCGCGCGGTGACCTGAACGACGTTGTAGACCACCACGGCCGCGGAGAAGATCACCTCGCCGGCGCAGAGCATCCACAGTGCCGCCGGTCGCGGCACCAGAGCGGCGGCCGGCACGCTGACCATGCCGGCTGCCGAGACGACCACCGAACCCAGCAGCGCCGGCCCTTCACCGATCCTCCGCGCCACCCGCGTCGACAGCAGCGAGCCGAGGACGCCCCCGACTGCGCCGAAGGTGAACACCACCCCCAGCAGCTCGGGGGCCAGGCCGATCTCCCGCAGGATCAGAATCGAGGTCATCGTGAAGACCATGGTCGAGCCCAGGTTCGACAACCCGGTGGTGGTGATAATCCGGCGCAGCAGCGGTTGCCCGAAGACGAAGGCGATCCCCTCGCGGATCTCGACCAGCAGGGGCAGTCGCTCCTGCTTCGGGGCCGGCTCTTCGCGGTCGCGAATGAATGCCAGACAGAGCGCCGAAATGGCGAACCCGAACGCGTTGGCTAGGAGCAGCAGCGGGGCGGCCATCACCTTCAGCAGGCCACCGGCCAGTGCCGGACCACCCAACCGGGAGGTCTGGCTGACGGCCTCGAGCACCCCGTTGGCCGGCCCCACCAGCTCGGTGCGCACCAGGATCGGGATGTAGCTCTGGTAGGCCACGTCGAAGAACACGGTGGCGACGCTGAGCACGCCGGCGACCAGATAGAGCTGCCACATCTCCAGGTGGCCGGTCAGGTAGGCCGCCGGCACCGCGGTCACCGCAGCAGCCCGGACGATGTCGGCGACCAGCATCACCCTCCGCTTGCGCATCCGGTCCACCCAGCCGCCGACCAACAGCCCGATCACCAGGAAGGCGGCCATCTCCGCCGCATAGAGTCAGCCCATCTGCGCCTCGGACGCGTGCAGCATCGTCACCGCGACCACCGGCATGGCCAGCCCCGAGAACTGGAAGCCGAGCTGGCTCAGCGCCTGGCCGCCGAGCAGCAGCCGGAACCCCTCGTGCCGAAACAGTGCCGGTCGGCCGGACGAGGGCGCTACGGCCGCGTCGGTCACCGGGTCATCGGGATTCAGGGGCTGCTCGGACACCGGCCCAGTCAAGGACAGTGATTGATAAAAGTCAATCAGTGAGGTGAACTGGTCCGGTGACCACGATCGCTCCCCCGGTCAGCGCCGATGCGGCGGCCAAGGCGAGGGCGCTGTCCTCCCCGATCCGCTGGCGAATCCTGCGACTCTGCCTCCACCAACCGCGCACCAACAAAGAGCTGGCCGACATCCTCGGGGTCAACCCTGGGTCGCTGCTGCATCACGTCCGAGCCCTGGTCGCCACGGGATTCCTGGCGATGGACGCCCCTCGCCGGGGAACCCGGGGGGCCAAGGAGATCCCCTACCGGGCGACCGGACTCACCTGGCACGACTCGGAGGCGCCGCTGGTCGGGCCGGTGCTGGTCGAGACTTTCCTGCAGGAGATCCAGGGCGTCCAGCCGATGGACCTGCAGATCACCCGGGCCGGCCTGCGGCTCACCCCCAGCCGACTGGAGGAGTTCATTGACCGGCTATCGGCGGTGATCGAGGAGTTCGTGATGGGCCCGCAGGACGAGGCAGGCGAGCCGTGGTCACTGATGCTGGCGGTCCATCCCGACCTGCAGCAGGCGTCCCGAGAGGCCGCTTCTTCCGATGCGCCGGGAGCTGACGCCCCTACTCCTGCGACTTGAGGATCTTCATCGTCAGCCGTGAATCGACCCGCGAGATCGCCGGATCACCCATCAGCTTGGAGGTCAGCCAACGCTCGTAGGCCTCGGCGTCTGCAACCCGCACCCGCAGTTGATAGTCGGGCAGCCCGAACATTCGGCGTAGCTCGACCACCTCGTCCATGGCCACGATCCGCTCCTCGAACGACCGAACGGTATTGAGGTCCTTGGCCCCAATCTCGGCGTTCACGATTACCTCGAACGCGCGGCCCATCGCGGACTGATCAATCCGCGCGGTGTACCCGGTGATCACGCCGTCGGCCTCCAATCGACGCACCCGACGCAGGCACGGGGCGGGCGTCAGGCCCACCTTGTCGGCCAGGTCCTGGTTGGTCAGACGCCCCTCCGCGACCAGATGTCGAATGATTGCGCGATCGATGCCATCCACGCCTCAAGCATTGCGCCCGCGGATCCATCGAGCAAGGAAGAGGTAATCAAATTGCGGCTGGTATTTTCTATCATTGCTCCATGTCGACTTACAGCCTCCATCATCACCACGGCGCCGGAAACCTTGCCGAACAGGTTCGGTCCTGGCTGCACGACCGCTCGGCCGCCTGGCGCCTCCAGCACGAGCGTCTGGTCGAGATGAACGTCGGCTCGGCCGTGGTGGCGCCGCGGCTCCGCCCCTTCCACGCCCGCCCCTTCCGGCCGAGCTTCGACGCGGACGCCCGCCGGGTGGCGGACGAGTTGCAGTTCCGGGCCCAGCAGGACTGAGCCCCGCCACAGCACTGGCGGCAGACCCGCGGGTTGGCTCCCGCCTCGACCTGTCCGGGGCGCCTGGCACACCGTGCCGGTGTGGGCGTCGTCGTTGCCCCTGCCCGGCGGGGTGGGCGGCGTCGGCGGCGAGCCGAGTGGGCCGTGGGAGGAAGCTTTGCCTCGGCGAAACCCCTGAAACTCCAGCGGACAGCCGCCTCATCGACGTCCAGCGCGTAACAGGGCTGTGGAGTGGAGTTTTCAGGGCTGCCGCCGCAAGCCCGCCCTCTCCCGCGCGGTGGTATCGGAACCCTCTGTGGCGAACTCCTGTTCATCACAGTCAGGACAGTCGAGGAGGCGGTCATGGTGACGTTCCGAATGCGGCTCGACAACTGCGACGTGTGCGTGCGGTGGACCTATGACGAGTCGGCCCACCAGGTGACCGTCGTCGAGATCTCGACCCCGACCGGCGCACTGCTCCTCCGGGAGACACTCCGGGGCCACCTCGCCCATTCGGTTGTGGAGGAGCGAGTCAGCCACCCCGTGGGCTGAGTCCTTACCCCTCGTGGGCGCGCTCCCACGGCTCGATCCCTCCTGAGACCACGCGGAACAAGGGGTGCGCCACCACCTTCCCGCCAAGCCGGACGAGATCGTCCGGTGCCCGGGTGGACAGCTTGGCCCGCAGGTGCTCGGCCTCGAACGCCAGTTGACCAGTGGTCAGGGCGATCGGCGCGGAGCCGGCGGTGTTGGCGATCCGCGACCGATCGAAGCGGTAGCCACGGACGTCCGCCTCGTCGGCGAGCCCCTTCAGGAAGGCGCCGATGGCCGCCACCGGATCCTCGACGTCACGGAAGCGGGACAGTTGCGGATGCCGGGTGTAGCCCTTGGTCAGCCCGCGCAGGACGGCCTGGGCCAGCAACGCCTCCCGCCAGCCGGCGATCAGCGCGGCCCGGTCCAGATGCTGCGGGTGCAGCGACCAGAGTCGCATCAGCACCGGCTCCACAAGGCGGTGCGGAGGGCGTCCAGATCAGCGGCGGGGGCGAAGCAGGTCGTCCCACGGCACACGTAAACGAGCGCGTCCTTCCCGGCCGGGCGATCATCGAAGTGGTGGGCGAAGCCTGGGGTGTCAGGTCGTCCGGTGAGGACGGCCGTGCCCGCCGGAGCCATGCGCCAGGTCGCCCGAGCCAACTCGCCCAGCGGGTCACCGGACTCCTCGACCACCACCGCCACCGCCGGCGCCAGCCCCTTGCGGGCCTCGTCGGCGATCAGCACCTCCTCCAGACCCCAGCCGGCGAACCGCGGCGCAGCCTCGACCAGGCCCCGGACGCCAGCCATGGCCGCCTCCGCCCGAGCCGCGAAGTCGGGACGATCAGCCAGCAGCCCGACCAGCCGGAGCGCCTTGATCAGGGTGATCGTGCCCGAGGGGGTGGGGTTGTCGGAGAGATCACGCGGACGGGCGAACAGCGGTTCGGCGTCGGCGGCCGCGTCGTACCAGCCGCCGTCGGGCGCGGCGAAGAGCTCCTGTGCGGTCTCCAGCAGAGTGATCGCCCGCTCCAGCCAGACCGCCTCCCCCACCGCTCCGGCCAACCGGGCGAAGCCGAGCGCGACGGCGCCGTAGTCCTCGGCCAGACCCACCGCGTCACCCGCCACCCCGTCGCGGGACACCCGGCGCAGTCGTCCGCCAACCCAGTGCACCCGCCACAGCGCCTCGGCGGCCCGCTCGGCCATCTGCAGCCAACCGACCTCGTCGAAGACCGCTGCGGCCACCACCAGCGCGTCAATGGTCAGGCCGTTCCAGGCCGCGACCACCAAGTCATCGCGAGCGGGTGCCCATCGTCCCTGCCGGACGGCCAGCAACCGCTCACTGACCTCGGCTAGGCGATCGGGGTCGGGGAAGCCGCGCAGTTGCAGGGTGGAGAAGCCGTGCTCGAAGGTGCCCGCTGTGGTGACGTGGAAGACGTCCCGCGCCCAGTCGGCGTCGTCGGCGGCCAGGGCGTCGGCCAGGGACTCCGGCGACCAGACGTAGTAGATGCCTTCCGCCATCACGCCCCGGACGTCGGCGGAATCCGCGTCCAAGGATGCGGCGAACCCGCCGTCGTCAAGCAACAGTTCGCGCTCCAGGAAGCGGACGAGGCCGCGGATCGTCCGCTCGAACAGGCCGCGCAGGGCCGGGTCGTGGTCGGGGGTGCGGCGCCAGCCGCGGACGTAGGCGCCGAGCAGCAGCGCGTTGTCGTAGAGCATCTTCTCGAAGTGCGGCACCACCCAGGCCGCGTCGACGCTGTAGCGGTGGAACCCGCCACCGAGCTGGTCGTGGATGCCGCCGCGGGCCATCGCCTCTAGGGTCCGCTGGGCCACGTCCAGGGTGCCGGGGTCGCCCTTCACCAACAGCGCATCGATCAGCAGCGGGGCTGGGAACTTCGGCGCCGATCCGAAGCCGCCGTGCAGCAGGTCGAATTCGACGCTGACCCGGTCGAGGACCGCGGCGATGTCGATCCGGTTGGGGTCAGGCAGCGGGGCGAACTCGCCCACCAGGTGGCCGACGATGGCGTCGGCGCTGCCGAGCACCTCCTGGCCACGCTGCTGCCAGGCCTCGGAGATCGCCTCGACCACCTCGGTGAACGACGGCAGTTGACCGTGCCTGGCCGGCGGATAGTAGGTGCCGGCGAAGAAGGGCCGCCCGTCGGGGGTCAGGAACACCGTCATCGGCCAGCCGCCATGTCCGGTCAGCGCCTGGGTCGCCTTCATATAGACCGCGTCCACGTCAGGGCGTTCCTCTCGGTCCACCTTGATCGCCACGAAGTGCTCGTTGACCAAGGCAGCCACTGCCGGGTCGGAAAAGGACTCGTGGGCCATCACGTGGCACCAGTGACAGGCGGAGTAGCCGACGCTCAGCAGAACCGGGACGTTCCTCGTCCGGGCCTCAGTGAACGCCTCGGGAGTCCAAGGCCACCAGTGGATCGGGTTGTCGGCGTGCTGCTGGAGGTAGGAACTGGACGAGGCGGCCAGGCGATTCGGCATCCGGCCAGCCTAATCGCGAGCCGACGTCGGCGACGAAGATCGCCGACTCGCTTCCCCGGAAGCTCCACCCCACAGCGGCCTCATCAACGTATTGCACGTATCGACGCTGTGGGATGGAGGTTCCAGGGCGTCCAGGCGTTGCTCCCGAGCATCGGGCCCCGGCGCCGCCGATCGACGCGGACGACTCCTAGGAGGGGCCACCCTCGTCGGGGTGATCGTCGGGGACGTCGATCCTGCGCAGATGACTGCGCAGACTCCAGAACAGCAGCCCGGCGGAGATCGCCAGCGCGGCCACCACCATCAGCGCCCACCACGACGAGTCGATCAGATCGAGTACGACCACTCCGCCACCCTATCCCGGCGAACAGCGCCGATCCCGGCGAACAAATCGTCCTCGGGGAGCGTGACCGGCACCACCGACTTGGCCAACTGGAAGTCCTCGGTCGGCCAGCCCGCCTGCTGGATGGCCAGTGGAACCGCGAACCACGGACCCTCCGGATCGATCTGGGACGCGTGCGCGCGCAGCGCATGATCACGGACCGGGAAGTATTCGGCGCACGGGATGAACGTGGTCAAACGCCCGGCGAGCTCGTCGGTGTGCCACTCGGCGAGGTGCTCGGCATAGGGCGAGTCCAGCCCGTGCGCATGCATCAACTCATCCAACTTCGCGTAACGGGCCCGGTGGAATGACATGTGGTAATACAACTTCGACACCTGCCACGGCTCGCCGGCGTCTGGCCAGGCGGCGGGGTCGGCGGCCGCCTCGACCGCGGCAACCGTGACGCGATGGCACATGATGTGGTCGGGGTGCGGGTAGCCTCCGTTCTCGTCGTAGGTCGTCACCACATGGGGACGGAACTGGCGAATCACCTGCACCAACGCGCCGGCCGCCTCGTCCGGATCGACCAGCCCGAAGCAGCCCTCGGGCAGCGGCGGAAGCGGGTCGCCCTCCGGAAGCCCGGAGTCGACGAACCCCAGCCACACTTGTTCGATGCCCAGGATCGTCTTCGCCCGGTCCATCTCGGCCTGACGCAGCTCGGTGATCCGGCCCCAGTTCTCGTCAGTGTCCATTCGCGGGTTGAGGATCGAACCGCGCTCTCCCCCGGTGCAGGTGGCTACCAGCACCTGCACGCCCTCGTTGACGTACTTCGCCGTCGTCGCCGCACCCTTGGACGACTCGTCGTCGGGATGGGCGTGGACGTGCAGCAGTCGCAGCGGTTCGCCGTACGGATCGACACGGGTGCTGGGCATGGGGGCCATTGTGGCAAAGCCCGGAAGTCCCCCCGCGCCGGCGTCTCGTCGGCGAGGTGGCAGGATGAAGCGGTGACCAGCCAGCCGGAGACGGACGCCGAGAGGATCGCCCGGCGCTACCCTCCACGGCGCACCTCCACCCCGGTCCTGCTCGCCCTTGGCCTGGCCATTGTGGCCTTGGTCGGCTACGTGATTTGGGTGGCCAGCTACCGAGCGAATCCGCCGGTGACCGGGCGGATCGACGCCTTCTTCGTCGTCTCCGACACGCTCACCCGCGCCCAGCTCACCGTTGATCGGCCCAACCCCGCGACCGCGGTGAGCTGCCTGATCGCGGTCCAGGCGGTGACCTACGAGCGGGTCGGCGAGAAGCAGATCGAGGTTCCAGGCGGTGGCGACCGGCTGACCACGATCCCGATCGAGATCAGGACGTTCAAGCGCGGCACCGCCGTCACCGTGGACAATTGCGTCCCGCGCTCTTGAAGTGCGTTGCTAGGCTCCTCCGATGACTGACGAGCTGACCGCGCAGATCTGGCTGACCCAAGACGCCTTCGACAAGCTGGATTCCGAGCTGACCTACCTCAAGGGTGAGGGTCGGGCGACAGTGAGCGCGAAGATCGCCCGGGCCCGCGAGGAGGGCGACCTTTCCGAGAACGGCGGCTACCACGCGGCGCGCGAGGAACAAGGCCACCAAGAGGCCCGGATCCGCCAACTTGAGGTCATGCTCCGCAACGCGCAGGTGGGCGAAGCCCCCGAAGCCGACTCAGACGAGGTCGTCCCGGGCCTCAAGGTCACCATCTACTACGACCACGATCCGGACGACACCGACACCTTCGTGCTGGGATCGCGAGAAATGATGGGCCTGGACGACTCGGTCGACATCGAGGTGTACTCGCCGCAGTCGCCGCTCGGTGCCGCGATCATCGGCCACAAGGTCGGCGAGACCGTCTCGTACACCGCTCCCACCGGAGCACCGATCGAGGTCACCATCGTCGCGGTTGGCACGCTCGCCCGCTGATCACTCGCCCGACCTGAGGTAGGCCTCCCTGACCACAGTCGGTCGGATGCCCGCCACCAGAGCGCGGCTCGAGAGGGGCACATCTCAGGAAAGCTTGGCCAGCAGGGCCGCCGCCTCCCCGGGCGCCAGCGCCCCGCTGGCGACCTCCCGAAGCACCTGGTCCCTGGTCAACCCGGACGGCTCGCTGTCCGCCTCGCCGGCCAGGC
>CAYVOW010000009.1:22631-32375 GCA_964453585.1 uncultured Micropruina sp.
AGCACCTGGTCCCTGGTCAACCCGGACGGCTCGCTGTCCGCCTCGCCGGCCAGGCCCAGCTTGCTCAACAGCGCGGTGAACCTGGCCCGGGCGGTCGGGTAGGAGACGCCCAGATGCTTCTCCACCTCGCGCAGGTTGCCGCGCGAGGCCAGAAACACCCGGAGCAACTCGATCTCCTTGGCCTCCAGCGCGCAGAACTCGCAGGACGCGAAGTCGCCAGCGATCTCGCTGCCGCAGGTGCGGCAGCCCAGCCTGGTCGTGACCAGCGACCCGTCACAGACCGGGCATTCGGACGGAGGGCGATACTGGCTCACCGTTCGTCGTCCAGCCGGGCGTGGATGGTGGCCCAGCCCATCACCACACCCACATCGAGCCGGGCCGAACCGTTGCCCAGGACGACCTCGTCCACGTTGCCGACGTGGTCGCCTTCCCAGCTGATCCGGCCCAGGTTCGACTCGCTGCGCACGGTCACGTTGGAGTGGTCTCCGAGGAACAGGTCCAGCGACCCCGACTCCGAACGGACCCGGGAGCGTCCGGTGGTGACCGTGCCTTTGATCGTGGCCTGTCCGGCCTGGATCAGGACGTCGTTGAACTCGGCCACCTGGTCGAGGGTGGCGCCGCCGGCGGTGATCCGGACCTTGCCCAGGTAGGGGACGTTCTCGGTGTTCAAGAGCCCGGCGGTGACCTCCACATCCACGATCAGCGACGGGTTCACCCGAAGCAGCAACTCCTTGCCCAGACCGAGGGCGCGCAGGTCGTCCAGGTTGCGCGGCGGACGCAGCACGAACCCGTCCAGGCTGGGCCCCATCTCGCCGTCGCTGGTGACTTCGAGCACCGATCCGCTGCGCCGCAGCACATGGGGACCCTCCGCGGCGGCGGTGGCGACCCGCGAGTCGCCGATGATCCGGACGCGTCGGCCCACCGCCCGGACGCTGATCCGGTCGACACCCTTCGACCCTCCGGGACGGCGTCGACTGGGGGGCACTTCGTCGGTGACTGGGGAGCCGAACGACTCACGGCTGTAGGCGGTCCACTGGCCGTCGGGGTCCGGGGTCGGGTCGGCCTCCCCCTCCGGCTCAGGGCCCGGCGCGTCGGCGACCCGCTGCTTTACCGCGTCGATGCGTCGGGCAGCCTCCGAGGCGTCAATGCGTCCGGCGGCGAGGTCTTCGAGAATGGGGGTGATGTCTGCTTCTGCCATGCATCAATAGTAAGCGCGACTTACCAGAATAGAAAGGTGAGACCGAAATCAGTGCGACTTTGCTGGCTGCTGTGCGGGCAGCCCCCTCAACGCCCTGATGAAGGCGACGAAGAAAGCCATGGCGGGGATCACCAGCAGCGCCCCGACGATGCCAGCAACTTCGGCCCCCATGGCCAGCCCGACCAGCACCGCGAGCGGATGCAGCGAGGCCGCCCGGCCCAACAGGATGGGTTGCAGGAAGTGACTCTCGGTCCACATCACCACGATGGTGGCGGCAAGCATGATCAGCGCGGCCACCCAGCCGTGGGTGACCAGGGCCAGCAGGGTGGCCACCGTTCCGGCGATGGTGGCGCCGACGACCGGGATGAAGCAGACGAAGAAGGTGAGGGCAAACAGGGCCGGCACCATCGGCAACCCCAGCAGCAGCGCAGCCAAGGACACCCCGGCAGCGTCCACGGCGGAGACGATCACCTGTGCCCGCATATAAGAGACGAGCGAAGCCCAGCCTTTCTCCGCAGCCCGCATGGTTTGGTCCTGGTAGCGGTTCGGCAGGATCCGAACGCTGGACTCCCAGAGCTGCCGCCCCTCATAGAGGAAGAAGAAAGTGGCGATCAGCGCGATCGCGATCCCGGCGAAGAAGTGTCCGATCTGGGCCCCGATCTTCGCCGCGTAGGACGCCAACAGGGCGCGGGACTCGTTGGCCCACGTGGTGGCCGCCGCGATCCAGGTGTCGATCTGGGCCTGGTCGATGTGCCACGGGTCGCCCGCGAGCCAAGTGAGCAACTGCTGGAAACCGAGCCTGGTCTCCTCGACCAACCCCGGAGCCTGCGCCGCGGCGGTCAGGCCAATGCCGTACATCACCGCTCCGATCACCAGCGCCATGCCGATCAGCGACACCGCTGCCGCCAGCGCCGGATGCCAGCCCAGGCCTCGCAACCGCACCGCAACCGGGTTCATCAAGGCGGTCAACAAGAAGGCGACCGCAATCGGCACCGTGACCTGGGAGAAGAACCGGCACAGGAAGCCGATTCCCACGGCCACCGCGGCCAGAACCAACAGCCGCCAGCCCCAGCCCGCCGCCGTTTTCAGGCCGTCTGGGATCGCTGGGCCTGGCCCGGGTTGCGCTGGCTCCACGTCCTGGTCGGGAGCCGGCTCCGCCTCGGGCCGAACGTCGGCCAACTCCGCGGTGGCGGCCTCCGCGGGGACGTCGACGACCGGGTCGCCGGGCTGAGCGGCGGGGGTCTCGTCGGAGTGCTCGTTCATCACTGCCAGCGTAGCGATGGCGTCCGACATGTTCGGGCAGGCCCAGCCGCTAGGTTGGGTGCCCGTGATCGATCTCGGCGGGCTGACCCGGCGCTCCGGGATGCCACCGACCGTGATCTGGCTGAGTATCTCCGGGTTCTTCGTCGCCCTCGGTTTCGGCGTGATGATCCCGGTGCTGCCGCTGTTCGCCCGGGAGTTCGGGGTGTCGAACCTCGAGATCGGGCTGGTGATCTCGGCGTTCGCCCTGATGCGGCTGGTCACCGCGCCGGTGTGTCCGTGGATCTCCGACCGACTCGGCCACCGCAACACCATCGGGATCGGCATGTTCTGGGTGGCGTTCTCGTCGGTGATGACCGGATTGGCCCACACCTACCTGGAACTGTTGATCTGGCGGGCGGTTGGCGGCATCGGTTCGGCGATGTTCACCGTGTCCGCGCTGGCCCTACTGGTCGCCTCGGTGCCCCGCCACCAGCGCGGCCAGGCCAGCGGGCTGTGGCAAGGCGGCTTCCTGCTCGGCGGGATGGCCGGCCCGGCGATCGGCGGACTGCTCGGCGGCATCTCGCTCAACGCGCCGTTCTTCTTCTACGCCGCCACCTTGCTGGTGTCGGGGACGATCGCGATCCTCACCCTGCACGACCCGCCGCCGCTGGACGAGGAGGTCAGCGAAGCCGTCGGTTCGGCCAAGCCGGTCCGGGAGGTGCTGCGCGACGTCCGCTACCAGGCGGCCGCGTGGCTGAACTTCTGCACCGGCTGGCAGTCGTTCGGCGTTCGCTCAGCCCTGGTCCCGGTGTTGATCGTGGGCGGATTGGGCGCACCCACGCAGTGGACCGGCCTCGCCTTCGCGATCGCCGCCGTGGCTCAGACCTTGGCCCTGATCCCGATCGGCCGGGCCACCGATCGGATCGGACGTCGCGAGGTGATGATCGGCGGCGCCCTGGTCGCTGCCCTGGCCACCCTGGCGTTGCCGTTCGCGCCGAACCTGTGGCTGCTGGTGTTCGCGCTGTGTGTGGTCGGCGTCGCCTCGGCGGCGCTCGGCACGGGGCCGACGGCAGCCGTCGGCGATGCGGCCAAGGGGGCCGGCAGCAAACCGATTGCCTGGTACTCGATGGCTGGAGACGTCGGCACCATCGCCGGCCCGCTGGTGGCCGGCGGGCTGGCCGACCGGCGGAGCATGGGGGTCGCCTTCGCCGCGGGTTCGTTGCTGCTTCTGGCCGGGGCTGCCTGGTCGTCCCGGATGCCGAGGGAACGACCCGCGGCACCTCTAACCGGTTCGGACTAGGGGGAGCCATGCCCCAACCGCTGTCTCAACTGATCTCGCCCGATTGGGCCGAGGCCCTGGCCCCGGTCGCGCCGATCATCGCCGAACTCGGGGACTTCCTGCGTGCCGAACTCGCCGCCGGCCGCGGCTATCTGCCGGCCGGTCCGAACGTGCTGCGCGCCTTCAGCCGACCGCTGGCCGACGTCCGGGTACTGATCGTGGGCCAGGACCCCTACCCCACGCCGGGCCACCCGGTCGGGTTGTCGTTCTCGGTGGCGCCGGACGTCCGACCGCTGCCGGGCAGCCTGGTCAACATCTTCAAGGAACTCGACGCCGACCTCGGCATCCCGCCCGCCCTCAGCGGCGACCTCAGCCCGTGGTTCGACCAAGGGGTGTTGTTGCTGAACCGGGTGCTCACCGTTCGTCCGGGAGCCGCCGGATCGCACCGCGGCAAGGGCTGGGAGGCCGTCACTCAGCGCGCCATCGAGGCTCTGGTCGAGCGGGGTGGGCCGCTGGTCGCCGTCTTGTGGGGCCGGGACGCGCAGACGCTCGTCCCGATGCTGGGTGGGGTGCCGTACGTGGCCTCGGCCCACCCGTCGCCGCTGTCGGCCCGCTCGGGGTTCTTCGGCTCCCGTCCGTTCAGCCGGGTGAACCAGGCCCTGGCCGCCCAGGGGGCCGAAGCCATCGACTGGCGGCTCTCACCCCCGTGAGCCCGCCAAGTTCTC
This sequence comes from uncultured Micropruina sp., assembly GCA_964453585.1. GTDB lineage: Bacteria > Actinomycetota > Actinomycetes > Propionibacteriales > Propionibacteriaceae > Micropruina. The sequence continues at coordinate 27,076 of CAYVOW010000009.1, forward strand.
GGTGTCTGACGGCCGGCATCGCGCTGAGCGCGATGCCGGCCCTGATCCACCGAGATTGTGGCGGCACCCAGGGGTAACCGGCCCAACCCACCGGGGAACACAAGCGGGTGGACCGCGGTTTCACCCACCAAGGAGGCACCACATGTTCTTCACCAAGCCGACGATGGTCGATCCCCGGGTAGCCCTGCGCGGGCGCACCACCCCGATCCTGGACCGTCTCACCTACCACACGATCTTCGGCCATCCGCTCGACCGGGTGCCGGACGGCGCCGAGGTGGCCTACTTCGGGCTGGGCTGCTTCTGGGGTGCGGAGAAGCTGTTTTGGAACACCCCCGGCGTGGTCAACACCGCGGTCGGCTACCAGGGCGGCTACACCCCCAACCCCACCTACGAGGAGGTCTGCTCCGGACGCACCGGGCACACCGAGGCGGTCCGAGTGGTCTTCGACCCCGCCAAGGTCAGCTACGAGGAACTGCTGCGGCTCTTCTTCGAGAACCACGATCCGACCCAGGGGTTCCGCCAGGGCAACGACCGCGGCACGCAGTACCGGTCGGCCCTCTACCCGACCGACGACCAGCAGGCTGCCACCGCGGCCAGGGTGAGGGACGAGTTCCAGGCGGCGTTCAGCCGGGCCGGGTACGGGCCGCTGACGACCGAGGTCGCGCCAGCCGGAGACTTCTACTACGCCGAGGACTACCACCAGCAGTACCTCGACAAGAATCCTCGCGGCTACTGTCCGATCCACTCGACCGGCGTCACCTGCGGCTGAGCCGAATCCGCCGCGTAGGGTTCCGCCCATGCGGCGGCTGCTCCTTGTCATCCCTCTGCTGCTGACGGCCTGCTCATTCACCCCGGCGATCACCCCCGTCGATCTGGACGGCGCCGAACCGGTCACGCTGGCCAGTAGCGGCGACACCCTGCTGATCGGGACGACCCGGTCGGGCTCCCCCGGGCTCACCAGGGTCGTCGCGGGCCAGCCCGTCCCAGCGGAAGCGGTCTCCTCCTCCGCCTACGGCCGCGACGGACGCTGGACCGCCCTCGCCGCCACCACCGACCAGGTGGCGGGCATCGCCGGCGTCCGCGGCGGGGCGCATGGCAACGTGCGCTGGACGGTGTGGCGCGGCGACGCGTCCGGCATCACCGAGCAGCCGCAGCCCTTCGAGACCTTTGGCGGCCAGGACATGGGTCAACTGGTCGCCGTCGCGATCGACCGACAGGGGCCAGTGATTGTTGGCTCCTGGAAGAGCGACAGCCAGGGGAACGAACCGGCGCTGTGGCGTCCCGAGGGCGACCGCTGGGTCCGCCAACCGACACCCACGCCGCTGAAGAACACCGCGCTGACGCTGCGGACAGTCTCGGCCGCGGCGGTGATCCAGGGACGCCTGGTCCTGGTCGGCAGCGAGATCACCCTGGGCGAGCCGCCCGTGGTCAGCGCACAGGTGTGGATCGACGGCGGCCAGGCCTGGGAGAGCCGCGACCTCCCCGCTGCGTCGCCGACCCGGGCCGAGGTCGTCTCCTGCGACCAGAGCTGCCTGATCCTCGGGCAGACCCAGGACCGCTGGACCGCCTGGACGCTGAGCGGATCGCTGGGCGTCACCCCGCTCACCCTCGACGTCGAGGCCACCGGCCGTCCGGTGGCGGCGACCCAAGGCGATCACAGCGCGGCCCTCTTCCCCACCGCCTCGGGGACGGTCCTCACCACGCTCACCGGGACTCGCCTGGTCGCCCAGCCCGGCCCCTCCGGCGTCCCGGAATCGCTAGCGATCAGCCAGGGCCAGCTCTGGGCCATCACCAGCGACCCCCACGGCGACGCCACCCTGTGGCGCTGGACGCCTGAGGGCTAGGCTCGTCCCACTTCGGAGGTGGCCATGCTCGATGTCGAACTCGCCCAGCGGTTGCGCCGCAGCGGGCCAGCCTGGGTGCCGACCAGTGGCGACCGGTTCGTGATCCCCGCCACCGACCTGGAGTCCGAGGTGTTCGTGATCTCGGAGATGACCATCGAGGCGGTCCAGGTCCCCGGCGGCCGGACGCTGATCAAGTTCAACGGCACCACCGAGTGGGCCCTGGACAGTATCGACGCCGAGCGGGTGCTGTGGCTGCCGCGTGAGGATCAACTGCGAGCCATGCTCGGTGACTCCTTCCAGCGCCTGGAGTCCACCGGCGACGGGTTCGCCGTCGTCACCGACACCGGACGCCACGTCGATATCGACCCCGAACGGGCCTACACCCGGGCCGTCCTGGCCCGCTGGGAGGCGTGATGTCCTACGAGATCGGCCGTCGCTACCGCGGCCCGGCGTCGTCGGGAAATGGGGGCTACAGCGCCGGCATCACGGCCCTGGCCCACGGCCACGCCCTCGGACCGGCCACCGTGACGTTGCGCGTCCCGCCGCCGTTGGACACCCCGCTGCGGGCAGAAACCGACCACCAGCGGACGCTGCTGTTCGACGCCGACGAACTGGTCAGCGAGGTGGTCGCCGCGCAGCCGGACGAACCGGCCGTCCCGGAGGTCAGCCTGGCCGAGGCGATCGAGGCGACGATGGCGTTCCCGTGGTACGACGATCACCCCTACCCGGAGTGCTTCGTCTGCGGGACGGCCCGCGGATCCCGGGACGGGCTGCTGATCCACCCGGGCCCGGTCGAGGGACGAGCGATCGCCGCGGCCCCGTGGACGCCGGACGAGTCCGTCGGCGATGACGCGGGCCTGGTTCGTCCCGAGGTGGCCTGGGCCAGCCTGGACTGCCCGACCCTGTTCGGGTTCGTCTGCTTCAACCGGTGGGAGGGGCCGCTGCTGCTGGGCCGCTTCACCGTCCGGCTGCACCGGACCCCTCGGGTGGGCGAGCCGTGCGTCACGATGGGCTGGATGACGGGTCGCGACGGCCGCAAGCATTACTGCGCGGGCGCGCTGGTCACCGCCGAGGGGGAGCTGATCGGGGTCAGCGAAGCCACCTGGCTGTCGGTGCCGTCCGCCGACCCGAAGACGAACTCGCGCTGAAGGCGGTATCCGGCGAAGAACAGCGCCAGCTCGGTGGCCAACTTCGCCAGGGCCAAGCCAACGCCCAGCTGCGTCAGCGCGGTCAACAGGCCGTAGTTGGCGGCCAGCATCACCGCCACCAGCAGGTAGTAGCGAGTCACCGCCCGGCCCAGCGGCTGGCCCTTGGCTTCGGCGAACACCACGTGCCGGTTGGTCAGGAAGTTGAACGCCGAGCTCAGTCCTCGGGCGCCGATCACCGCCGCCAGCAGGTTGCCGGTCAGGGACTGGAACAGCAGCAGAGCGATGAAGTCGATCGCGAACGCGCCCAGCGACGAGCCGGCGTAGCGCAGCAGCGGCAGGTAGATCCGCGCCGAGTCGACCAACGGCCGGAAGTGCGAGGAGGCGTTGCCCTCCAGGTAGATGGTGGCGATCGGCACCTCGGCGATCCGGTGTCCGCTCGGCTTCGCCTGCAGCAGCAGGTTCAGCTCGTACTCGAACCTCGTCCCGGGGACGGTCAGCAACCACCGCAGCAGGGACGCGGGGTAGCCCCGCAGCCCGGTCTGGGTGTCGCTGACCGGCGTGCCGGTGACTAGGCCGAACAGGCCCTGGGTGATCCGATTGCCCAGGCGGCTGCGCACCGGGACGGACCCCGAGAACGCCCTAACCCCGAGCACCATGGTGTCCTCGGTGATCGCGGCGGCAACCCGGAGGATGTCCACCAACTGGTGCTGCCCGTCGCTGTCGGCACAGACCACGTTCTCGCCCGGGTAGTGGTCGATCACGTGGGCGAAGCCGTACTTGAGCGCCGACCCCTTGCCCAGGTTGCTCCGGTAGCCGATCACGTCGGCGCCCAGCGCGGCGGCCGCGGCGAACACCTCGGCGTAGTCCGGGCCGGACCCGTCGTCCACCACGACGACGTTCAGCCAGGGCGCCCGTTCGGCCAGACCCGCCAGCAGGTCGACCAGACGATGGGTGGGTTGGTAGGCGGGGATCAGGACGATCATGGCTCAGCCCGCCACGTACAAGATGTCGGAGGTGCCGCGTTCCTGGCCCCGCCCCAGCGGGTTGTTGACCAGGGCGCCGTTGAACCACATCACCGACGAGCCGCCGCCGTCGAGGTTGTACGCGACCTGGCAGCCGCGGTCGAGGAACAGCTGCGCGACCTCGGTCATCGTTACGCCGCGGCTGTAGCCGCTGCTGCGGCCGTCCACCACGATCCAGACGAAGTGTCCGGGAGCGACCAGGCCAACCCCCGTCCGAGGCTGGTTGCCCTGGATCGAGTGGTTGCCGAAGTTGGTGTCGATCTCCAAGGAGTCGATGCCGGCGATCGCCTTACCGCCGGTCACGAGCCCGGGACCGAACGACAGCGTGTTGTACACGCCATCGGCGATCAGCGCCTTCGCGGTGGTGGCGGTCTCGTCGTAGAGGCTCATCGAGCCGTCCTGATACAAGGCCAGCCCCTGCCGAGCGCCCTTGTCGCGATAGGCGACGCCGTTGCGGACCACGATGCCGGTGTCCCGGAAGCCGTAGTAGTCGCCGTTGATCGCCAGCACGGCGCCGTGCGCGGACGCCATCGCCGAGGGCAGCGCGGTGATGTTGGTGCCGAACTTGTCCTGCGCGAACGCCGACCGGATCAGGGTGCCGTCGCTGGTGGTGATGTCGGCCACGAAGGCGGTCACCTGGGACGATCCCGAGCCGGTGACCACCTTCTCGATGGTCAGTGAGGTCGACGAGCTGGTGTAGCTGTCGGCGCTTGCCGTTCCGGTGGGCGCCGCGGTGTCGGTGGCGGTCACGGTGCCCTCGACGTGCTCGACCACGAACCGGTCCAGGGCCCAGGCGGTGCCACCGCCCAGTCCAGCGGCGACCGCCGCCGACCCACCCAGCAGGATCCGGCGACTCATCGGCTTGCTCATCAGGTTGCTCATGCCGATATTCCACGGGCGCGCGCTGTGGGCCGGCTGTGCTGCCGCTGGCGCCTCGCTTGGAGTTCGCTGACGGGCTCTGACACAACTGGTCCGGTTCCTCGCGACGTAAGGTGGTCGCCATGTGCCGCAACATCCGACCCCTGAACAACTTCGAGCCGCCCGCGAGCAGCGACGAGGTCCGCGCCGCCGCCCTGCAGTACGTCCGCAAGGTCGCCGGAGCTACCAAGCCGTCGAAGGCCAACGAGGAGTTCTTCAACCAGGCAGTGGACGAGATCGCGGCCGCCACGGCGCATCTACTCCACCATCTGACCACCTCGGCGCCGCCGAAGAACCGCGAGGTGGAGGCCGCGAAGGCCAAGGCCCGCGCGGCCGTCCGCTACGCCAGCTGAGGCGGGGCCCGCCGT